>CAZSEH010000008.1:62229-63435 GCA_964605835.1 uncultured Opitutaceae bacterium
CCGTAGTCGCCGGCTTCTATGTGTCCACGGGCCTGGGCCATGAGGTCCAGGAAGAAGTGAAGATTGTGAATTGTGAGCAGGGTCCCTCCGAGCATTTCCCGGGCCACGGTAAGATGGCGGAGGTACGCCCGGGAAAAATTCCGGCAGGTGTAGTTGTCCAACCCTTCGACGATCGGGCGGGCGTCGTCCCGGAACCGCTCGTTCCTGAGATTGATCGGGCCGTCGGGAGTGAAGACGAGCCCGTTCCGGGCGACCCGGGTCGGCAGGACGCAGTCGAACATGTCCACACCGAGGGCGACCATCTTCAGGATCTGGGGCGGAGTCCCGAGCCCCATCGTGTACCTCGGGCGGTCGGCCGGAAGAAAGGGCGTCGTCGCACCGACCTGCTTCAGCATTTCCGGTTCCGGCTCGCCTACACTCACTCCGCCGATCGCATATCCCGGGAAATCCAATGCCCCCAGTGTCTCGGCCGCCTTGCGGCGCAAGTCGTCAAAAGTGGAGCCCTGGACGATTGCGAAGAGGTGGTGGCCCTGCGCCAGAAACCCAGACTCTTCGGCGATCCGCTTGCACTCGATGGCCCACTTCCGGCTCCGCTCGACCGCGGCCTCGCAAGCCTCCCTTGTGCAGGGCCAAGGTGGACATTCGTCGAGGACCATGGCGATGTCGGAGCCCAGGTTTGTCTGGATCGCCATGACTTCGCGGGGCCCGAGGAAGAGCTTCGAACCATCCAAGTGGGAGGAGAAGGCGACGCCGTCGTCCCGGATGTCGCGGAGTTTCGCGAGGCTGAAAACTTGAAAACCCCCACTGTCCGTGAGGATCGGTCCATCCCATCCCATGAAGCGGTGCAGCCCGCCGAGGTCGCGGATGAGTTCGCTGCCCGGCCGCAGGTTCAGGTGGTAGGTGTTGCCAAGGATGATCTGGGCGCCGATTTCAAGGAGGTGGACGGGGGTGACGGCCTTGACCGTTCCCTGGGTGCCGACGGGCATGAAGATCGGGGTCTCGACGGCGCCGTGAAGCGTCTGGAACCTGCCGCGGCGGGCCGCCGTCGCGGAGTCGGTCTTGAGGAGCTGGAAGGCGGACGGCATCTCCAGCGAGGCAAAGACTTACGAGGGAGGTGCGCAACTTAGAATGCCGGCATCATCGGGATCGGGTAGCCTGCATCCATCACAAAACCGATGAAGATTGCGCAAGATCGTCGAGCGAAAA
>CAZSEH010000009.1:0-24841 GCA_964605835.1 uncultured Opitutaceae bacterium
CGATGCGGCCGGATTCACGCGCGGACTCGAGGAGGCCTATCGCCGGATGTGGGAGCGGTGCGTAGCTAAGACCTCAGGCCTCAATTATTGAATGCAATTCAATAATTGAGGCCTGAGGTCTTCCGCTCCCAAAATAGCGAAGGCCCCGGACTGGCCGGGGCCTTGCTTGGACTATTGCCCATCGCCTGGCCGGACTTTCGCCCGGCGGGGCCTCCGCTGCGGCCGCGGTTGATCCGCCTGTCCCGCCCGCCGGGGCTCCGAAGCGTGGAGCGAGGGCGGACGGGAAGTGGGCGAATCAGAACAACCGCGGAGCAACTTAGCCCGTGATGAGCTTCAGGGCGGTTTGGGCGCTCTGGTTGGCCTGGGTCAGCATGGATGTGCCGGCCTGGACGAGCACGTTCCACCTTGCCAGGTTTGTCGTCTCCTTGGCAATATCGACGTCCGAGATATTGCTGACGGCGGATTGCAGGTTGGTCATGTTCGTCGTCAGCATCGTGGCGGCGAAGTTGAGCCGGCTCTGCTCGCCTCCGTTGATCGCGCGCATTGTCGCGACGTTCTGGAGCGCGGTGGTGACGTCGGACAGCTGGATGTTGGCCAGGCTGGAACTCACCGAGGACGCGGTCAGGGCGCCGACGCCCGTCGTGGAGTCTCCCAGGTACTGCTGCGAGACGGCGATGGCGTTGTTCGAGCTCAGGTCATCCGTCGTCTTGACCGAGAGGCTCACTGAACTCGTCGTCCCGAACAGCGCGATGCTGTTGAAGGTCTGGGACTCGAGGGAAGTCAGCTCCGTCTGGAGCTGGCTGAACTCACTGTCGTAGTTCGCCTGGTCCGACGTGTTCTTGGTCGGATCGGCGTACAATGTCTTGAGCTGCGAGATGCGGTCGACGATCGATCCGACGACCTGCAGCGCGCCGTCCTGCGTCTGTGTGAAGGACGAGGCGTCGGCCAGGGCTGTCTGGAGGTCTCCCTCCCGATTGACCGTGGCCGTCAGTTTCATTGCAACGGCAAGACCACCGGCGTCGTCTGCCGGGCTGGTGATCTTGGAGCCGGTCGAGAGCTTGTTGAGGCTCTTTTGCAGCTGCTGGCTCGAGTAAGCGAGGTTGTTTGCGGCAACGCTCGCTGCGGTATTTGAGTTAATCACGACTGACATGGTATCTATCCTTGATCTTTAATGCGACGTTCCGTCGTCGCCACGTGCCCGGGTGATGGCGCCGGGCCGCGCCTTATGAGGACTGACCTCAAAGAACAACGCGTCTGAAACGCGCGATGGGGATGGCTGCCGGCCCCAGCCTGACGACCGCTAAGACAACCGCTTTAAGGGACGCTCGGGTGGCAATCACTCCGCCCGGGCGCAGGGGTCGTCAGGCTTGGGGGGTTAGCCGTTGGTTATGAGTTTCAGGGCGGTTTGGGCGCTCTGGTTGGCTTGCGTCAACATGGAGGTGCCTGCCTGGACGAGCACGTTCCACTTGGCGAGGTTGGTGGTTTCATTGGCGACATCGACGTCGGCGATCCGGCTGATGGCGGACTGGAGGTTTGTCTGGCTGGTCGTCAGCATGGAGCTGGCGAAGGTGAGCCGGCTCTGCTCCGCGCCGTTGTTTGCGCGCATCGTCGCGATGTTCTGGATCGCGGCGGTGATGTCCGACAGGTTGAGGTTGGTCAGGCTGCCGCTGACCGAGGACGCGGTCAGGGCGCCGAGGCCCACCGTGGTGTCGGACAGGTTCTGCGCCTGGACGCCGACGGCTGCGCTCGAACTCAGGTCGTCGGTCACGTCGACCGAGATGCTCGAGGTGCCGAACAGGCTCACGCTGTTGAAGCTTTCGTTCGTGAGCGAGGTCAGCTCGGCCTGGAGCTGCGCGAACTCGTCGTTGTAGTTGGCCTGGTCCGAGGTGTTCTTGGTTGGATCCGCATAGAGGGTCTTCAGCTGCGAGATGCGGTCGAGAATCGAACCCGCGACCTGGAGCGCGCCGTCCTGCGTCTGCAGGTACGAGGTGGCGTCGCTTATGTTTTCCTGGAGGGCGCCCTCCCTGTCGGAGGTGGCCGTGAGCTTCATGGCGACGGCAAGGCCGCCGGCATCGTCCGAGGGGTTGACAATCTTCGAACCGCTGGAGAGCTTGTTAAGGCTCTTCTGCAGTTCCATGTTCGACTTGGCTAGGTTGTTGGCGGCGATTTCGGCCGATATGTTGGTATTGATGACTACTGGCATGGTATCTTCCTTGATCTTAGAGCGCGACGTCCGTGTCGCAGCCGGATCCGGAGGGGGGCGGTGCCGGGTCACACCGGCCGGGGGCGAAACCCGCGGCGAGGATGGGTATCGTCGCGGGTTCGGGAAAGATTAGCGCCGAGTTTGGAATTTATTTTCCGAATCGGGCGGTTCCGGGCGAAAAAGGGCTTAATTCGCCGCGCTTTGTGCCGATGCCCTCGACGGGAAATTCCCCTCCAACACCACTCCTCCCTCATGGGCATCCAAATCGCAGGCCTGGCCTCCGGGCTGAACTGGCAGAATATCATCAATGAATTGGTGGCCGTAGACAGCGCCGGGGTGAACGCGGTGAAGGCACACCAGGCCACGGTCAACAACCAGGTCAGCTCCCTCGGCTCCCTGAATTCCGACCTCGCGACCCTGGAGGACTCGATTTTCGGGCTCGAGGATCCGAGCCTCTACGGCGGTGTCACCGCCAGCTCATCCACCAGCGGATCGACCTGGTCGGTCAGCGCCGCGGGCGGCACGCCGCCGGGCAGCTATTCGATCGACGTGCAGAAGCTGGCGACAACGGCGGTTCTGACGGGCTCGGGGGGCATCGCAGCCCCCCTCAGCGGCTCGGGCAGCCTGGGAAGCCTCACGATAGCCAATATGCACGTGGCAACGCCGGTCACGGCGGGCACATTCACCGTCAACGGCCACCAGGTCACGATCACGACCTCGGAATCCCTCCAGGACGTCTTCACGGCGATCTCGAGCGCGGCCGCCGGCGTCACGGCGAGCTACGACTCGACCTCCACCGATCCGAACTTCGACAAGGTCACACTCAGCGCCGCCTCGGGCAACATGGTCCTGGGCGCGGCGAACGACACCAGCAATTTTCTTCAGGCCATGGGGCTTGAAAACAACGGGACGCCGACTGTCACGAGCACCTCTCCCCTGGGCGCGCTGCAACCGGGCAGCCCGATCGCAAGCGCGGGAATCAACACTGCACTGGCGGGCCAGGACGGCTCCGGCAACGGCTCGTTCACGGTCAACGGCGTGGCGATCAACTACAATACCGGCACGGATTCGCTTGCGACGGTGATCGGCAGGATCAACAACTCGGCAGCCGGTGTGACGGCCTCGTACGACTCCACAAGCAACCGGATGGTGCTGACGAACAAGGTGACGGGCGACCTCGGCTTTGGCGTCAGCGACACGCAGGGAAATCTGATGGCGGCCCTGGGGCTCACGGGTCCGGGCACGAGCCTCACGCGGGGGGTGAACGCCGTCTTCAGCGTGAACGGAGGGACAAACCGGATCAGCACAAGCAATGCCTTGACCCCGGCGCTGCTTGGCGTCAGCGGCTTGAGCGTGACGGTCAATTCGGAGGACACCCAGACGATCAATGTTGCGACGGACACAGCCGGGATCCAGACCGCGATCCAGACTTTCATAAACAACTTCAACCAGTTCCAGGCCGACGTCGCCTCCGACACGCTTATCAGCACAAGCGCCAGCGGATCCATCACGAGTTCCATCCTCTCGGCCAACCACGAAGTGGGCGACTGGGGAAGTTCGCTCCAGATGACGGTGTTCGGCGCGGGCAGCGGCCTGACCGGCGCAATCAAGAGCCTCGACAATCTCGGCATCGATTTCAACGGGACGACGGGCCAGCTCACCATCAAGGACACCGCGAAGCTGCAGCAGGCCCTGAGCCAGAACACCGGCGCCGTCCAGGCATTCTTCCAGACGGCCAGGACCGGGTTCGGCTCGATCGTGAACAACGCGATCAACGACACCGAGGCCCAGATAACGGACGACAAGACCAACTTCGGCAGCGAATCCAAGGACTTGGGCACCCAGATATCGAGAATGCAGGCCCAGCTGGCCGCCGAGCAGGCCAAGCTTGAGGCGGAGTTCACGGCGATGGAATCGATGCAATCGAAGTTCCAGAGCCAGATGGCGTCCCTTAACGCCATCACCGGCACGTCCTCATCCTCGGGCAGCTCGTCGTCCTCGAGCAGCTCCACTTCGAACGGGCTCAATAATTCGAACGTCTACGTAAACGGCACGAGCAACGCCAGCTCGAGCCCGACCGGCTGATGAAGGGCGCCTCATGGTTTCTTCCCGGTCTGGCCTGCGCGGCCTGCGCGCTCGCCGGCTGCGCCACGATGCATCCCGGGATCGCCGACCCGGCGCGGACCGGGCCGTTCTTCGCGCCGCACAACTACGTGGGCGCAGCGCGGATGCCGGCTTCAATCCGCCGCGTCGTCCTTTTGCCGGTGCACGGCGGCGGGTTCGCCTCCTCCGAGATGTGCGAATCGCTCGACCCCATCTTCGCAAGCGCACTCGAGAAGCAGATGCGCTTCGAGGTGGTCACGCTGCCCCGGGAGGAATTCCAGAAGAGCTTTGGCGTTCCGGATATTTCCTCGGCCTCGGCGCTTCCCCACGATTTTCTGCAGATTGTCGGCGAGAAATACGGCGCCCAGGCGGTCATCTTTGTCGACATCACTGCGTACCGGGCCTACCGGCCCCTGACCCTCGGCGTGAGATCCAAGCTGGCGGGCGTCACGGACCGTTCGCTCCTGTGGACTTTTGACGAGATCTTCTCGACAACGGCCCCGGCGGTCGTCAACAGCGTGCGCCGCTTCTACTCGCCTGACGAGTTTGGAGCCGTGCCCTTCGATCTGTCCCCGGACGCGCTGAGCAGCCCCGGGCGGTTCGCCGGCTATGTCTCTGATGCCGTGTTCAAGACCCTGCCTCCCAGGTGACTGCGCAGGTTTGCAAACACGCGCTAAAGTCCGCGCACAAACGGACGATATCATTTCCATCCAATAACGGCGTTCCCTGTAACGAGCAATCAGAGGCTGACCGTTTCCGAACTAGAAGCCCATGATCGATTCAACGTCTTCGTCCGACAGAGCATCACGCGCCAGCGCCGTGCCCGTCGAGATTGCAAACCGCGCCGCGTCCGCCTCCGCGGACGGGCAGCGCGACCGGCTTTCCACGGCCGCAGCCGAGCAGCTCCAGACCGCCCTCGCCAGCCAGCCGGAAATCCGCCCCGAAGTGGTGGCCAGGGGTCGGGCGTTGGCTGCGGATCCGGACTATCCGTCCGCGGCGGTGATCCGAAGGGTGGCCACCCTGATCGTCAACTCGCCCGACCTCTCCGAGGACCAGGGCTGAAGTCGGGACGAACATGGTCGCCCAAGACCTGGCGCGGGTCTATCGCGCGAATTCAATTCTCACTGCGAGTCCGGGCCAGCTCGTTCTTCTGCTCTACGACGGAGCGCTGAATTCGCTCGCCACGGCCCGTGAAGCCTTTGACCGGCCGCCCACAGACCTGAGGCGCATAGAGATTATCAACAATAGCTTGCGCAAGGCCCAGCGCATAATCGCCGAACTGAGGGCGACCCTGGACTTCAATGCGGGTGGCGAATTCGCCCTGCTCATGGACCGGCTGTACGAATATCACAACCGCCGTCTCCTCGAGGCCAATCTCCGCAAGCAGGTCGAGCCCGTCGTCGAGGTTGAGAAGCTCCTCGGCGAAGTGCGCGACGCCTGGGCGGAAATGCTGAGCAAGCATGGCGGCGCCCGGCCCGCCGCGGCCGAGCTCGAGTCCGCGGCGGCTGTCGGCCGATGAATCCGCCTGAACACCCGTCGACGGCCCCGGCGGAGGCTCCCCGCGGACCGCTGGCATCCGGCCTTGGTGCGGCGCCGCAGGAGAATCCCGAGGCCCAGGCCCTGAGGCTGATCGCGTCAATCGACGAAATCCTGGCCCAGGAGACGATCTGGCTTCGCGCCGGAGATTGCGTCAAGGCCGCTGCCGCGTCGGGCCGCGTCGCGCCGCTCATCGCCCGGCTGGGCGAACTGGCCGCCGCCCATCCCGCCGCAGTTGCCACGGTCGGATTCCGGATCGGAGCCCTGTTTGCCGGACGGAGGGAGAACCTGTCCACTTTGAACCAATTGCGGGTGCATTTGAACGCTGAGCGGGCGCGTCTTGCGGAGGCGCGGGGCCGGGTGCAAAACATTATGCCGACCTATGCCCGCCGTGCGCCGGCTGCGCAGCGGACGAGCTTGAACACGGCCGCCTGAGGGCTGTTTTGCGCCGGAACGATTCAGCTGAAGTCTTTTTTCAGCCTGCGACCGCCAGAGCCTCGTCGGCGTGCACCATTTCCGTTGCTTTCGCCCGGCCGTCCAGCCAGAGCGACGCCACCTGCTGCGCCTCGTTCTTCCAATCAATTCCAGGCTTTGCGTAGATCGCGTGGATCATCTCGGATCGGGTGCCGGTCCAGCTCAGGAAGACTTTCAGGCACAGCGATCCGTCGGCAAGGCTGAAAGTCTGCAGGAGCACCGCCCCCAATGTCTGGCGAACCTTCGCATCCGTCTTCGCGCTGACGGCGAGTCTGGCCAGGCCGGAATGGTAATTGACGGACCGCGCGGTTTCCAGCCCATCGCCAGGGACTGGGGCATCGCCAGCTCGCAGCGCGTTTTCGATATCGTTAAGGAAGGACAGCAGGCGCGTTGACATGTTTGAATGCGATTGGCCGCATGGCATATATCGGCACAGTTGGAAAGTGCTTAAGCAGAAACCAAGTATAGCATGTTTGCCGCTGCGGCCGGGCTTCCTGCAGCTCTATTTGGTTGAATTCGGTGGCTGGGGTTGCCACCCTATCCCGTCTCCGCTCCAACCGATATGTCGTTCGACAAGGCCCTAATCATCGAGGATGAACCGGTCGTCCGGAACATGCTAAGCGAGATATTCTTGCGAAAGAAATGTTCCGTGCAGACGGCCAAGACGCTGAGCGAGGCGGAGGCTTCTGTCGCTCGCGAATCGTTCGATCTGGTCTTCCTCGACATCCGGCTTCCGGACGGCGACGGGACGAAGTTTCTGGAGCATTTGGCGGTCCTTCCCGAGCGGCCGCTCGTCGTCGTGATCACCGGGTACGGGTCGATCGAGTCAGCCGTGGCGTGCATGCGCGCCGGCGCCTTCGACTACCTCATGAAACCATTCTCGCCGAGCCAGATCGACGTCATCCTGAAGAAGGCCCAGTCGTACCGCCAGCTGCTGCAGGTGAACCGGCTTCTAAGCGACCCGGGTGATGACGGGGACGCCCTGGTGGGGCGCAGCTACGCGATGGTGCGGCTGCGGCAGCTGATCGAGCGCGTGGCGCCGACGGATGCGACCGTGTTCATAAGCGGGGAGAGCGGCACGGGAAAGGAGATGATTGCCCGGGATATCTATAGGAGGAGTTCCCGCCGGCAGCAGCCTTTCATAAAGGTGAACTGCGCGGCGATTCAGGAAAACCTGATCGAAAGCGAATTTTTCGGCCACGAGCGCGGCGCCTTTACCGGCGCCACCGAGCGCCGCGAGGGTCGTTTCGAGCTGGCCAACAACGGGACCCTCCTGCTGGACGAGGTGAGCGAGATTTCGGCTCCCCTTCAGGCGAAGCTCTTGCGGGTGCTTCAGGAGCGCGAATTCGAGCGGGTGGGGGGCAACCGAACGATCAAGGTCAACGTTCGCATCCTTGCGACTTCGAACAGGGACCTGCTGCGAATTGTGGAGCAGGGGCATTTTCGCCAGGACCTCTATTACCGGCTGAACGTGTTCCCGGTGTCGGTGCCGCCGCTTCGGGAGAGGGCGGAGGACATCCAGCTGCTGGCCGATCACTTCCTGCGCCGGTTTGCCCGCAAGCACGGTGTCGGTGTTGCGGGTTTTGCCGATTCGGCTCTCCGGGCGATCATGCAGTACCGGTGGCCGGGCAATGTCCGTGAGCTGCAAAACGCCGTCGAACGGGCCGTGATCCTGGCCGAAAACGGCCGGTCCATCACTGCGGCGGCCCTCGGGTTGCCGGTCGCGCTGGGCGAGGGAGGCCTCCCCTTCGGCTCCGACCTGGCCGTCCGGGAGGGCCCGGAGACGGACTCGGCGGACCTTTCCCCTGTGCCGGAATCACTTGCCTCCTCGATCCCCGTCACATCACCGGACGGGACAGTGCTTTCCATAGCCGAGCTCGAGAAGCAGGCGATCCGGGCCGCCCTGCTGAAGACCGATGGCAACCGGACGCAGGCTGCGCTTCTGCTCGGAATCAGCATCCGGACTCTACGCAACAAGCTTCAGGAGTACCGGGAGGCGGGAACTCCGGTCGGGTCGGCGGCGGGCGACGATTAACCGCAGTTACAGCTAAACCCGGCATCGGTACGGGCCGATAGGATTCCCGTGCCCATGCGCGTTTGTGGCTGGGCCTCCACACCCATGCCAGCGACCCAGGAAATCACCGAAAGCCTGATCCGTGACAACATCGTGCGGGCCGTCGACGACGTCTTCAGGACCATGCTGGACAGTGAGGCGGTCCTGAAGCCGGCCGAGGAAGTAAGCCATGCCGGCTGGCCGGCGGCGGGCGACGAGGCTTCGCCGGGCCCCGCCGAAACGCATGTGGTCGGCACGGTCGGTTTCCTCGGCGACGCGAACGGCCTGCTCTACCTTTACCTCGAGGAAAGTTTCGCGAGGCTCTGCACCTGCGCCATGCTCGGCATGAGCGAGCGCGAGATCGCCGGGATCGGCGAGGCCGCCGTCAACGACGCGGTCGGGGAACTCACAAACATGATAGTCGGCAGCTTCAAGAACGGCCTGTGCTCCGCGGGCTATTCCTGCAAGCTGACGATCCCCTCAATCCTTCGCGGGCGCAACTTCTGCATCGAGCCCATCAGCTCCGCCGAGCGCAATGTCTATTCCTTTGACTGTGCCGGGCGCCGGCTGGTGGCAGACATTTTCATGAAGGCGGACAACTAGAGGCGACCATGCGCAATAAAATTCTGACAGTCGACGATTCGAAAACCGTTCGCATCATCGTGAGAAAGGCATTCAAGCCGTTCGACATAGAGCTGTTTGAGGCGTCGAATGGCGTCGAGGGGCTCGCCGTTGCGGCGAAGGACCTGCCCGACCTCATCCTCCTTGATGTGACGATGCCGGTGATGGACGGCGTGGAGATGCTGACGAAGATCAAGGCCGATCCCCAGCTCAAGGGAATTCCCGTGATGATGCTGACGGCGGAAGGCGGCCGCGAAAACGTGCTGAAGATCGCAAAGATCGGGGTGCGCGACTATCTCGTGAAGCCGTTCAAGGAGGAGTCGCTGCTTGAGAAGGCGGGCCGGATCATCGATCTGAAGCCCCTTGCCGAGGGATCGGCCAAGGCGCGCTCGATCCTCGATCCCGTGGACGTGCTGATTGTCGAGGACAAGCCCGCGATAATCCAGCAGATCCAGGACGGCCTCAGGCACACCCCGTGGAAGATCCACGGAGTGGCGGGCCAGGCGGAGGCGGCGGAGTTCTGCTCCCGCAAGGAACCCGACCTTCTGATGATCAGCCTTTCGCTTCCGGACGACTCCGCCTTTGCGCTGTTCAGGAGCATTCGCACCAACATCAAGCTGAAGTTCAAGCCCGTCTTCGCCCTTGTCGTGAAGACCGAGTTGAATTCGCAGAACATGGCCCAGCAGGTGGGATTCTCGTCGATCGTCACGAAGCCGATCGACCTGCCCGAACTGGAGGGAAAGATGGCCAAGGCGATGAACCTGGACACGTCGCTGCGGTACTTCCGCACCGACGGCGAGCTTCTCGTCATGAGCCTGCCCGAGAACACCTCGCAGGCCGTGCTCGCCGAGGCCGCCCACTACCTGAAGCCGAAGCTCGCCGAGGCCGTCGATTCCGGGATCAACAAGGCGGTCATCGACATCCACCTGGTCCGCACGCTGCACATGGGCGTCGTCAAGATCCTCATGCAGGCGATGCAGACCTGCAGGGAACTGGCGATGCAGTTCACCCTGGTCGGCAACGGCCGGATAATCTCCGAGTGCAAGGGCTTTGAGGACACCCGTTCCTGGTCGTTCTTCGAATCGCTTGAGGAGGCCAAGGCGAACCTCGCCGCCGCGGAGCCGCCTGCCGCGGCGGGTCCGCCGCCCGCCGACCCCAAGCGGCTTGTGAGCGCGTGAGGGGGCCCTCCTGCATCCCTCCATGACCCTCTCCCCGGACCAGAGCGGCAGGATCGAGGAGATCCTGAACCGCCTCGTCGGCGAGGTCGTGCTTGCCACCCCGGGGCGCGACGACGGCCTGATCCCGTCGTACAGCCTGCTCGGGGAGCTGTCCGGGATGTGCGAGGGAGCGCCCGCGATGAAGGGCACGGCCGACGCGATGCGCACCCGCCTCGAGCGCAATCTCGACGGTGCGCTGCCCTTCGATTCCGGCCTGCTCGCCGAGATGCGCGCCATGATCGAGGCGCTGCAGGAAATGCTGGGTGCGGACAGCGGAGACGCCCCGGCGCCCGCTCCGGTCCCTGCGCGCCCGGGCGGTGCGGCCGGCGATGCCCGCCCCGTCCCGCGTGCCGCCCCCGAGCAGCCCGGCGTGGAGCCGGACGAGATGCTGAAGATCGACCTCGGCGAAAGCCGAGAGCTCCTTTCGGAGTTTCACGGGGAGGCGATCGAGCACCTCCAGCAGATAGAGGCGGCCCTGCTTGCCCTCGAGCGCGCGCCGGCCGACCAGGAGGCGCTGAACTCGATCTTCCGCTCCTTTCACACGATCAAGGGAAATGCGGGATTCCTCTGCCTCAGGCAGATGCACCGCCTCGCCCACGAGGTCGAAAGCCTGCTCGATCTCGCGCGCAACCACAGGGTCCATGTCAATTCCGGAGTCATCACGGAGATTCTCCGCAGCCGCGACGCCCTCCAGGCGCTCAACCACCAGGTGGCCGACGCCCTGGAAAGCGGGCGGATGCCGGACCGGATCATCCCCGTGAACCAGCTCATCGCAGCCGTGCGGAAGCTTGCGGCGGAAGGGACCGCGGCCGAGGGGGCGCAGGGGGTTGCCCCCGCCGCATCCCCATCGGCATCTCCGCCCGCCGAGGGAGCCTCCCATCCGTGCGCGGAACTGGCCGCCGCGAAGGCCGGCGGCAGCCAGACGGTGCGCGTGAACACGGAAAAGCTGGACGCGCTCATGGACGTTGTCGGCGAACTGGTCATCGTGCAAAGCCAGCTCAACGAAACCACCCGTGCGTTCGGCCACGCCGCCCCTCCGCTTGCCGCGAATGTCAGCCAGTTGAGCCGCATCACAAAGGAGCTCCAGCACACGGCGATGTCTCTGCGGATGGTGCCGATCCAGCCGATCTTCCAGAAAATGGAGCGCCTCGCGCGCGATCTGGCGAGGTCCTGCGGGAAGAAGGCGGTCTTCACGACGTCCGGCGGCGACACGGAGCTGGACCGCACGATGGTTGAGGAAATAGCCGACCCGCTGGTCCACATGGTCCGCAACGCCCTGGACCACGGTCTCGAGACACCGGCGGAAAGGATCGCGCTTGGAAAGCCCGAGGCGGGATCGGTCCTGCTCCAGGCCGGCCATCAGGGCGGGCAGATCGTCATCGAGCTCAAGGACGACGGACGGGGGCTCGACCCGGACAGGATCCTCGCCAAGGCGAAGCGGCAGGGCCTCGTGCCCGGGGACGCCCGGCCGACGCGCGAGGAGATCTTCAGTTACATCTTCCTGCCCGGGTTTTCCACGGCGGAAAAGGTGACCGCCGTCTCGGGGCGCGGCGTCGGGATGGACGTCGTCAAGCGCAACGTGGAAAGGCTTCGCGGAAAGATCGAGATTTCGTCGGAGCTGGGCCGCGGGGCCACCTTCGAGGTGAAGCTGCCGCTCACCATGGCGATCATCGACGGATTGATCGTGAAGGTGGGGGACGACCGCTTCATCCTGCCGAGCACGTCCGTGCAGAGGGCCCTGCGCCCGGCCCGCGAAAACATCTCGACCGTGAGGGGATGCGGCGAGGTCCTGGACCTGCGCGGGCGCATATTCCCCCTCTTCCGGCTCGACAGGCGCTTTGGAATCGCGTCGCGCGCAAAGGATCCTTGGGACGGCATTGTCGTCATCGTGGAGGCTTCCGACAGGATTTTCGCCTTGCTCGTGGATGAGATGGTGAGCAAGCAGGAGGTGGTCATAAAGAACTTGGGCGGCTATCTGCAGGGGCTGCCCGGGGTTGCCGGCGGCGCGATTCTCGGAGATGGAAGCATCGCGCTCATCCTCGACCCCGGAGCGCTTTTGCAGGCGGCCTGAGGACCGGTCCCATGGACTCATCACACCCAGCCCCGACACTCGAACAGGTCTGCGCGCAGGCGCTGAAGCTCCCGTGCGCGCCGGCCCTGCTGCCGCAGCTCATGGCGGCGGTTCAGGAGGAGGAAAGCACCGCCGGGGAGATCGAGCGCATCATCCAGCTCGACAGCGCCCTTGCCGCCGCAACGCTTCGGCTGGCCAATTCCGCGCACTATGGCGTGCGCGAGCCCGTTGAGTCGCTCGAGCAGGCCATCGTCATGCTCGGCCACAAGGAGATCTACCGCCTGGCATCCCTGACCATGGTCAGCCGGTGGGAGTCCGTGCACTCGCAGGCCCTTCCGTGGGAGCCCGGAGAGTACGCACGGCACGCGCTGTGCACCGCGCTCGCGGCGGAAGTCCTCGCCGAGGCGGGCGAGAAATGCGACCCGCAGGTGGCCTACACGGCCGGACTCGTTTGCGACATCGGGAAGCTGGTCCTCGCCTATGTGTGCGCGCCATTCTACCCGATGATCTGCGCCTGGGCGAGGCAGGATTCCCGCGCCTGGGAGGAGGCGGAGAGGACGATTCTCGGCTACGACCACGCGGAAATCGGCGCCCGGCTCCTGCGCGCCTGGAATTGTCCGGAAAAGTTCGCCCAGTTGGTCGAGTTTCAGCTGCGCCCCGAGGAGGCGCCGGCGGCCGTCCTGCCGCTTTTGGCCGACCTTCACGCGGCGAAGTACCTCGCCGTCTCGCTCGGGCCGGGAGTCACCGAGGGCGGGTTCCTGTTCGCCCTTCACGGCGCGTTCCTAACCGAATGGGGCTTTACCTCGGATTACCTCGAGGAGGCCATGGTCGAGGTGCGCGAGCGCGCTGTCCGGCGCATGGGCGACCGCCTCTCGCACGGAGCCTTCCGCGCCTGAACTTGTGGTGCGTGCGGGTCAGGCCGGCTTTGTGGCCACGGCCAGAGCCTCGGCCGCCACGACCTTGTCGATGTCCAGAAGGGTCTTCACCTGCCCCTTGACCTTCGCCAGGCCGAGCAGGTAATCGGTGCCGATCTTCGTTCCAAAATCCGGGGTGGGCTCGATCTCGTCGGCCGAAAGGGTCATGACCTCCTCTACGCGGTCCACGATCAGCCCCATCTGGACGGTCTGTTCGGAGGACAGGCGCACCTGGACGACCACGATGCACGTGCGTTCGGCGAACTCGGCGCGCACGCCGAACTTCACGCGCAGGTCGATGACCGGAATCACCCGGCCGCGAAGGTTGATCACTCCCTTGACGAATTCGGGGACCTGCGGAACCGGGGTGATCCTCTGCATGCGGATGATCTCGCGGACCCTGAGGACGGCGATGCCGTACGATTCGTTGTCGAGGCCCACGGCGAGGTATTTTCCCGCCTGGATTGTCGCGTGCTTGGGAGCTGTCGTGGCTGTGCTCATCGGTGGAATGGGGGAGCCCCGGCGGATTTGGCCGCCGTTGCGCCACCTACATCATCGGCTCGCGACGGCCCGGCTTTAAGCCGGTTTTGGCCTCAGTGTCACTCGAGCGAGAACTCGCTTTGGCCGTTCGGTGTCTTGAGCGTCAGCCTTCCGGTGGCCAGCTCCAGCTGCACCATCCGGTTGACCGTGCCGCGCAGATCCGCGTGGTTCACGGGAATGCCCATCCGGGCCAGGATCTCCAGGGTGGCCTGGACGTTTCGCTCGCCGATCCGAAAGGGGTCGCTGCCGCCGATCACGCTTGCCCCGCCCGCCAGGTGGATTCTCAGCCGGCCGGAATCCGCGCGAAAGATCGTGAGCTGGCGGAAGAAGAAGGGCAGGCCGGTGTCGGCGAACATGGCCGGCTGCAGGGCGGCCTTCGCCACTGCAATCTTCGATTCCGGCAGCATCAGATGCAGGATGCCGCCGACCTTCAGGGCCGGATCATAAGCCGTCACCGCCACGCACGAGCCGAGCGCGTATGTGCACAGGGTTGCGGCCGCCTGGTTGGACACTGCCAGATCCCCGACGCCGACGATTATCCGCTGGGCAAGGACCGATGCTGGGGCGGGTGAACCCATGCGGGGGAAGGGGGTGGTAACCGAGGCCCTGGGGACGGGCGGGGGAGAACCATCGCCAGAATTCGAGGTTCCGCCGAAGGCGGCGAAAGATGTTTTGGTGGGTTCATGTGTAAACCAGAAGGCGCTGGTTGATCGGTGTCACCTCGTTGTGGCTCCGGATCTTGGCGATGACCCCGGGCCCGAGGATCTGGCCCTCGCCGACGAGCAGCAGCCCGTGCGGGCTGTAGATGCCCGATGCCAGCGTCATTCCGGGCTGCAGCTCCTCCATGAGAATTTCGCTCACCTGGCGGGGGAGGCTGACCAGATGCGTGACCTTCAGAAACAGCCGCACGGCCTCAGGATCATATTGATGCCCGGATTCCGCCAGGATCGCCTCTGTTGCGGCCGGCTTTGGAAGCCCGGACTCGACGAAACCGACCGCCACCGCCAGGCACCGGGCGGGCCACGGAATCGCCGGGCCTTCAAGGCCGTCCGGATATCCCGTGCCGTCGAAGCACTCATGGTGCGCCCGGATCGTCTCGCCCACATTCGTGCGCGGATCGACCAGCGCCGCCAGGGTCTGGCTGTAAATCGGATGGTGGCGGAGCATGGCGCGTTCGCGGTCGCTCAACTGATCGAAGGACCGCTTGTTGCGGAAACAGCGGAGCAACTCGCGCGGGACGCCGATCAGCCCGAGGTCGCACAGCCATGCCGCCGAACGCAGGACGTGCTTCTCGTCGCCGTTGAAGTGCTCGGTCTCGGCCATCTTGCCGGCGAATTCGACGAGGGCCTTGGCCTGGCTGCCCAGAATGGGATCGTAGGCCGTCAGGATCCGGCGGCACAGCTCGAGCGAGCTCTCGAAGCGCGACGTCAGTTCGCGATTCGCGGCATCGAGCTGTTCGCGCCGGCTCTCGAGGTCGCGGACCTTTGCCTCGAGGTTCTGGTTCGCTCCCTTGAGCTCCCCGTTCAGGCGCGCGGTTTCCGCCTGAAGGTCGAGGTTGCGCTCAGCCAGGTCGTGCCTCTGGATGCCGTCGCGGACGGTGGCGATCAGCTCCTCCCGCAGCCAGGGCTTGGCGATGAAGCGGTAGATCTCGCCACGATTGATGGCGTCGACGACCGTCGGCAGGCTGAGGACCGCCGTGAGGAGAATGCGCGAGCTGTGCGGGCGCAGCCGCCGGCACTCCACGAGGAAATCCAGCCCCGCCATTTCCGGCATTTTCTGGTCCGAAATGATGACGGCAAAGTCGCGTTCCTCGACGAGAGAGAGGGCCTTCACCGGGCTGGCGCAGGCGGTGACGTGCAGGCCCTCGCGCTCGAGCGTCGACTTGAGGGTGGCCAGGACAATTTGCTCATCCTCGACGATGAGGACGGAGCCGGGAATCGGGGTCGGGTTCATGGCGGGCTGGGGGCCGCGCTCGCCGCGGCATGGGCGCAAGCCTGCCGGTTTTGGATCAGGAAGGGTGCGATTCGATCAAGCCCCAGAAGAGTCCGGGCTGCGCCATTCTCGAAGGCAGCGCGCGGCATCCCGTAGACAACGCTGGTTTTCTCGTCCTGGGCGAACGTTGTCGCCCCGTGTTCCCGCAGGCGAAGGAGACCCTCGGCGCCGTCGCGGCCCATTCCGGTCAGGACGCCGGCGATGAAATGGGCCGCTGCGCCGGTTTCGACCGCAGACTTGAAAAGCAGATCGACCGCCGGCCGCTGGTGCCAGATCGGCGGACCCTCCGCGACGCGAACCGAGTAGGAATTGGCCGAGCGGTGGAGCAGCAGGTGAAAATTGCCGGGTGCGATGAGCACCGTGCCGCGAACCAGGGCGTCGCCATCCGCAGCCTCGCGCACCTCCATGGCGCAGTTTTGATTCAGGCGCTCCGCAAAGGCCCTCGAAAAGAGGGAGGGGATGTGCTGGACGACGGCGATTCCCGGCATGTCCGCCGGCAGGGAACCCAGCACCTCGTGAAGGGCCTCGACGCCCCCGGTCGAGGCGCCGAGCAGAATGACGGCGCGCGGGTCGGAAGGTCCGGACCAGGAAAAGGAAGGGCTCTCCCCCCCGGGAGCGCCGCCCTGGCCGTCCGCGGCGGGAACGACCCTCCGGCTCGACCGTGGCCGGGCGCGCGCAGCCGCCTTGACCTTGAGGATCAGCTCCGTTCCGACCGATCCGAATGAGCAGGATGGGCCCGGCTTGCCGATCACGTCGACGGCGCCCAGGCGCAGGGCCTCGAGAGCGAACTCCGATCCGCGCTGGGTCAGCGAACTCATGACGACGACCGGGATCGGACGGCTCTCCATGAGCAGGCCCAGGAAGGTGAGCCCGTCCATTCGCGGCATTTCGAGGTCCAGCGTGAGGACGTCGGGCGAGAACCGGGCGATCTGGTCGCGCGCCTCGTAGGGATCCGCCGCCGTGCCAACGACGGCTATCTCCGGGTCCGCGGACAGCGCATCGCGCGCCATCCGGCGAACGAGCGCCGAATCGTCAACCACGAGGACGCGTATTTTTCCGGCGGGATTCACGTTGCGGCGGGACGGCGGTAAATGGCCGACTCGACGAGCTGCAGGCCATGGGTGATGTTCGCGAGGCTTTCGGAGTGCCCGACAAAGAGGTAGCCGCCCGGAACGAGCTGGCGGGTCAGCTTGGCGACGAGTTCCTCCTGGGTCGCCCGGTCGAAATAGATCATGACGTTTCGGCAGAAAATGAGGTGCATCGGCTCGGGAAACGGGGGCGGACCTTCCAGGAGATTCAGATGGCGGAAGGTGACCCGGGCGTGGAGCGTGGGCTTGATCCGGAAATTGCCCTCCTGCGGGCCAATCCCGCGCTGAAAGCAATGCATCGCCCATGCCGGCGTCTTCTCGATGACCGATTCGCTCCTGTAAACCGCCTTTTGCGCCACCTCGAGCATCCGCATTGAGATATCCGTGGCTTCGACATGCCACGACCACCGCGCGCGGTCCACGGAGTCGTCGAGGGCCATGGCCAGGGAGTAGGGTTCCTCGCCCGAGGAGCAGGCCGCGCTCCAGGCATAGAGGCGCGCCCACCGCTCCCTGCGGGCGCGTTCCGACATTTCCGGGACAATCCGGGACCGGACAAATTCGAAATGCGATGCCTCGCGAAAGAAGAAGGTGTGGTTTGTCGAGATGGCGTCGATCAGCCGGGAGCACTCCTCATCCTGGCCGGGCGAGCGCAGGAGATTGCAGTAGTCGCCGACGGAGGCCGTCTGCGTCTCACGCAGACGCTTGGCCAGGCGCGCGGCGACCAACTCGCGCTTGCGGTTGTCGAGGTGGATGCGGCTGCGTTCGTAGACCAGGGTGCGAATGTATTCGAAGTCACTTTCCCTCATGAGGCATGTCACTATCCCCATGGCTATCGGCACAAAGACATCCCGATGAAGCGCATGGCCCGGGTCTTTGCGGACGTTTTCTGAGGGAAGTCGGCAAATATTGCCGCGGGCCGGGGTTGGACTCGCCCGCATCCGCCGCAATCGAATCCGGGGAATTTTTAGACAGTGTATTGATATGCGCATCAATGCGTTATCGATGCAGTGGTGTCTCTGGCACGCACTCTGCCTTACGGGTGCAATCATGATCCAATCGATCTTCCCATCGGATGGCGACTATCAGTTGGCCCGGAAGCTCCTGGACATGGCGGCGTTGCGCCAGAATGCGATCGCCGCAAACATCGCCAATGCGGAGACGCCCGGCTACCACCGGGTCGACGTTTCGGGCAATTTTGCCGCGCAGCTCAAGGCGAGGTGCGAGGCCGGAGGAAGCGTGAAGGCGGCGGATCAGCTCCAGCCGTCGATAACGGAGGACACCCAGGCGCGCGCGGTCAGGCCCGACGGAAACAACGTCGAGATCGAGCACGAACTGCTGGCGATGAACCGCAACTCGGTCGAGTACGAATACCTGACCGATGTCGTTTCCTACAACATCAAGCAGCTGAAGATGGCGATCGCCGGCACGGTGTCGCCGTAGCGCATTGTCCCGTTTCCGCCCCATGAACCTCATCGCCGCCAGCGACATCACCGCGGACGCCCTCTCCGCCCAGAAGACCCGCCTGGACATCGTCGCCCAGAACATCGCCAACGCCCAGACGACGCGCACACCGGGGGGCGGTCCCTACCAGCGCCAGGTCGTCTCGTTCGAGACGGAATTGCTCAGGCAGACCGGCGGAGGGTCCCTTGAGACGGTAAAGGTGGCGGGCATCACGCCGGACACGACCCCGGGCCAGCGGGTCTACAATCCGCAGCACCCCGACGCCGGGCCGGACGGGATGGTCACGATGCCGAACGTCAACCTCGCCTACGAGATGGTCGACCTGATCACGGCCTCCCGCGCCTACGAGGCCAACCTGTCCTTCGCGAAGGACGCCCGGACCCTTGCGCAGAAAACACTCGAAATCGGGAAATAAGCCATGCTGCCCATAGGCCCCGTCAATCCCGCGCTGACTTCCCTGCCGCTTTCACGCCCCGAGGCGCTGACGGGTTCTCCCGCGGCAGGCCTTGACGGAATCCGGCCGGCGCCCGGCTCCTCGAACGGCTTTGGCACGATGCTCGACGGCCTTGTCAACCTGGTGGATCAGAAACAGGCCGCGGAGCAGGCGACCACCCAGAAGGTCCTGCTCGGCGACACCGACCAGCTGCATCAGAGCGTCATCGCGATGCAGGAGGCGTCGGTCGCCCTGTCCCTGATGGTGCAGGTCCGCAACAAGCTTGTCGAATCGTACCAGGAACTGATGCGCATGCAGGTGTGAGCCCGATCCCTTTCCCCCTTTATTAAATGAAGAATTTTGGACTGTCCCTCCTCGCCCTCTGGAAGCAGCTTGGCGCCAACCAGCGCGTGTCGCTGGTCGTCGCCGCGATCGCCGTCGCCGGCGGACTGACCGCGATCATCCTGTGGTCGGGCCGGCCCGACTACCAGCTGCTGTACGCGCGCCTCGGCGACAAGGACGCGGCCGGGATCATCAGCTACCTCGAGTCGCAGAACATCCCCCACCAGGTGACGGCGGGCGGATCGGCGGTGGAGGTGCCCTCGAACCAGGTCTACAAGCTGCGCATGGATCTCGCCGCAAAGGGCCTTCCGAGCGGGGATGGCGTCGGATTCGAGATTTTCGACAAGGGTCAGTTCGGGCTGAGCGATTTCGTGCAGCGGACGAACTACCTGAGGGCCGTCCAGGGCGAACTGGGCCGCACGATCACGCAGCTTCAGGGCGTGCGCGCCGCCCGCGTGATGATCGTCCAGCCTGAAAACCGGCTGCTCCTGACCGACCAGAATGTGAAGTCGACGGCTTCCGTCTTCGTCGACCTGGGCGGGGGCCGCCTTGAGATCGACCAGGTGAACGCGATCCGCCACCTCGTCGCAAATTCTGTCGAGGGGCTCCTGCCCGACCAGGTCGCCGTGGTCGACAACCACGGCCATGTTCTTTCGGAGGACCTGAAGCAGGATCCGACCCTCGGCACCGCCACCTCCCAGATCCGCTACCGCCAGCAGGTGGAGGACTACCTCGGCAAGAAGGTCGAGTCCATGCTCGCGCAGGTCATCGGCCCCGGCAATGCGGTCGTGCGCGTGTCCGCCGACATCGACACCGAGGCGACGAGCCTGACGGAGGAGAAATTCGATCCCGAGGGCCAGGTGATCCGCAGCCAGACCGACACCAGCAACAATTCCAAGAGCACCGAGACGCGCAGCGGCGGAGGCGCGCCGGGCGTCAGTTCAAACGTCCCCGACAAGGCTGCGGGCGCCGAAAGCGTCAGCAGGCCTGCGACTTCCTCCGAGCAGGACCAGAAGAACAAGACGACCACGTACGAGATCAACCGCACCCTGACGAACATCACCCGCTCGCCCGGCACGATCCGCAGCATCACCGCCGCCGTCTTCATCGCCCCGCGCACGGGGGATGCGGGCGCCGCTCCGGTCGCCCGAACGGCCGACGAGATGGGCAAGCTGCGCCAGGTTGTCATGAACGCCCTCGGCCTCAAGGCCGCTCCGGGCCAGTCGCCCGATTCGCTCGTGACGATCCAGGAAATGCCCTTCGCCGTCGAGCCCGTTTCAAAGGAGATCCAGGCGATCCAGGACCAGAACAAGCTGGAGACATGGATTGATGCCGCGCGCCGCTGGGCGACGATCGGCGGGGCGGTGGTCGTTCTGCTCCTCTTCCTCAGGCTCCTGTCCCGGCAGAAGCCCGAGCCCGTTCCGGTCGAGGTTCTCACGCTCCCGCCCGAGATCGCGGCCCGCTCGCTGCCTTCGGGCGGCAACGTGACGCCCGAGATGGTGAACCAGCTGATCCGGCAAAAGCCGGCCAACATCGGGGTGGCACTCCGCGGCTGGGTTACGGCGAACAAAAACTAAGGGGCACTGATCCGCCATGGGTGACATCGACTACGCCAAGCTTTCACGCCAGCAGAGGCTCGCCATTTTCCTGATTGTCGTCGGTCCCGACGCCGCGGCCGAAGTTCTTCGCCAGTTCGACGACCCGGAGATCGAGCTTCTATGCCGCGAAATGTCGCAGTTCCCGATGGTGCCCGAATCCACCCAGAAGCAGGCGCTCGACGAGTTCACCGGCATCGTCGCGCAAAGCGCGAACGCGGTCATGGGCGGCATGTCCTACGCGCAGCATTCGCTCGAGATTGCAAAGGGAGACTACAAGGCCTCCGCGATCATGGGCCGCGTCGGCCCGGTCAGCACCTCGGTCGACGTGATCAAGGACATCAGCGAGATGGAGGGGCGGCAGATCTTCAACCTCATCAAGGCCGAGCAGCCCCAGACGATCGCCTTTGTCCTGTCGTACCTGGAAAGCCCGAAGGCGGCCGAGGTATTCTCGTTGCTCAGCCCAGACCTGCGCGAGGAGGTGATCGAGAGGCTTGGCACGATCGAATCCACCTCGCTCGATCTCGTGGGCAAGATTGTCCGTGCGCTCGGAAAGCACTTCAACACGAAGGCGCGCCCCACATTCCACCGCAGCGGCGGCGTCCGTTCGGTCGCCGATCTGCTGAACCAGCTGGAGAAGGACATGAGCAAGACGCTTCTCGCCAGGCTAGAGGACCGGAACACGTCGCTCGGCGCCGCGATCCGGAAGAAGATGTTCAGCTTCGAGGACCTGAACCGCCTCACCGCCGCCGACCTGCAGCGCGTGCTGCGCGAGGTGGAGATGAGCAATCTCGCGACCGCGATGAAGTCGGCGAGCGAGGCCCTTCGGGACAAGATCTACGGCGCTCTCTCAAAGCGCGCCGCCGAGGGCCTCAAAGAGGAGATCGAGCTGCTCGGGCCGGTGCGGTTCAAGGACGTCGAGGCGGCTCAGGATGCGATAATCCAGGCCGTGCGGCATCTTGAGGAGGAGGGCCAGATATCCCTCGACAACGATTCAACCCAGCTCGTCGTCTCCTGATTCCATGGCCCTTTCGACACTCGTCCCATTCGACCGACCCCTCGCCGGCGCGACGCTCGAGGGTGCGGCCGGACGGCGTTGCACGGAGAAGGAGGCGGCGGCCAAGGCGCAGGAGGCGTACCACGCCGGAGTCGATGCCGCCCGGCGCGCCGGAGACCAGCAGATGGTCGAGCAGCGCGCCGAGATTGCGCAATTGAGCGAAGGGGTGCTGAAGCAGCTTTCCTCGGTCGAACCCCAGCTCCTGGGCCAGCTGCGCGAGGCGCTGCCCGGCTTGGCCATTGAGATCGCCCGCCGGCTCCTCGCCGACTTTGAGCCGCCGCCCGAGGTGATTGAACGGCTCTGGCGGGAGTCGCTCGACCAGCTTTATCCCGAGCGAGAGGGTCTCGAGCTCACCCTCTGCCCGCAGGACGCCGAGCTTCTTGAGAGGCTGAATCCGGAATGGCGCCAGCGGTTTCCAAGCTTGCGCGTGCGAACCGACCCGGCCCTCAGGCCGGGCGACAGCCTCGTGCGCAGCCGCTTCGGCCTGACCGACGCCCGCCAGCAGACAAAGCTCGAGACGCTTGCGCAGGGGCTCACCGGAAACTAGAAGCATGGATTCCTCCGTCGCCCCCCTGGTTGAAGTCATCCGGACGCAAGTGCGCCATCTTCCCCCCGTGCAGCGTCTGGGCACCGTGATCGGGGTGGCCGGGCTTGTGATCGAGTCCGAGGGCCCGAACGTCGGCCTTGGCGAACTCTGCGTTATCCGCTCGCCGCGGACGAATTTCAGCGTCCGTGCCGAAGTCGTCGGCTTCCGGGAGCACCGCGTGCTCCTCATGCCGCTCGGGGAGACGTCTGGCCTTCACGTGGGATGCGAGGTGGCTGCGAGCGACCGGCCCCCGCTTCCGAGGCCAGGTCCCGAGCTGCTCGGCCGCGTGCTCGACGCCCTGGGACGCCCGTTCGACGGGCTCGGGCTTCTTCCGGTCGATAGGGGCACCGCCTCCAAATCGGGACCCCCTCATCCCCTGCGTCGCCAGCGGATCCGCGATCCTCTGGAAACGGGCGTGCGCACAATCGATTCGTTTATTCCCCTGGGCCGCGGCCAGCGCCTGGGCCTGTTCGCCGGGTCGGGCGTGGGCAAGTCCACGCTCCTTGGCATGATCGCCCGCGGAGCCGCCGCGGACGTGGTCGTCGTCGGCCTGGTCGGCGAGCGCGGCCGCGAGGTGCGCGAATTCGTTGAAAAGGATCTGGGGCCGGAGGGACTGCGCAAGGCCGTCGTCGTCGTCGCGACCTCGGACACGCCCGCTCCGCTTCGCCTGCGCGCCGCCTTCACGGCGACCTCGATCGCCGAATCGTTCCGCGATTCCGGGCTCAATGTCCTGCTCCTCATGGACTCGGTGACGCGATTTGCCATGGCCCAGAGGGAAATCGGGCTGGCGGTCGGCGAACCGCCGACGACCCGCGGCTACACGCCGTCCGTCTTCGCCCTCCTCCCGCGGCTGCTCGAGCGGTCCGGGGCCGGGGAGGTCGGCTCGATCACGGCCCTTTATACGGTGCTCGTCGAGGGTGACGACATGAATGAGCCGGTGACCGACGCCGTGCGGGGCATCCTCGACGGCCACATCGTCCTTTCGCGCACGCTGGCCAACTTCAACCACTATCCGGCGATCGACGTCCTCGAAAGCGTGAGCCGGCTGAACCGCGACATCTGCACTCCCGAGGAGAACGAGCTGGCCGCGCGAGCCCGCGAACACCTCGCCCTGTATAGGAAGAACGAGGACCTTGTCTCGATCGGCGCGTATCAGAAGGGCTCCAGCCCGGCCCTCGACCAGGCCATTTCGCTCCAGGAACCCCTCCGCCGCTTCCTCCGGCAGGACATGAACGAACTCACCCCCCGCGCCGAGTGCTTTGCGCGGCTCAAGAAAATCCTCGCATGAAGAGCTTCCGATTTCCCCTCAGGCCCGTCGCCATTGTCCGCGCAAACATCGAGTTGCGGGCGCGGGAGGCGCTCGCGACCGCCCTCAAGGCGGCAGCGGCGGCGGAAGAGCGGCTGGCGCTCAACCGGGCCCGCGCCAAGGATCTCGAGGAGATCATATTTGACGGCCGCCGCATCCGCTTCCGGGCGTCCGACGAGGCGGCCTTCTTCCAGGAGTATCGCCGGGTGTGTGCCGCCGCAATGGAAACCGAAAGGCTGGTGATTGCGGCCCAGGCCGAGGTCAGGAAGCGGCGCGACGCCTGCGTGGAGGCAAACCGGCAGGTGAAGGTCGTCGCCCGGCTTGAGGAAAAGGCCCGCGCCAGCCATCGCACGGCCTGGCGTTACGCCGAGCAGCAGGAAATCGACGAAATCGCCGGATTCCGCGCTTTCAGACAAAGGGAGGCTCTATGATCGAACGAATCGTCAATCCGCGAGTCGTGGCGGTCGTTGCCATGATCGCCAGCATCTTCGTCGGGCCGGCCTGGTACTGGCGCAACGCAAGTCCCCTTGTCGCGCGGGCCGTTGCCATTCACAGGGCCGCCGGCGCGGTGGAAAAGCAAAAGCAGGAAGCGCAGCGCGCCCACGGCTGGGACTTCTGGACCATACAGATGGAGAACCTGGCCTCCGAATTGAAGGAGGAAAAGGCCCGCCTGCACAAGCGGTCCGACGACATGGACCGGGACAAGGCGAGACTTGACGCGGAGCGGAAGGAGCTGGACCGGCTGCGCACCGATATCCAATCCATGCGCCAGGAAATCGACGACCGCGTGATCATGATCAAGGCGGACGAATCCAAGAACCTGAAGACGCTTGCGCAGACCTACACGGATCTCACCCCCGCCGGCGCGGTGGCCATCATTCGCGAACTCGACGACGCGACCACGGTCAAGATCCTCTCCCTCATGAAGCCCGACGCCGTCGGGTCCATCTTCGAGGCGATGACGACCACAGCGTCCCCTGACGGAACCCTGTCCCGGAGGGCCGCGGCCCTTTCCGAGAAGCTCCGGCTCATCAAGGCGGCGCCGTCGCCCTCTGCGGCTACGGCCTCCAATTGATTTAAGCGGTCCCCCGCTATGCCCCTGACTTCATTCCCGATGAATTCCAGCGGCGGATCCGCCGCCGGCTCCGATCCACTGGCCGCAGGTGCGCTGGGTCCCGGCGCAAAGGGTTCCATGGCGGCATTTTTTGCGGCGATGCCGGGAGGCGCCGGAATCCAGGCGGGTGCGCCG
>CAZSEH010000009.1:24941-61808 GCA_964605835.1 uncultured Opitutaceae bacterium
CGGCGGGCGGTTCCCAGGGCGAATTGGCGGCGCCAGGCGGCGGGGCCGCGGCGGCATTTTTTGCGGCGATGCCGGGAGGCGCCGGAATCCAGGCGGGTGCGCCGGCTGCCGGAGTAGATCCGGCGCAGCCTGCGAGTTTCGCCCAATTCATGGCTGCGCCTGGCAAAGGGCAGGCGTCGCCCGTCTCCCCAGGCCCTGCGTCGACGGGCTTTTTGTTCCCGGAGACCGGGCGCCTGACCGCGGCAGCCGGGACGGCGAACAAATGGGACGGACCGGCGGGCGGTTCCCAGGGCGAATTGGCGGCGCCAGGCGGCGGGGCCGCGGCGGCGTTTCTTTCCGGAGGGGATCCGCCGCAACAGTCCGGCCTTCGCGGATCGGCCCCCGGCGTTTCGAAAGCCTCAGTTCAACCGGCCGGGAAACGGCTGTGCGCGGGCGCCAGGGGCGGCCAACGGGCTGCAATGCAGACCTTGGCGGAGACAGGGTCCTCCTCCGTCCGTTTGAAGGGCACCCCAACGCCAAAGGCAACGCATGAGGCCCGCTCGAGCTCGAATGGCTCCGGCGGGGACTCCGCAGCGACCGTCAATCCCGACGGCCCGTCGCTGCCCGATCCGACTCCGGGAAATGTCACAAGCAAAGCCGCCGATGGCGCGACGGCGGGAACGGCCGGGGTTTTGTCGAACGGCGAGACTCCTGCGATTCCGGTTACGGTCGAAACGCCTGCGCGTTCCGCGACGGCCCTGTCGACACCGGTTGGGCGCCTTGATTCAGGGTCCGTTTCCGGAAGTGCGATGGATTCCAAGGCGTGCTGCTCTGCGCAAACCGCCGGGATTCGGCCATCGGCGAACGGATCCCCAGCGGAATCCGCCAGGCTTCCGCATGGTCGCGAAACGCTCGCCCATTCCGCAGCAGATGAAGCGCCGCCGCGTTCCGGCGCGGGTGAAACAAGGGATTCGGAATCCGCCAGACTTTCGAAGGACGACGAACCCCCCGCGCAGTCCGGCGCAGATGAAACGCCGCCACCTTCGCCTGCAAAAGCCCGTGCCCGCGCCATTGATGCGGCGCGCACGGCCGTCATTCCGGCGACAGTGGCCGCAGGCGCGGAAAAAATTGCCGCCCTTTCGGCGCCACCTCCGAGAGTTAAGGGTGCGAACGGACAGAACTCGGACAAAATTACGTTAGATAATGATCTTAAATACGATATAAAATACGATACGGCGCTTGGCACGACCGGTGCTAGACCGACATCCACCATGACCGCGCAGAACTTTGCCCGCTCGTTCGCCGCCTTTGGCGCAGGCGTCGCGATCTCCGGGGCTGCGGCTGGAGTCGGCATCAAGGGGAACCCCCCTGCGGCGGATTCGTCCGCGCCGGCATCCACGGCCCGCGAGGCCGTTGCCGCGGTCGTGCGGATTGCCGACACCCAGGCCGGTCGGGCCGATGTGCCGGCCCACGTGGTGAACATGAGTTTCAAGATCGGCGGCGAGGATCTTTCAGTGCGCGTTGAATTGCGCGGCACCGAGGTGCGGACGCAGTTCAGCACCAGCTCCGCGGAGTTGCGGGCGGCCCTTTCCGGCGAGTGGCAGGGCGCCGCTCCGGGTGGCGGGTCTCACAATCTGACGTTTTCCGATCCCGAGTTCGCCCAATCCTCCTCGTCATCGAATGGTTCCCTTGCGGAAGGCGGGGCAGGTTACCGCCGGCGCGATGGGGACGGGGGGACGGATGCTTTCGGCCGGACCTCCTCGCCGCCCGACGCGGCGGGACTTGAGTCTGTCGAAGCCGCCCCGTCCCCGGTATTGACGCCCCTTGGCGCATCCGCGCATTTGCGCGCATTTGCCTGAACCCACGCCACCCATGTCAGCCACATCCCCAATCTCATCCACCAACTCTTCCGTCGCAGCCCAGACAGCCGCCGCCGTGAATCCCTCCTCGGGCATCAGCACGACTGATTTCATGAAGCTGCTGAGCACGGAGATGTCCAACCAGGATCCCCTGAAGCCGATGGACCCCACGCAAACGATGGCCCAGCTCGCGCAGTTCACGACTCTCCAGCAGATGAACCAGATGTCGCAGACCCAGAGCCTGGCGACCGGCAATTCATTCCTGGGCACCCAGGTCACCGTGCCGGGAATCAACGGGAGCCCGCCGGTCACGTCTGTTGTGACGGCGATAGACGCCTCGAAGATCGCCTCCGGCGGCGTGCCGCTGCTGATCCTCAACGGCCAGTCGCAGGAGTACCCCATCACATCGGTGAGCCAGGTGGCGCACGGATCGCAGGCGAATTCCTCCGGCGCGTCCTCGTCCGCGTCGGGTTTGCCCGCCGCGGCGCCCGCGGCCTCCTCATCCTCCCCGTCCTCCTCTTCAAACTGATTCCGCAAACAACGCTCCTTTTCCATCAATCAGGCATTTAACTCAACCCGTCATCCCATATGTCACTCCTAGGAACCCTCACCTCAAGCGTCAGCGCCCTCGACAGTTTCACGACGGGCCTGGACACCATCGGCAACAATATCTCGAACATCAACACATCGGGCTTCAAGGGCTCGAGTGTCAGCTTTGCCGACACCTTCTCCGGCCTTGGCACGCAGGTGTCGAGCGTCAGCACAAGCTTTGCGCAGGGCGCCCTGTCGAGCACGGGCAACGTCACCGATCTCGGCGTTTCCGGCAATGGCTACTTCATCGTCCAGGATCCCGCCAACCCCGGCACCTACTACGCAACGCGCGACGGCCAGTTTCACTTCGACAGCGGCGGCAGCCTGGTCAACCAGCAGGGTTACCAGGTGATGGGGCTGGCCGGCAGCAGCCTGTCCGCCGAAGGCCCGATCAAGCTGGGAACCCCTCCCACGGGAGCCGCGCTTCAGTCCGTGTCGATCGACACCTCGGGGAAAGTCGTCGAGTCCTACTCGGACGGCACCACGGCGACGACAAACCAGGTCCTGCTCGACAGCTTCACGAACCAGGCGTCGCTCATCAGCCTGGGCAACAACCTGTACACCAATCTGACGGGCGCGGGCGGGACCGCGCCGGGAGCGCTGACGGCGGCCCTCAACGCCCCGGCCGGCGGCGGACTCGGCACGATCCAGTCCGGAACGCTGGAGCAGTCCAACGTCGATCTCACCCAGCAGTTCTCCGACATGATCACGATGCAGCGCGCATTCGAGGCGAACGCGCGCCTGGTGACCATTTCTGACACGATCCTCGAGGACGTTGTGAACATGAAGACACACTGAGCCGCGCAGATCCGCCGGTTCCTCTTTTCCCATGGCAGCCCCCGCAAAGACCGAAGCAAAGGAAAACCCGCCCGTTCCCGCCGAAAAGGCGGCAATCGAGAAGCCGGGCGCGGAAAAGCCGGCGGCGCCCGCGGCGCCGGCGGCCGCCTCGCGACCGGGCGCCTTCAGCCTGAAGGCGTGGATCCCCGCGATCGCCGCGATCGTCATCGCTCCCGCGGCGAGCTGGGCCGTTGCCCAGTACGCGCTGCTTCCGGGCCTCGAGAAGAAGCTCGCGCAGCCCATGTCCGACGACGCCCCTGCGGCGGCTCCCGCCGCCGTCAAGGGCGAGAAGGGCGGGGCGACCGTCGCGCCCCCCTCCTATGAATTCAACAATGTCGTTGTGAACCTGGCCGGGACCATGGGCACGCGCTACCTGAAGACCACATTCCTCGTCACGGGCGCCGACCCGAACCTGAAGGGGACCTTCGAGGACAACAAGGCGCGCCTGACCGACGTGACCCTCAACGTCCTGTCCTCCCTGACCCTTGCCGACCTCGAGGAACCCGGCTCGAAGAACGTTCTTCGCGAGAAACTGGTGACCTCGTACAACCAGGCACTCGGGCGCAAGGTGGCCGAACAGGTTTATTTTTCCGACTTTGTGGTCCAATAGGGACTTTCCCCGACCGCCATGGCCGACGATCCCTCCCAGAAATCCCCGAACGAGTTTCTCGATCAATCCGAGATCGACAAGCTGCTCGCGCAGACGATGGAGCAGGCCCCCGCCCGGCCGCTGCTCATCGGATCCGACGGCAGGCGCATGGACGAGGGCGGCGGACGGCCCGTCAAGGTCGAGAACTATGATTTCCGTCACCCTGCGTTCCTGTCGGAAATCGAGCTGAGGCGCCTGCGCCTGCTGCACGAGGACTTCATCCGTTACCTGAGCGCGCGACTCTCCCTGTTTCTGAGGATGGAGTTCGGGCTCAAGATGGCCAAGCTGACCACGGTGAGCTATTCAAAGTTCACCGACTCCCTTCCAAGCCCGACGCACATCTGCCTGTTCAAGACCGAACCGCTGCTGGGCGTCGGAATCCTCGACATCAATCCCCGCCTTGCGCTGACGATCGCCGACCGCCTGCTCGGCGGGCGTGGCCATTCGGTGAAGGCCGAGCGGTATCTCACGGAGATCGAGATTGGGCTGCTGGAGGACGTTATCCTGGTCGTCCTCGAGGAATGGTGCAGCCAGTGGAAGGCCGAGGAGGACCTGCACCCTCTGATCATCGGCCACGAGAACAACGGCCGCTTCCTGCAGACCTCGCCGAAGGACGCGATTGTCCTGGCGCTCACCCTCGAGGTGAGTTTCGGCGACTGCTCGGAGCAGATGCAGATCGGCATCCCCTACTACACGATCGAGCCCCTCGTCAAAAAGATGCAGGCCCGCCGGCAGAAGGACTCCGCGTATGCGAAGACCGAGGTCCAGCGGGCGTCCTGGTCCGAGTCGTACAACCACATCGGGATTCCGCTCCGCGCGGAATGGGAGGGCTTCGAGGTGACGCTGCGCGAGGTCGCCTCGCTGAAGGTGGGTGACATCGTTGAAATGCCCCAGGCCCTCCTGCAGCAGACCCAGGTGCTTCTGAACGGCGCCCCAAAATTTGTCGGCACGGTCGGCCTTGAAGGCGGTCGCGTCGCAGTGCAGATAACCCGCAAACTCGCCACCCGCTGACAAGGGAAAGCCGAACACATTTCACCCATGGAAGACAAGGCCCTAGACATCGTTCTCGACGTAAAAGTGAAGGTCACCGTGCAGCTCGGCTCCTGCCTGCTGCCGATGCGCGACGTCCTCGAACTGGCGCCGGGGTCGGTCGTCCAGCTCCATCAGCAGGCCAGCGACCCGGTCGGCCTGTTTGTGAACGACAAGCTCGTCGCCTACGGCGAAGTGGTCGTCGTCGAGGACAACTTCGGAATCAAGATCACCGAACTGGTCGGCAGCGCAAAGCCGTCGCCATGAAGATTCGCGCGCTGCCGCCCGCGGCCGGCATCGTCCTGGCCGCAGCCCTGTTTGCCGCGGCCAGGGTCTGCGCGGCGCAGCCGGCCACGCCGGCCGCCGATCCCGGCTCGCTGCTGTACCCGCGAATCCCGGGCGCCGGCGGAGCGCCGGCGGCCTCGTCGGCGGCAAGCGGCCCGACGATGATTCTTTTTGTGATGGTGGCTGGCGCCGCTGGCGGCTGGTTCCTTTGGCGCCGCTGGCGCGGCGCATCCGCGCCGGTGGCGCGCGGTGAGCACCGCCTCTCCGTCACCGAGTCCCGCTCGCTCGGCAACCGGCAATACCTTGTCGTGGCCGCATACGGGGAAAGAAAATTCCTGCTCGGAGTCTGTCCCGGCCGGATCGACCTGTTGGCTCCGCTGGATGGCGGAGCCCCTCCGCCATGAGGAACGGCGCCCGCACCGCCGCGCTGCGGTGGGTCCCGCTCCTGGCCGTTGCGGCGCTGTCAGCCGCCGCGATACCGCCGGTTCGGGCCCAGTTCGCCGCTTCCCAGCCGGCCGCCGTCGAGGCAGCTCAACCCGCGGCTGTGGCGCCGGCCCTCCCCCCGCCGGCGGGCTCCCAGGCGCCGGCGCCGGCCGCCGCAAGCGCGAACCCCCTCCGGCTGAACATAGCGCTCGAGGGCGCAGAGGGTCCGGCGCAGATGAGCGTCGCCGTCCAGATCGTCATCCTCATGACGCTGCTCACGCTGGCGCCGTCGATCGTCCTGCTGATGACGAGCTTCACGCGCATCGTCATCGTGCTCGGGTTCGTGCGCACGGCGCTCGGCGTACCGGCCGCGCCCTCAAACCAGATCATCATCGGCCTGGCCCTGTTTCTGACCCTGTTCATCATGGGCCCGGTCGTGGACCGGGTCCAGAAGGACGCGCTGCAGCCGTACTTCGACGGGAAGATCACCTCCAGCGTGGCGATGGATCACGCCTCGATTCCGCTGAAGGAATTCATGCTCAAGCAGACGCGGACGCGCGACCTCGAGTATTTTCTCGAGCTGGGCGGGTTTGGCCCGACCGCAGTCAAGGATCTGCCGATTCGCGTCGTCATCCCGGCCTTCGTCGTCAGCGAGCTGCAGACGGCCTTCCAGATGGGCTTCTTCCTCTTCCTTCCGTTCCTGGTCATCGATTTTCTCGTTTCCTCCATCCTGATGGCCCTCGGCATGATGATGATGCCGCCCAACGTGGTTTCCCTGCCTTTCAAGCTCCTCCTGTTTGTCCTCGTCGACGGCTGGCACCTGGTGGTGCGCCAGCTGGTCGAGAGTTTCACAAGGTAATCCCATGAATCCCGAAATCGCCATCGATGTGTTCAAGACGACGATCATCTTCGCGCTGTACATCTCGGCGCCGTTTCTGATCTGCGCCCTCGTCGTCGGGCTGCTGACAAGCCTATTCCAGTCGATCACGTCCCTCCAGGAGGCGACCCTGACCTTTGCCCCGAAGCTCATAGCCTTCTCCGCCCTGGTCCTCCTTCTCGCCCCCTGGCTCCTGCGCTCGCTTGCCGAGTTCACGGTGACGATCTTCACGCGGATGGGTTCGATGGCGCACTAGGCGCGCGCACGCCCCATACCGTGACCCTGGAGTACCTGCTCACCTGGCTCTTCGTGTTCCTGCGCGGGGTCGGCGTGGCGATCCAGATGCCGCAAATGGGCGGGCACCCGCCGCCCGCAATGATCCGGATCGCGCTCGCCCTTTGCCTGGCGACCGTGCTCGCCGGGGTCGTTCCGCCGGCGCACGTTCCCCTCGATCTCTGGCACCTGGGCTTTGCGGCCGGCGGAGAGGTGATTTTCGGCCTTGCTTTCGGCTTCGTGGGCCAGCTTGCGTTCAACGCGGTCGAGATGGCCGGCAGGATCATCTCCTCTGAGGTGGGCCTCTCCGCCTCGCCGGGCATGTCCGCGCCCCAGATCGCCTCCGAGCCGCTCGCCGCGTTCGTCTCCTCTTTCGCCATCATCCTCTTTTTCCTTTTTGGGGCGCACTTGTGGGTCCTGAGCGCCTTCGCGCGCACCTTCGCCCTGGCGGCGCCCGGCAATGTCGCCTTCAGCCCCGCATCGGTTCCCTTCCTCATGCGGGCGACCGCCCATGTAATCGAGCTCGGTCTGCGGATTGCGGCGCCCTTTGTCGCCATGAATTTTCTCGTGACGCTCGCCTTCTCCGTGCTGGGGAGGGCGGTTCCCCGGATGAGTGTTTTCATCGTCAGCTTTTCCGTGCGTTCGATGCTGGGCCTCGGGCTTCTGAGCGGGGCGGGCGCCCTGATTGCGCGCTACCTCTACGTGGAGTTCTCCAATCTCCCGATGATGCTGCTTCAGCTGCTGGCGGCCCGCTGACGGTCTCCTTGTCGCTGCCGCGACCGCGGAGACCGGCAGATTTTGCCCGAGATTTGCCGCACCGCAGGCGGCGCCCGGGGTAAATTGGTGGCGGGGGAACTTTAGAAGTTTAATTCTCCATTCACCAACGAGTTAAAATCGAGTTCCGAACGCTGGCATCGCCGTTGCTCTTAGGGCTCCCGGATGGCTGAGCACGACCAGGAACAAAAGACCGAGCAACCGACAGGAAAGCATCTCCAGGATGCCACTGAGCGGGGCGAGTTCGCGAAGGCGCCGGAGCTTCAGGTGCTGGCCGCGCTGGTCACGGCGCTCGGAATCCTGGCCTTCATCGAGCGTGCGGCGGTCGACCGCGTGTCGGAATACGCGGTGGGGATTTTCTCTGGTTTTGCGACGATGTCAATCCGACTGGAATCGGCCCCGTCCCAGTTCGTCAACCTGGTCATGGTCATTGCGCCGATCGTCCTGCCGCTTTTGCTCGGATGCGCGGGGGCCGCGATGCTGATCGGCGGCTTTCAATCCGGGTTCAATCTCACGCCGAAGGTTCTCGGCCTCCATTTCGACCGGCTCGACCCTGTGGCCGGCTTCAGGCGGGTATTCAGCGCGGGCGCGTTTCCTCGCGTGGGAATCGACGTGCTGAAGATCCTCGCGATCGGCACCACCCTGTTCATGGGCGCCCGGAAACTCATGCTCGATCCCCTGTTCAGCGCCCCGGTGGAGGCCGCGTATCTCGGACAGTTCCTTCATGAGGCGGCCACCACGTTTTTCGGCCGCCTGACATTCGCCCTGGGGATCGTCGCCGCGATCAGCTTCGGCTACGAGAAGTTCAAGACGGCGCGCTCGCTGAAGATGACCCGCGAGGAGGTCAAGGACGAGCACCGCAACGCGGAGGGCGACACGCACGTCAAGATGGCCATGCGGAGGCTCGCCCGGCGCCTGCTCCAGAAGCAGATGCTCGAGGCGGTTCCGGTCGCGGACGTGGTGGTGACGAATCCAACCCACTTTGCGGTCGCTCTCAAGTATGAGCGCGGCAAGGACAAGGCCCCGGTCGTCCTGGCCAAGGGCGAGGGCCGCTTTGCGATGCGCATCAAGGCGATCGCGGCCGAGCACGGGGTGCCCGTGGTCGAAAACAAGCCCGTCGCGCGGGTGCTTTATTCGATGGGACGGGTGGGGGAGGCGATCCCCCCGGAACTGTACCAGGCCGTGGCCGAGATCCTCGCCGTCGTCTACCGCACCCACCGCTACTATTTCTACCGCCTGCGCGCGCGCCGGCTCGAAAGCGCCGCCTGATCCATGCCGACCAGCTCAAACAACCTGATCACGAAGCTGCTCGCGCGCGCGGACCTGCTTTTCACGTTTGGCCTGTTTGGCACCGTGCTCCTGCTGGTCCTGCCGGTGCCGCCGTTCCTGCTCGACGCGCTGCTGGCGCTCAACATCGGAATGTCGCTGCTGGTCCTGCTCGCGATCATCTACGTGAAGGATCCGCCGGAATTCTCGGGGTTTCCGACGATCCTGCTGACCCTCACGCTGTTCCGGCTGTCGCTCAACATCAGCTCGACGCGGCTCATCCTGGTCAACGGTTACGCCGGCCACATCATCGACTCGTTCGGGCATTTTGTCATCCGCGGCAACTACATCGTCGGCGCGGTCGTGTTCCTGATCCTGGTGGTGATCAACTTCGTCGTCATCACGAAGGGCGCGGGGCGCATCGCGGAGGTGTCGGCCCGCTTCACCCTGGATGCGATGCCGGGCAAGCAGATGGCGATCGATGCGGAGTTGAACTCGGGCATCATCGACGAGCAGATGGCGATGAACCGCCGCGTCAAGATCCAGAAGGAGGCGGACTTTTACGGCGCGATGGACGGCGCATCGAAGTTTGTGCGGGGGGACGCGGTCGCGGGCATCCTGATCACGCTGGTCAATGTGATAGGCGGCTTCGCGATCGGCGTCTTCCAGATGGACCTGTCGCTCAACGAATCGCTCCAGAAGTTCACGCTCCTGTCGATAGGCGAGGGCCTTGTGGCCCAGATCCCGGCCCTTATCATTTCAATCGGGGCGGGCCTGCTGGTCACCCGGGCCTCGGAAAACACGAACCTGGGCGCGCAGATCGCGGGCCAGCTCTTCCGCTATCCCCGGGCCCTCGGGATAGCCTCCGGCATGCTCGTGCTTTTCGGAATCATGCCCGGCATGCCCGTGATTCCCTTCTTCTGCCTGGCGGGACTGGCCGGCTTCCTCGCCCGCACGCTCAAGCCCGCCGCCGAGCCGGCGGCCGCGCAGTCCTCCGGCACGCCCGTGGGGAGCCGCGGAAAGGCAGGCAGGGCTGCAGGCGGCAAAGCCGGCGACGGCGCCGCGGCGCCCTCCACCTCGGTTCCGGCGGGGCCGGACGACGTGCGGAAATTCGTCGATGTGGACATTTTTGCGATCGAGATCGGCCACGGCCTCCTGCGCCTCGCCGACGCCAAGTCGGGCGGCGATCTCCTGGCGAGGGTCACCGGGCTCCGCAAGAACCTGGCGCGAGAGCGCGGGATCATCGTCCCGCCGATTTCAGTGCGGGACAACCTGGAGCTCGAGGCCAACGACTACCGCTTCCTGATCCGCGGCAAGTCGGTCGCCCGGGGGCAGATAATGGCGGGCCGCTGGCTTGCCATGAACGTCTCGAACAGCACGGTCAAGCTGCACGGGGTCCCCACGCGCGAACCCGTTTTCAAGCTCGACGCGACGTGGATCGACGGGTCCGAGAAGAAGACCGCCGAGCTGAACGGCTTCACCGTCGTCGATCCGTCCTCAGTCCTCATCACCCACCTCTCCGAGGTCCTGAAGAGCCACGCCCACCTGCTGGTCGGCCGTCAGGAAATCCAGTCGCTGGTCGACCATCTCAAGCACTCCCATCCCGCCCTGATCGCCGAACTGCTCCCCGACCTGGTCACGGTTGGCATCATCCAGCGCGTCGTGCAGAACCTGCTCCGCGAGAACCTGGCGATCGTGAACATGCCGCTCATCCTCGAGGGCATAGCGGACTTCGCTTCCCTGTCGAAGAATCCGGACGATCTTTCGGAGCTCGTTCGCCGCCGGCTCGGCCTTTACTTCGTCCCGGAATACGAGGGCAAGCCGGGTGTCGTGAGGGCGGTCACGCTCGATCCGCGCTTCGAGCAGTGGCTTACGGGCAAGATCCACCGCACCCCGAGCGATGTTGGCCTCGCCATCGATCCCGCCTCGGGACGCCACCTCATCGATGAGATCAACCGCAGGACGACGGAATTGGTCCAGCAGGGGCTGCCCTCGGTCCTGGTCGTCTCCGCGGAGGTGCGCCTGCCCCTGAGGCGGTTCCTCGAGCCGTCGTTCCCCCGCATGGCCGTCCTTTCATTCAACGAGCTGCCCGGCGCCACCGAAGTGGAGAACGCCGGCATCATCACCCTTCCGGCCCACCTGGCCAAGGCGGACGCCAGCCTGAAGGTGGCCGCCTGAGATTCACGCCATTCCCCCGATGCCAGACTCTCCCTCTACCCAAGCCGCAGGCGCCTGCTACAAGTTCACCGTGAAATCCGCTGAACAGGCGGCGACCCTAATCCGCGAGCGCCTGGGTCCGTCGGCCCGGGTCCTGAGCGTACGCACAGTCGAGGCCTCGGGCCTTTTGCGACTATGGGCCTCGCCCCGGCTCGAAGTGATCGCGCAGATCGAAAACGGGCAGGAGCCGCAGTCCCGGGAGGGCGGCGCCGCACAAGCGGATCCGGCCACCGGCGAGGCAGGCTTGCACGCCCCTGATGAAAATGACGCGGCCCGGCCGGGCGACAATGTCCGCCCGATCCGCACGGCGCCCCCGGCGGGAAGCGTGGGAGGGGCGTCGCTGCCAGCGCTGCTCCGCCGTTCCGGCCTGTCGGAGCTGGCCCTTGCGCGCCTGCAGGCGATGCCGGGCTGGAACGAACTCCTTTCAGCTCCGCTGCACCGGGCTCTGGTGGAAGTCGGCATCCTCCTTCAGGGAGAGTCGGCGCGCCGCCATCCGGGCGCTCCGCTTTCCCGGGCCGCCTTCCTCGGGACACCGGGGGCTGGGCGCACCACCGCCCTTTGTAAATGGCTTGGGGCAGAGACCTTCCGGCGTGCGCGGCTTGGCCACGTCGTGACGGCGGAGTTCGACCGCCCGAATCCTCCCGGGGCTCTCACCGTCTTCTGCGAGGCGCTCGGCGTGCCGGTCGCGCATTATCCCGGGACGACCGAGCCGGTCGTGCCCGGCGGTTTTGTCTATTTCGACCTTCCGGGCATTTCGCTGCGGGACCCATCGGAGAATGCGGCGATCGCTGATTTTCTCGCGCGGGAATGCATTGAGCAGCGGGTCCTGGTCCTGAATGCGGCGTACGACCACGCCGCCTTGCGCTCCTCCTATGCCGCGGGCCGCGCGCTCGGGGCCACCCACGTCGTCTTCACCCACCTTGATGAGGTTCCCCAGTGGGGCCGGCTTTGGGACTACATTTTCGACGGCGCACTCGAGCCGCTCTTCCTCGCGACGGGCCCCTCCCTCACGGGCGATTGCGAGGAGCAGGTGTGGGACTCCCTGGTGCGCCGCACCCTCGCCGGCGGCTCCGCCTCGCCGGAAGCGGCCGACTCCTCCGAAGACGATCCGGCGGAGGAAACCCCAAGCCGGGCCGCCGTCACCCCATGAAATTCGTCGTGCTGGCCGGAGGGGCCTCCGGGTTCGCAATCGCCGCCGCAACCGGTCTTTGGACCGGGCGCACGCCCGATCGCATCCTGCTCGACGGGGCCGTCGGATGCCTTGCCGGCGGGCTTCTCTTTCGATGGTTCTGGAATGTCCTGCTTGGCGGGATACGCGACACGTACGTCGCCCGCCACCGGGCCGCCGCCGCGGCCACCGCCTCGGCCGCATCCAAGCCCAAGCCTTGAGCCCAACCCCATGCCATTGATTCCATTTTGAAGCCATGAAAACCGCCGTTCCCGCCCAGGGCACCGAAGCCTCGCCCTCAACCGTGTGGCGCGCCTACCAAGGCGTCTCCTCCGGTGTCATCGATGAAAAGGAGTTGATCGAGCGCTATCTCCCATTGGTCCGCAATGTGGTCGACCGCATCAAGCTGACGCTGCCTTCGCACATCGAGGCGGCCGACCTTTACGGCGTGGGGATCACCGGGCTCATCGCGGCGGTCCGCCGCTTCGACCCGGATCAGGGCAGCACCTTTGCGAGCTACGCCGCCACCCGCATTCGCGGCGCCATTCTCGACGAGCTGAGGAGGATGGACTGGTGCCCCCGCCGCACCCGCGCGCGCGCGCGCAAGCTGAAGGAGGCCATCAACGGACTTGAGCAGCGCCTGGGCCGCGCCGCGTCCGAGGCCGAGATCTGCGAAGAGCTGGGCCTGACGCCCCGCGAGTACGCCAAATGGCTCGAGGAGTCGCGGCCGGTCACCTTCATCGCGATAGACCAGACGGCCGACGGCGAGGATTCGGACGGGGCCTCCCTCCATGAGCTGCTGGCGGATCCATCCGACGAAACGGGCCGCGAGAAGATGGAGAAACAGGAGTTGCTGCAACTTATGACTCAAAGAATCGCCGAACTGCCCGATATACCCAGGAAGATCCTAGCCATGTACTACTTCGAAAACATGCGGCTGGCCGAGATTGCACAAGTCTTTGGCCTGACGGAGTCGCGCATTTGCCAGATCCACTCGCAAACCATCCTGGGCCTCCGGGCCTACATCAGTCGAGCGCGGAACCGCTAACCCCGCGCCGCCCCAGTCGGCATGCTCATCCTCGTCGGCGGACTCATCGTATTAGCTTCGACCATCGGAGGGTTCATGCTCGCCGGCGGGAAGCCCTTGGTGTTGATGCATGTCTCGGAGTTTGTGGTAATTCTGGGAGTCGCGCTCGGTGTCCTGGTGATTGCCAGCCCCTCGCACGTGCTCAAGGAGATCGCCAACAGGATCAAGAGCGCGATCGCCGGAAAGGCGGCCGGCAAGGAAGACTGTTTCGAGCTCCTGAAGCTCCTCTACGAGCTGTTCATGACCGGCAGACGCAACGGGCTGATCGCCCTGGATGAACACGTGATGGACCCTCCCAGCAGCGGCATCTTCAAGCGCTATCCGACGCTGCTCGGGCACTCGGAGAGGCTCCAGTACCTGTGCAACGGACTGAAGCCCGTGATCGACGGCAAAATCAAGCCCGACCAGCTCGAGCACCTGATGGACGCCGAGCTTGACGCAAAGACGGAGGAGGCGGACCAGCCCGTTCATCTCCTCCAGATGGTCGGCGATTCGCTGCCCGGCATCGGAATCGTGGCGGCCGTCCTCGGCATCATCAACACCATGGCTTCCATCTCGGAGGGTCCGGCGGCCGTCGGCGAGCACGTGGCCGCGGCGCTCACAGGAACCCTGCTCGGCATCTTCTTTGCCTACGGCTTCGTCAACCCCCTTGCGAACCGAATTCAATTCAACAACAACGCGGACGCCCAGTGCATGCGCTCGATCAAGATAGCGGTGGCGGGATTCGCCAAGGGCCTGGCGCCGCTGACCGCCGTCGAGATCGCCCGGCGCTCGCTTGACACGGCGGTGCAGCCCTCCGCCCGCGATCTGGAAGCCGCGGCCAAGTCCCTCGCGGCCTCGAAGTAGGGAACCCGCCATGGCCAAGAAGAAAGGCGCTCATCACGGAGGGGCCTGGAAGGTCGCCTACGCCGATTTCGTCACGGCGATGATGGCGCTATTCATGGTGATGTGGATCTGTGCCCAGGACAAAAAGATACTCCTGGCCACTTCGCGTTATTTCCAGAGCCCGTTCAGCAGCCCCCTGCACGCCAACACGGGCGTCATGCCCTATGACAAGTCCACCTCGTCGCAAAGCAGCCAAAGCGACCAGAACGATTCGGGCTCGAACCAGGAGGTCGAAAAGAACAAGGAGGTCCAGCTGAGCTTCCTCAATTCTGTTGCCGCGGACTTCTACCGGCTGCTGCACCTCGACGACACTTTAGACCAAAAGCCGATCGACATCCAGGTCACCAGCGATGGCCTGCGTATGACCCTTTTTGATCGCTCGAAGCGCCCGATTTTCACCGAGAACGGTGCGGAATTCACGCCTTGGGGGAAATTCCTGATGCAGAATCTCGCCTGGCTGATCGACGAGCACCATTTTCTAGTGACGATCGACGGCCACACACGCTCGGGCCTTAACCTGGGCAGGGAGGACTACACCCCCTGGGAGCTTTCGGCCGACCGCGCCAACGCGTCGCGCCGCAGCCTCGTTTATTACGCCGTGGATCCGAAAGTCATCCAGCGGGTCACGGGCTATGCGGACACCCGCCCCTTGGAGGGAACCAAGCCGGACTCCGAGGCCAACCAGCGGATCACGATCAGCCTCGCCGTGCCCCCGAAGAAGGGCACTGATTCGAATTCCTCCGCCAATCTCGCCGCAAGCGGCCCATCAAGCCCGGCTGCTCCAAGCGTCTCTCCCAGGCCGCCGGCCCTGTGACACAACTCCAATCATGAACTCCTTTCTCCAAGGAAAATTGCCCGCCCCGGCGCCCTCGCTCTTCCCTCCTTCCGCTCCCATCGCAACTCCTTTTGCGGCGCGCGTGCGCGCCGCCCAGCCCGCGACTCCCGGGACCAACGTGGAGGTCATCAAGGAGGGGGACAAGGTCGTCCGGCTCGTCATCACCTGCGCGTGCGGCGAACGCACGGAGGTCGAGTGCATTTATCCGGCGGGGAGCTAGGCTGCCTCCCCGGGGAGCGCGAAGGGCGGCAATAACTGCCGCTCGACGGATCGCGGTTTTTTTTGGCCTTGATTCTTTTTTTTAAAATATTTGGGAATAACTGGTTATGATGCAAAAGGGTCACTTGGCATTGGTACTGCTTGAAGGCAGCCGAATCCATGAACATCGGGCTCTACCAAAGCGCTGCGTCCCTGTCCGCATTGGAGCGTTGGCAGGACGCCGTTTCGCAGAACATCACATCGGGCCAGGTGACCGGCTACCGCAAGCGCACGGTTGAGTTCTCGACCCAGGCAGCCGGAGAAATCAACCTGCCCAACAACAAGAGTTCCGACGGCATACCGGCCCTTTTTCCCAAGGCGAGCAACGGGATAAGCTTCCAGCCCGGCGAGACAAAGCCCTCCGGGCGCGACATGGACCTGGCGATCCAGGGCGACGGTTTCTTCGACGTGCAGCTGCCGGATGGCACGCACGCCTACACCCGCGACGGGGAGTTCTCCGTGCGGGCCGACCGCACGATCGTCAACACGGCTGGGGACGAGCTGCTGAGCGATTCCGGGCAGCCGATCGTCCTTTCGGCCAACGGAGGCAAGGTCACGGTCAATGCCGACGGCGCGATCAGCCAGAACGGCGCCGTGATCGGCCGCGTGGGCGTACAGAATTTCACCAACATGCAGGGCCTCGTCCCCGTCGCGGGCGGCATGTTCCTCGACAACGGGTCCGCTGCGCCGACGCCGGTGGACCATCCGAATCTGCTCCAGGGCTACGTGGAAGCCTCCAACGTGACCCCGATGCGCGAGATGGTGGACATGGTGGTCATTTCCCGCTCGTACGAGGCCAACCAGAAAATCATCAAGACCGTCGACGAGCAGATGCAAAAGACCCTTGACGCGCTCGGCTGAGCGGGCGGCGCCGGTGCCCTCCAATGACTTCCCCAGATAGACAACCGCAATCACGACTGCATGGCCGAGCGCGCAATGGGGGCGCGCCGGCCCCAGTCGCGGGGGCGGCCCGTCCAAAAACAAAGGAAAAGGCCGCATGAATCTGTCTCTCTACTCCGCAGCCACGGGCATGGAGGCCCAGGAACTGAACCTCAACACGATCGCCAACAATCTGGCGAACGTTAACACCCCGGGCTTCAAGAAGAGCGTCATCGAGTTCCAGGATCTCCTTTACACGAAACCGCGCACTTCGGGAACCGACACAGGCAACGGAAACCTGGTGCCGACGGGCGTGGAGGTGGGCAACGGCGCGCGCGTGGCCGCGACCGCCAAGGTCTTCACCCAGGGGCAGGTCACGCAAACCGGGCAGCAGTTCGACCTGGCGATCCAGGGCGACGGGTTCTTCGAGGTGCAGCAGCAGGACGGCACGATCGCCTACACCCGGGACGGCTCGTTCAAGCTGAACGCCCAGGGGCAGGTGGTCACCGCGGACGGGCTGCCGGTCCTGAGCGGCTTCCAGGCCGTCCCCACCGGCACGACCTCGGTCGACATTTCGCAGACGGGCAACGTGAGCATGTCGGGGACCGGCGGCTCGACCACTTTCCAGGTCACCCTTGCCCGCTTCGCAAACGAGCCCGGCCTGCAGAGCCTGGGGAGCAACCTTTACGGAGAGACGCCCGCAAGCGGCGCGCCGCAGACCGGGCAGCCCGCGCAGAACGGGTACGGCACGATCATTCAGGGCTATCTCGAGGGCTCGAATGTCAACATCGTCGAGGAGATGGTCAATCTCATCACGGCGCAGCGCGCCTATGAGATCAATTCGAAGTCGGTCCAGGCCTCGGACCAGATGCTTCAAAACGTCGCCCAGATGAAGCAATGAGGACGAACCTCCTTCAAGTCATCCTTTGCGGCGCGATCCTCGCCGCCTGCCCGGCCCTCGCCGATCCCCCGGAGCCCGCGGCGAAGACGGCCCTCACGGCGGCGCAGCTGACCGCGGAGCTGTCCCGCTCGCTCACCGCGCACTACCGCCTTGACGGCGACCTGCAGCTTGAGCTGGTGCGACCGTGGGTTGCGCCCGTCGACTCCGCGGCATCCTGGCAGATCGCGATCGAGGACTTCCCCGCGATCGCCTCCTCGACCATGGTCCTGCACTGCCGGATCGCCGCGGACGGCGCCCCCGCCGGGCGCGCCGCGGTCCTTGTGCGCGCGTCGCTCTGGCGCGACGTTTGGTTTGCGCGGCAGCCGATCGCCGCCCGCACGGTCTTCAGCCCCGACCTCCTCGAGGCCCGCCGGACCGACGCATTTCAGGAGCACGACGGCCTTCCGGCGAGCGCCGGCGACGCCGAATCCATCATCGCCCGCGACGTCCCCGCCGACCGCATGCTGACCTGGCACGACCTGGCGCGGCGGCCGCTGATCCGCAAGGGCGACGTTGTCGAGGTGACGGCGAGCGAGGGGCTGCTTTCCATCACGATGAAGGCCCTCGCCCTCCAGAACGGCACCCGGGGCGACCTGGTGACGGTCCGCAATCTCGAGTCGCACAAGGACCTCACCGCCCTGGTCGTCGATGAAGGCCATGTTGAAGTGCGTTTTTGAAGCCATGACCCACCCCAGCCAGACTGCCGCCGCCCTGCTGATCCTCTCGGCCCTTTCGGGAGCGGCCCGGGCCGATTCGCTCTGGACCGCAAACGGGGGCGACCATCCGAGCATGTATGCGGACCACAAGGCCTCGCGGACCGGCGACATCGTGACGGTGGTCGTCCAGGAGGCCGCCGCAGCCTCGAGCACCCAGAACAAGGAGTCGACGCGGACGTCCTCGGTCAACGACGCCGTGACGCAGTTCATCTTCACCAACGCGCTGACCCACGCCGGACAGACCCCGAGCGTGCAGCTCGCCGGAAAATCCGACTACACCGGGGGAGGGCAGGTCACGAATTCGAACAGCGTCAGCAGCCGCGCCGCTGTCCTGGTGACCGACGTCCTGCCCAACGGCAACTTCGTGATCGAGGGCGTGCGCGAGGTCACATTCTCGGGCGAGACCCAGTACATCGTGCTGCACGGGCTCGTCCGGCCCGACGACATCGGCAGCGACGACACGATATCGTCGACCAACATAGCCGATGCGCGCGTCGAGGTCGTCAACAAGGGCTCCATAAGCGACGCCCAGCAGCTCGGCTGGTTCAGCAAGCTCTACGAAAAACTGAGGCTTTTCTAGGCCTCCCCTCCCATGACACGGATGTTTCCCACACGCCCCCTTCTCCTCGCAGCGGCTCTTGCCGCGCTCCCTCTCGCCTCCCATGCCGCCCGCATCAAGGACATCACCCTGATCGAGGGCGGCCGCGACAACCAGCTGGTCGGCTACGGCCTGGTCGTCGGGCTCGCGGGCGACGGCGACAGCAACTCGAACGGCGTCCTCCACGTCGTCGCCAACATCCTCCAGCGGTACGCGATCACGGTCAATCTCCAGGACCTGAAGTCGAAGAATGTCGCAGCCGTCATGGTGACGGCGGACATCGCCGCATTCCTGAAGTCCGGCGCCCGCATCGACGTGACCGTCTCCTCGATGGGCGACGCGAAGTCGCTGCAGGGAGGCGTCCTCCTGCAGACGCCCCTTCTCGGCGGCGATGGGCGGACCTACGCCGTCGCGCAGGGGCCGATCGCGATCGGTGGCTTCCTGGGCGGGTCCGGCGGGCCGGGCGGCGCCACCGTGCAGAAGAACCATCCGACCGTGGGCGCGATCAGCAACGGCGCCATCGTGGAGCGGTCCATCCCGACGCAGTTCGTGCATGACAACACGCTGCGGCTTCTCCTCCAGAATCCGGATTTCAACTCGGCGGCCCGCATGTCGGACTCGATCAACGCGCAATGGCCCGCCGCGGCCTCCGCGATCGATTCCGCCACGGTGCAGGTGAAGCTCCCGGCCGACTATCGCAGCCGCGACGTCGCCTTCATTGCGGACCTCGGCACAATCGACGTGACGCCGGACACCCTTGCGCGGATCGTCATCAACGAGCGCACGGGCACGATTGTCGCGACCTCGACCGTTCACATTTCCGAAGTCGCCATCGCAATGGGCTCGCTGACGATCGCCGTCACCTCGAATCTCGGCGTCAGCCAGCCGGGCGCATTCAGCCGCACCGGCCAGACGACGGTCGTTCCCAGCACGCAAACCAGCGTCACCGAGGGAGGAAGGGGCGGGTTCACGGTGCTCAACGAGCCGCCGACGATCGAGCGCCTCGCGACGGCGCTGAACGCCTTCGGCGTCTCCACGCGCGACATGATGGCGATCTTCCAGACTCTCAAGCGCTCGGGCGCCCTCCAGGCCGAGCTGATCATCAACTGACGCCGATGGACATCTCGCCTATCACTTCGAGCGCCCCGTACCCGGTCGAATCGTCCCCCGTGTCGATGGCGCTTCGCGGCGCGCGCACGCCGGCCGAGCAGCGCAAGGTGGTTGCCGGGCAGTTCGAGGCGATTCTCCTGAGGCAGTTCCTGAGCGACAGCGTGGGATCGATGATGGGCGGCCAGGACAGCCCCGCGGGGAATGTCTATGGGTATCTTCTGACGGACGTGCTCTCCCAAAAGCTCGCCGCAAGCGGCGGCATGGGCATCTCCAAGGTCATTGAACAGCAGCTTGCACCGCGCGGCCAGCCGGCCGCGCCCGGCGCCGCGCCGAAAGGAACGCCATGAACAACGCCTGGGAACCTGTTGCGGAGACCCTCCGCGCGGAAATCGCCGAATACGGCCGGCTTCTGAAGCTGTTCGAAGAGCAGCGGAACCTGATTCGCGGGGCCGACCCCGAGGGCGTGCTCCAGGCGAGCAGCGCGATCCAGCTGCAGGTCGGCGTCCTCGACCAGTGCCGCCGCAACCGCGAGCGGGAGGTCGGGTCCTTTGCGACAGCCCTCGGCAGGCCGGCCACGGCCACGCTCCGGTCGCTCCTGCCGCTGATCGCGCCGGATGCCCGGCCCCTGTTCGAGGCCCTGATAGGCGAGGTGAACCTCCTGATCCACCGGGTCCGCCGGGACGGGCGCCAGAACCACCGGTTGCTGGCGTGCACGGTCGAATGCCACCAGGAAGTCCTGCGCCGGCTGCGGCCCGAAGCCTTTACGAAGACATATGCCCCGGACGGACGCGTGTCGGTCGCCACCCTGCGGCCGATACCCCTGACCTCAACCGCGGGCTGAACTCCGACGACCAAAGACAATGTCCGGTCTCTTCTCCATCCTGGGCGCCACCGCGACGGCCCTGAACGCCCAGAGCGAGGCGATCAGCGTCGCCAGCAACAACATCGCGAACGTAAACAACCCGGAATACTCGCGGGAGGTGGCCGCCTACCAAACGATGGGCTCCATCTATACGCCGCAGGGCCCCCAGAGCATGGGCATATCGGTCAACGTCCAGCAGGAGCGCAGCGCGGTCCTCGACCAGATGGTGCAGCAGGAGGCGTCGCTCACGTCCGGCTTCACCGCGCAGCAGAACATTCTGCAGCAGGCCCAGTCCGCCCTGGGAGAGAACATCACAAGCTCGTCCACATCGAGCAGCTCGGTGTCGAGCGTCACGACCAGCGGTCTCAGCGCCGCGCTCAACGATTTCTTCAACGCCTTCCAGGCCCTGGCCGCCAATCCCACCGACAAAGGAGAGATTCAAACCGTCGTCCAGCAGGCCTCGATCCTCACGGACCGCTTCCAGCAGGTTGACCAGAGCCTCGCCCAGGTCCAGAACGCGGCCTCGGCGGAGGCGGCGAGCGACGCCGACTCCGCAAACAAGCTCCTGCAGCAGGTCGCCCAGCTCAACACGCAGATCGCGGCGCAGGAGTCCGGCAATCCCGGCTCGGCCCTCGCCCTTCGCGACCAGCGCGCGGGCGCCCTTGAAAAGCTCGCGGCGCTGATACCGATAAGCGTCAAGGAGGGGGCGAACGGTGCGGACCAGATCTCGACGACCGACACCTCCGGCAACAGCGTCACGCTGGTGAGTGGGGTCGCGGTGACCAACTCCCTGTCCTATGCAGCGGGGGTCGTATCCGCCGGAAGCACGGCCCTGGGCCTTTCGTCCGGCTCGATCCAGGGCGAGTTGAGCGCGGGCGCGGGCGCCGTGCAGGCGCTGCGGGCAAGCCTCGACAAGCTTGCAAACCAGATCGTCACGTCGGTCAACGGCGCGTACAACCCCTCGTCCTCCGCCGGCGGCAACTTCTTCCTGGCAGGCGGCACGGCCGCCGGCACGATCTCGGTGGACCCGCATCTGACGGCATCCACGCTGATCGCCGGAACCGGATCGGCCGGGGACAATTCAATCGCGACGGCGGTGGCCCAAATCGCCGACAAGTCCTTCTCGACGGGCGGCGGCGATCTGATCGACGGAACGATCAGCAATTTCTACGGAAGCGTGGTGAGCAACATCGGCCAGGCCCTCGACACCGTCAACACGCAGGTGACGGACCAGACCGCCGTGCAGACCACCGTCGTGAACCAGCGCCAGAGCGTGAGCGGCGTGTCGGTGGACCAGGAGATGTCGGCCCTCATGAGCTATCAGAGGGCCTTCCAGGCATCCTCGGAGGTGTTTCAGGTGATCAACAGTCTAATGGCAAACCTCATCAACAATCTCGGGTCCCTGTCGGGTTGAGCCTCCCAGCCATGCGCATCACGAACAACATGGTCACGAACACCATTCTGGGCGAGCTGCAGCAGCTCGAAACGCAGCAATCCAGCCTCCAGACGGAGGTCTCGAGCGGCCTGGCGGTCGCACAGCCCTCCGACAATCCGGCCGCCTTCGGCCAGGTCGTCCAGCTGGAGAGCCAGAGCAACGAAACCGCCCAGTTCGGCAAGAACGCGGACCAGGCGCTCAACCTCGCGAACGCCTCCTATGGGGGCCTGAGCTCGCTGCAGCAGATCTACGACCGGGCCTCGCAGCTCGGGGCCCTGGGAAACGGGACGCTCGGCAAGACGGCCTCCACAACCTATTCCGCCGAGCTCGACCAGCTCATCCAGCAGGCCGTGCAGCTTGCCAACACCAAACTCAACAACACCTATATCTACGCCGGGACGGCGGTCGACCAGCCCCCGTTCACCACGACGACCAACGGCAGCGGGCAGATCGGCTCGGCCACCTACGTGGGAAACTCACAGCAGGCGGCCATCGCGCTGTCGGCCACCTCCAGCGTCTCGCCGTCCACATCGGGCGCGACCAACCAGGGAATCGCCGGCTTCATCAACAGCATGATCTCCCTGCGCGATGCCCTCACCGCAGGCGATTCGTCGGCCATTTCGACCGCGTCAACCGACCTGGCGTCCTCCGATGACCTGATCACCTCGGCCGTGGCCGAGAATGGCGCCATCCAGACGCGCATCCAGGCCGACCAGACCCAGCAGCAGGCCAGCGCCATCGAGCTCAATTCGCTCATTTCCGGGGACACCAACGCCGACCTGTCGCAGACCATCGTGAAGCTGAACCAGGCCCAGCTGGCCTATCAGGCGTCCCTTCAAACCGCCGCTTCCGTCATGCACCTCTCACTCCTCAACTACGTCAACCTCCAATAAGCCCTCCATGAAAGTCTTCCCCGAAGCCTATTGCGGCAGCTACGATTCAATCGCCGAGAACGCGATATCCCTGCCCCAGGGCATCATCGGTTTTTCCGAGTACCGGCGCGCCGAGCTGCTCTACATGCCCGACCATCTTCCCTTCCTGTGGATGAAGCTCCACGGCGCCTCGGGAAGCGTGAATTTCGTCGTGATCGAGCCCGGCGGCATAGTTCCAAATTACGAGCTCGAGGTCTTCGACAACGACGCCGAGTACCTGGCGTTGAACGACCCCGCCGAGGCGATGGTCCTGAACATCGTCACACTCCGGCAGCAGACCCCGCTCGAGGCCACCGTGAACCTGGTCGGCCCGATACTCGTCAACCGGCGCACCCGGATCGGCCGGCAGCTCGTGATCGCCAATTACTCCAAGTACAGCGCCCGCCACCTGCTCGTCCAACCCGAAGCCCAGGCCTGCGCCTCGGCATAGGAGCCGCCATGCTCGTCCTCTCCCGAAAAGTCAACGAGGCGATCATCATCGGGGACAACATCGAGATCCGCATCAACCGAATCGACGGCGATGTGGTGAAGCTGGGGATCCATGCCCCGCGCGAGATCCCGATATTCCGCAAGGAAGTCCAGGTCGATATCGCCGCCGCCAACCAGGCATCCGCCCTCCAGGGGGCCTCGGGCCAATCGCTGCCCGGGCTGAACCTTCCCAGGATCCCCCGGCCCCGCGACTCAGCGCAGAACGTTTCGCAACCCCAAACCGCCCGCACCTCCTCATAAAACCAAATGAATCCGATCACCAACAGCTCCGAATCCCTCGCCCAGGCGCTCCTGAGCCTCTCCAGCCAGACCCAGCCGACCTCCGCCAACGACGACAGCAACCAGCTGCTCGAGGCCTTCGCGGCCGCCTCGGACACGCTGACCCTCAGCGGCGCGCAATCGGCGTCCGGATCGGATCCGGGCTCGATCCAGGTCGCCCGGCAGAACTTCCTTTCGGCGCTGGCCGATCCGGGCCAGGCTCTTGCGGCGACGCAATCTGCGATCTCGCTCATCAACACCGCGCCGGACTCGGCCGTGCTCGCCCAGGCGGGCCAGAACGCGCAGGCGGTGATGGGCCTGGTCGCGTAGGCGCCCCGCCAAGGCTAGGTTTCGTCCGGGTGCAGCGCCCGGTGGACCGCCTGCGTGAGATCGGAAGTCGTGAAGGGCTTTGCGAGGAGAGAGATCCGCCCGATCTGCTCAAGGGCGCCAGCGGACACTTTCGAGAAGTAACCCGACATGATGATGATCGGCAGGCTCGGCGCGAATTTGCGCACCTCGGTCGACAGCTCCATGCCCGTCATTCCCGGCATCGTCTGGTCGCTCAGCAGCAGGGCGCAGCCCCCGTGCTCCTGCCGCAGGGCCTTCAGGCACTCCTCCGATGAATTGAAGACCGCGGGCCGGTAGCCGAACCTTTCAAGGCTCAGGCGCGTGGCCTCGGCGACAAGCTGTTCGTCGTCGACGACGCAGATGACCTCGCCCGCGCCCCTCCTCGGCGCCGCTGGGGCGACGTCGACCCTGTCGCTGTCGCCCTTTGCCGCGGGCAGGTATATGTGAAAGGTCGTCCCGGCCCCAAGGGTGCTTTGCACCTCGATCGCCCCTCCGTGGGCGCGCACGATGCCGTGGACGATCGCAAGCCCGAGCCCGGTGCCCTCGCCGACCTCCTTTGTCGTGAAGAACGGATCGAAGATGCGCGCCTGCGTGTCGGCGTCCATTCCGTGTCCGGTGTCGGCGACGCTCAGGTGCAGGTAGGTCCCCGCCGGCAGGTTTCCGTGGACGGCGGCCTGCGTCTCGGTCAGCTCAACGCGCTCTCCCGTGATCTTCATGAGGCCGGGTCCCGATCGCATGGCGTGGGCCGCATTGCTCCCGAGGTTCAGGAGAACCTGGTTCAACTGGGTCGCGTCCGCCAGGACGCGGCCGCAATTCGGGGCAATGCCGGCCTCGATCTGGATCGTCGCCGGGACCGTGGCCCTCAGGAACCGGCGGGCCTCGTCGACCACGAAGGCGACATCGACGGGCACCCGTTCGGTGCCCGTCGGCTGCCGGCTGAAGACCAGGATCTGCTCGACAAGCTCGCATGCCCGCAGGCACGCGGTCCGGGACTCCTTCAGGCATGGGCGCGCGGGATGGTCCTCGGGAAGCCCGTCAAGCGCGAGATCGTTGTACCCCATGATCCCGGTCAGCAGATTGTTGAAATCGTGGGCTATCCCCCCGGCCAGTGTGCCGAGGGTTTCCATCTTCTGGACCTGGAAAAGCTGCGACTCGAGCTTCCGCTGGGCCACCTCGGCCTCGTGGCGGACCGTGATGTCCTGAACCGCCCCGAAAATCCGCACCGTGCGGCCGTCCTTGAACTCGGCCCTCCCGAACACGTGCACCGTTCGGTGCCGGCCGAGGGCGGTCGTGAAGGGGCACGCCTCCATGTCGAACGAATGGCCGCCCTGTATCGCCTGCTGGACGGCCTGCAGGAACATGTCCTGGTCGATGCCGACGAAGAACTCGGCCATCTTGTGGAGCGTCGGAGCATATCCGAGCTCGACCTCGGCGATCCGGAACAGCTCGGGCTCCCAGGTGAGCTCGAGATCGGCGGCCCGCAGCTCCCATGCGCCGATTTGGGCGATGCGGCTCACCTGGATGGAGATCTCCTCGCTGTGGCGGAGGCGCTCCTCCAGTTTCTTCCGGGTGGTGATGTCCCGGTTGAGCCCGACGAAGCGCTGCGGCGTGCCGGTGGCGTCCTTCAGGATGGATCCGTGGGCCTCGAGGTGGCGGATGTCCCCGTTCGGCCGCACGATCCTGAAATCGATGTCGAAATTCTGGGCCGTCCCGTCCAGCACCTGCTGGCGGTGCGACCTGACCGATTCCAGGTCCTCGGGATGGATCAGATCGTACCACTCCCTGACGGTGCCCTTGAAGGTGTCCCGGCCGACCCCGTAGATCTCGTACATCCGATCGTCCCACTCGAGCTGCCCGGAATCCATCCGGGTTTCCCATATGCCGTTGCCCGAGGAGCGCAGGGCGAGCTGGAGCCGGTCGTTGGCCGTCTTCAGGCGCAAATCGGCCTCGCGCTGGGCCGTGACATCGTCGACGATCACGATGAAATTCACGACCTGCTGCGCCGGGTTGCGCACGGGCTGAAAGGCGATCGTCAGCCGGCGGATGCTCCCGTCGGGCCGGGACGCATGGGTCTCAAGCGCGGCCGCCTCGCCCCGGTCGACGATCCTGCGCCCTTCCGCTGGGACAAATCCGTTCCAAACGCGCGCGAGCAGGTCGTCGACGGGCTGCCTCGCGGAGGCTGATTCGGACCAGCCGCTGAGGCTCTCCCACGACTGGTTGGCCCAAAGGATGAGGCCCTTGGCGTCCGTGATGATCACCCCGCTCGGCATATGCTGCGCGCACAGGGCGAGCAGGGCGTTGACCTTTGTGGCGACGCGAAGGCTTGCGGTGGTGTTTTCGAGTTCCTTCGCCCGTTCCACGACCTCCTTCTGGAGCGCGCTGGTCCGGCTTTCAAAGTCGGCGAGGGCGCGCTTCCGGTCCGCCTCGGCCTCCTCCAGGCGGCGCCCGGCCTCCACGGGATTCCGGAAGGCAAGGGCCATGGCGCACGCCGCCGAGGCCAGGAGGGCGAGGGCGACACTGCCGATCCCGGTTGCCGGGCCGAAAATGCCCCGGCAGACGAGTTCCACGCACACCGCGGCCACAGCGGGAATTGCCAGAAGAACCGCCAGGGACAGGTACCCTGTGCGCCTTCTGGGAGCGCCTTGGGGCGGGGAGGTCGGCTGAGGCATGTTGGTCCGGTTTGAATTGGAGGATAAAATGCCGCGGCGGCAACCCTTACGTTTGCCGCTGATGCGGTTCGCGGGTTAAACTTTTCGCGCGCCGTGCCGAAGGAGCACCCTCAGGAACAGCGTTGTGATGAAAATTCGTCGTTTGCTTTGCGGCTGCGGGTTCATCCTGCTGGCGCACGGCTGGGGTCATGCGGCTCCGGCGGAGGCTCCCTTGGTCGGCGTGCTGCTCAAGGGCAGGACCTCCTTTTGGAACGAGGTGGCCGCGGGGGCCAGGGACAGCGCCGCAAAGGCGGGCGTGACCCTGGTCGTCAAGATCCCAGTCAGCGAGACGGACATCCAGACCCAGATCATGTACTGCAACGCGCTCGGGGCGATGGACATCAAGGCCCTGATCATAGCGCCGTCCGACCAGCGCGCCCTGATGCTGCCGATCGCCCGCCTTGCCGCCAGGGGGATCAGGATCATTGTCCTCGATTCCCCCCTTGCGGGCAAGAAATGGGCCCTTTTTGTCGGCACGGATCAGGAGGCGGCCGGGGAGCGGGTCGGCAGGCTGCTGGCCTCGATTGTCTCGGAATCCGACGAGGTCGCCGTGTTCCGCTACAACCAGAACGGAAGCGCGGCCGGACAGCGCGAGGAGGGCGCCGTGGCCGCCCTGCGCGCGGCCCATCCAAACCAGCCGATCCATGGCGACATCTATTCCAGCACGGAGCCGGGCAGGGAGCCGGACCGCGCCGAGTATCTTCTTTCCAAATACCCGGGCATCAGGGCCGTCTATGCGTCCGGCACGGCCGGAACCATGGCCATGCTGCACGCGCTGCAGGCCCACGGCCTCGGGCGCAGGATCAAGCTCATAGGGATCGGCTTCAACCTCAACAAGGACGTGAAGAACGCGATCGAGTCGGGCGACATGTACGCCTGGGTCGCCCAGCTGCCCCGGGAGGCCGGCAGCAGGAGCGTTGAGGCCGCCGGCGCCCTCCTGAAGGACCAGCCCGTTCCCGGCGTCGTTCACACGGACGTCCTGTTCGTGACGAAGGAAAACGTGGGCGATTCAAGGGTCCTGGCCCTGATGACCGACTGAGCGGCCCGCCGCCTGGGGTGTTCCCCCCACGCGCCCCGCGAGACGCGGGCCCACGGGCCCTGTGCGCGCGGCCGGCGATCAATATTTCACTCAATTTGGGGCCCATCGGGCCGAATGAAATGATGCAGTCCCATGATCAAGTCACTCGTCCTTGCCGTTTCGTGCTCATTCATGGCGCCTACTGTGCCAGTCCGGGCCGAAGTTGATCCGCCGGTTCCGGTGCGCACCGTCACGCCCGACTTTCCGATGGACATGCGCCGCGCCAATGTCGGCGGCGTCGTGACAATCAACTGCCTGGTCGATCCGCATGGGGAGGTCCAGGACCTGAAGGTCGTGAAGTCCACGAACGTCGCCTTCGTCCAGCCGGCGCTTGAGGCACTCAAGAAATGGAAATTCAAGCCGGCCCAGCGCGACGGCAGCGCCGTTCCGATAAGGGTCACCATTCCGATCCGGTTTTCGATGGCCGAGAACTGACCGGCAGCGCCCCAATCAATCCGGAAACCCCAGGCAATGAACTTCGCCAACCTCACGATAGGCCGCAAGATCTCGTATGGCTTTGCCATCATATTCCTCCTTCTCGCGGCCGTGACCGCGGCGTCGTACCTGTACCTTGGCGCGGCCGGGCGGCGGCTTTCCCAGTACTCCGCCAGCGCCCAGGAGACCGGCGTCGCGGCGAGCCTCGAGAACGCGATGCTCGCCCTGAAGATGCAGGTGAATGAGTTCCTCGCCACGGGCTCGGCCGACAGCGTGGCAAACTACGACAGGGCAAAGACCGCGCTCGACGACGGACTGGCGCGCGCCCAGAGGACCATCGTCGACGCCGACAGGGCCGACAAGCTGGCCGCCGCGAAGCGCCTGCTCAGCCAGTACGACGCCGCCTTCAGGCATCTCGTCGACAACGACAGCCAGCTCGCCGCCGTCAGCAAGGACAAGCTCTCGCCCGCATCCGAATCGATCAGCGGGGACCTGCAGAAGATGCTTTCGACCGCCCGGGACCAGGGCGACATGAATTCGGCCTTCAAGATTTCCTCGGCGCTCAAGGCCTTCTTCGAATGCACAAGCCACATGAGCTCCTTCCTGCTGACCTCCAGGGCGGACGAGGCCGTCGCCGCCCGCACGGCGCTGGCCGCCACGAAGGACCAGATCGTGCGGCTGGAGAAGGACCAGCAGGACATGGAAAAGATGGATGCGACCCTCAAGGACCCGGGCAAGACGGCCCTGATCGACAGCCTGAAGACGGCGACAGTCGCCTATGCCGACGGGCTCGAGAGCACGGTTGCGATCAAGAACGACCGCAATCAGGTGATCGCGAACGACCTGAACCAGGTCGGCCCCCGCTTCACCGCGGCCCTGACCGGCGTCCGCCAGTCGGTCTTTGAGCTCCAGTCCAAGCTGGAGACGAACATGAGGACGGAGCAGAGCCGCAACGAGCTGATCGTCATGTGGGGCACCCTGGTCGGCACGCTTGCCGGCCTCGCGATTGCCTACCTGCTCGCCCGGGGCATAACCAGGCCGATCGGAGCCATTGCCAACAGGCTTGCGCAGGAATCGACCCGGACCAACACCGCGGCCGCCCAGGTTTCCCAGGCATCCCAATCCATGGCCGACGGGGCGAGCCAGCAGGCGGCGGCCATCGAGGAGAGCAGTTCGGCCCTGCACGAAATGGCCAGCATGACCACGCGCAACTCCGAGAACGCCCAGTCGGCGAAGGTGCTGGCCACCGAAGCGAGGGAGACCGCCGATGCCGGGGCGCGGGAGATGGAGGAGATGAAGGCGGCCATGTCGGCCATCAAGGCCTCGAGCGCGGAAATCTCGAAAATCATCAAAACGATCGACGAAATCGCCTTTCAGACAAACATCCTGGCCCTGAATGCCGCGGTCGAGGCAGCGCGCGCGGGCGAAGCCGGCATGGGATTCGGTGTTGTGGCCGACGAGGTGCGCACGCTCGCGCAGCGCTGCGCGCAGGCCGCCCGCGAGACCGCCGACAAGATCTCAGACTCCGCGGCCAAGAGCGAGCAGGGCGTAGCGATAAGCGCCAAGATGGGGAGCAACCTCGGAGCTATCGTGGAGCGGATCCGCAAGCTCGACGAGATGATCAGCGGGATCGCCCAGGCTTCGCACGAGCAGAGCGAGGGGATCAGCCAGCTCAACCAGACCGTGGCGGGGATGGACAAGGTGACCCAGTCCAACGCGGCGATTTCCGAACAGTCGGCTGCTTCCAGCGACGAACTGAAGGCGCAGGCCGAACAGGTGCAGAACGCCGTGGCCGAGCTGATGTGCATGGTCGATGGCGGAAATGCGAAGATCGATGCCGAGGCGCCTCCGATGGTCAGCCCGATGCTGAACCGGGCCGGAGCCGCCCGTTTCGGGCGCGCTCCCGAGGAAGGGAGTACCTTCTCCGCATCGGGAAGTGTCTCGCACAGCCGCCTGAGCGGCTTCTCGAAAGGGCGCGAGCTGTCGAACGGAAGCGAGGGCCCGGCAAAGTCAGGCCGGCGCAGGGGCGCGAACGGTTCAAGCGCTTGGCATGGCGCAAACGGCAATGGGTCGGGAGACGCGGACGGAAACTTTATCGACCAGGCATGAGGGCCGGGTCGGTGTGTGTTGGGGTAATATAGTGTGTTGTGGAGTCCGGCAAGGGCCAGCCCAGGCCCTTGCCGGAACAGTTTAGAGCCGTGCGGGTGAGCCAGGTTTTCCGAGTCAGTCTCCTCACAGTCGCGGGTTGCCAATGCCAAGACCGCCGTCAAAACCGGCCGCCAATGCAGCCGTCAGGTCTGACGGCAAGATGGCGGCCCAGAGACAGCGGATGAGGCAACTAGCTCCTGTTGAGGAGACTGACTCGGAAAACCTGGCTCACCCGCCGACGCGCAATATGTCGGCCCGGCGGAGCCTGGTCGGCTGAAAGGTCTTCAGCGGCCGCCGAACGCCCGGCAGTCGCCGAAGGACTGCATCCGGAAGGGCAGGGGATCGAGCACCACGCGCGGATTGACCAGTTCGGGCGGCCGGAACACCGGCCTTCCCCAAATGATCTCCTCCATGACCGGACGCTTCCGCTCCTCGGCTCTCGCCGAGCGATCGACGTCGGATCTGGAAGAACGGGGCGGCATGATGACTCAACCAAGTTTATCGGCCAGATCGGCACTATCTTTATACAAAACGCCATTCATCCTTGAACAGGAAATGAGCCGCGCCTTCTCGGGCGACGGCTCGATTTTCCGTTCGAAGCCAAAGACGTCGTGTTTAGCGAACATCCGGCTTGCGTGCGGGTTTGGTGGCGTCCCAAATCGACAAAAGCACGGCCTCGCGGGGAGACTGCCGCCTCCTCCGGCGTCGTAATGGAAGACTCCGCCATCGGTCACGCCACGCCATGAACCTGCAAACTCTTCTCGATGCCACCCGGCAGGAATCGGATGGCCGCAAGGAAAAGGACTCCATTAAGTCGTTGAAGGCGAAGATTAGGGACATGCCGCCCACCCGCGGTTTCATCCGGCAGATCGCATCGCGCCCATTCAGTCTGATCGCCGAGATCAAGCTCAAGTCGCCGAGCATGGGGCGCATGAGCGTCATGGAGTCCCAGGGTTTGGCCCATGTCCACAGGCTGTATGACCACCACCCTGTTGTGTCGGCGATTTCAGTCCTGACCCAATTCACCCATTTCGGGGGTTCTCCGGCCGCACTCCGGCAGGTGCATCGCGAGACGCGTAAACCCATTCTCAGAAAGGATTTCATCGAGGACGAGTACGAGGTCTATTACTCGCGGGCGATCGGGGCCGACGCCATGCTTCTCATGGCGGGCGTCGTTACGGATCGGGCGCGGTTTCAATCGCTGCACGATCTGGCGGTGGAATTGGGAATGGACGTGCTTTGCGAGGTGCACGACGAAAAGGAAATCGAGCTTCTGCCCCCGGGCGTGAAGCTCTGCGGGATAAATTCGAGAAATTTTCAAAGCGGGGCGCGTTTCAGCGTCTCGAAGATCACGCGCCTGGTCGGCCGGGATTTCACAACCGACCTGGGTGTGTTCGAATTGGCGGCGCGGCTTCCCGCCTCGTGCGTCAAGATCGCCGAAAGCGGCATCAACGCGGCCAACGTCGGCGAGGTTCTTGCGCGCCGGGTGTTCAGTGCCGCGCTCGTTGGCACCTCGCTCCTGAGAGGCGGCGAGAAACATACGATCGAGGAACTCGACCGTTTCGCCGCCGCGATCGCCTCAGCCCGTTGAACTGCAGGCTAGCTTCCGAAGCCGAACGCCTCGCCGCGAAGGCTCGGCGGAGGGAAGCCGTTTGCCTGGGTGCGCGAGGATTCCTGCGGTGGCGTCGCCGCCGTCCTTGCGCCGCCGGGCAGATTGCGGGAGACGATCTCGTAAAGTTGGGTCAATGCGAACGGCTTGGGCATCATCTCCAGCGCCCCGGCGGCGATGGCGCGGGAAATCGTTTCCCGGGTCGGGCACGACGTCATCATGACGACTGGAATGTGGCTGAGCGCCGGGTTTGACTTGAGCGCCTGGCAAACGGCCATCCCATTCATGAATGGCATGTTAACATCGAGGAGAATTAGATCGATCGGCTCCGTCGCGGCGGCGCTAAGCGCCGCAGTGCCATCGCCCGCCAGGACCACGGAATAACCGGCGTCCTGCAGGCAGAACTCCAGAGTCAGCTGCACGGACAGATTGTCATCCACTATAAGAATACAAGACATGGTGCGGACTAGGCATCAGCCAGCATGCCAGCTTATTTTAGGAAGGCGACGGCAAACGCATAAGTATGATTACGCAACCGTCTTCCGCAATGCCAAACCCGAGCCCATTGCGGGTTGGTTTGTCTTGCGCACCAAACCTCCTCTAGGCTTACCGGGCAATGCATATCCCCGACGGATTCCTCGACGGGAAAACGATGGTCGCGACCGGCGTCCTGGCGGCGGGAGGACTGTCGCTGGCGGTTCGTCAGCTGCGGCGGCAATTGCCGCGCCGGCGCGTTCCGCTGATGGGGCTTGCGGCGGCGTTTGTCTTTGCCGCACAGATGCTGAATTTTCCGATCGCCGGAGGCACCTCCGGGCACCTTCTCGGCGCCGTCCTGATTGCGGTTTTGCTCGGGCCGGGAGCCGCGGTCCTGGTTCTGGCGGCAGTCCTCATCGTGCAGTGCCTGGTGTTCGCCGACGGCGGCCTCCTGGCGCTGGGGGCGAACCTCTTCAACATGGGCGTCGTGGGCGGTGTCGGCGGTTACGCGATCTACCGCTGCGTCCAGCGGCTCGCCCCGGGTCCGCGCGGCGTGATCATGGGGGCGGCGTTTGCGGCTTGGTGCTCGGCCACGATCGCGGCGGTCCTGGTCGCCGGCGAACTGGCGATATCGGGCACGGCGCCATGGGCGATCGTTTTTCCAGCAATGGTCAACGTGCACCTGCTGATCGGGATGGGCGAGGCCGCGGTCACCGTCCTCGTCATTGTCGCGATCCAGCGGACGCGCCCCGATTTGATCGATCCATCGGCACCCGCTTCGGGCCCGCTGAGCCACCGGCAGGCCGTGGGTTACGGCCTGCTGATCTCGCTCGGCCTGGCGCTGTTCGTCTCGCCGTTCGCCTCGCCCTGGCCCGACGGCCTGGAGAAAGTCGCAGCCTCGCTCGGCTTCTCCCACCACGCCGTGATCGCGCCCGCGCCGCTGGCGAACTACAGGCTGTCGTGGATCAGGTCGGCCCCCCTTGGCACTTCGATCGCGGGCGCCGCGGGGACCGTTCTTGTGTTCATCCTCGCCTTTGTTGTGGCGCGGGTGGTAACACCCGGGACCGCAACCAAGACCCGCTGATGGCCCGCCATTTCATTGCATCGCACCCCGATTCCCCGAAACGGGCAGGGCCATGAACTATAGTCTGGATCCTCACAGCCGGATTGACAGTCCCGTCCACCGACTGCCCGCCGCTGTCAAGCTGGCCGCGGCCCTGGCGATTCTTGTGGCGACGGTCAGCACGCCGAGGGCGTTCGTCCCGGCGGCGTGCGTTTTGCTGCTGGCTGCCGCCCTGAGCCGGATCCCCCCGCTCTTTCTTCTGAAGCGGCTTGTTTTTCTCGAACCCCTGGCGCTCGGAGTCGCGATCCTGGCGATCTTCCAGCCCGATGGCGGAAGGATCTTCGCCCGGATCGTCGTCAGGGCGACCCTTTGCCTGCTGACGGTGATCCTGCTTTCGAACACGACTCCGTTTGCCGAGCTGTTGCGCGTCTTCAGAAGGGTGCGGGTGCCGGCGCTCCTGATCACGACACTCGCCCTCATGTACCGCTACCTTTTCGTCCTCATAGAGGAATCCGAGCGGATGCGGCGCGCCCGGGCCTGCCGCACCTTCTCGCGCGGCCGGCGCGGCGCCTGGAAATCGCTGGCGGCGGTCGTCGGCCGGCTTTTCGTGCGCTCGACGGAGCGCGCCGAGAGAATCCATGCCGCGATGTGCGCCCGGGGGTGGAAATGAGCGCCGCCGCCGCAATCGAGGTGCGCAACCTGCGCTACCGTTATCCCGACGGGGCTGAGGCCCTGCGCGGGATCAGCTTCAGCGTTGCCGATGGCGAGTGCGTGGGGCTGATCGGGCCGAACGGGGCGGGAAAATCGACCCTGCTGCTGCACTTGAACGGTATCCTGCCGGATCGGCCGCCGCCGGAGCCGTCGATCTTCGTCTTCGGGCGCCCGGTGACCGACGACAATATCGCGGACATCCGGCGCCAGGTCGGTTTGCTCTTCCAGGACGCCGACGACCAGCTGTTCTGCCCCACGGTGTACGAGGACGTCGCCTTTGGGCCGCAGCAGTTTGGCAACGCCGCCTCGGTGCCCGGCCGGGTGGCCGAAGCCCTGGGGCAGGTGGGATTGAGCGGATTCGAAAAGCGCGCGCCGCATCACCTGAGCGGAGGCGAGAAGCGGCGTGTATGCCTGGCAGGCATCCTCGCCTGTTCGCCGCGGGTTCTCGTCCTGGACGAGCCGACGAGCGAGCTTGATCCGCGCGGCAAGCGGGAGCTGAAGGCCCTGCTGCGCGCCATATCCACACCCAAGATCATTGCCACGCACGACCTGGAACTTGTCGTGGAGCTGTGCTCGCGGGCGATTCTGATCGATGGCGGGAGGGTCGTGGGCGACGGCCCTCCGGACCTGCTTTTGAACGACGAGGAACTGATGCTGGCCCACGGCCTGGAGCGCCCGCATATCCTGCAACACCGCCATCCGCACTGAGTGCCCGCGCCCGGCCGGGCTTCGCCCTTACCCGGTTTCTTCCCGTCGCCCGCTTGCGAGACACGGCGACCGCGCATACGTTTCGCCCCTATGACACCCGATTCCCCCGAAAATTTCGTCACCCGCCGCGATGCCGTCAAGATTCTCGGCGCCGGCGCCGCGCTGCTCGGCATGGGCGCATTGGCTTCCAGGGCCGCCGCCGCAGCCTCCGCGGGCGCCCCGCAACCGTTTGTCCTGCCCCCGCTCGGCTACGCCTACGACGCCCTCGAGCCGCAGATCGACGCCCGCACGATGCAGATCCATTATTCGAAGCACCATCAGGCGTACATCACCAACGCCAACAAGGCCCTCGCCGGTCATCCGGAGCTGCACTCGCTGACGGCCGAGGCGATTCTCGCCAACCTGGACGGGACGCCCGAGGCGATCCGGGCCACGCTGCGCAACAATGTCGGTGGCCACGTGAATCACTCGTTTTTTTGGAGGATCATCGCCCCGGCCGCGCAGGCGGGCAGCCAGCCGGGAAACCTCTCCGCGGCGATAGACAAGACCTTTGGCTCGTCCGCCGCGTTCAAGACCCAGTTTGCCGCAGCGGCGATGAAGGTCTTCGGCAGCGGCTGGGCGTGGCTCAGCGTGAAGAACGGCAGCCTTGTGGTGCACACGACACCCAACCAGGATTCGCCGCTGAGCGGAGGCTCGACGCCGGTCATCGGCCTGGACGTTTGGGAGCACGCCTACTACCTGAAGCACCAGAACGTGCGGGCGGACTATGTGGCGGCCTTCTGGAACGTCCTGAATTGGCAGCAGGCGGAGGCCAATTACGCCGCGGCGACGGCGGCCTGAGCAGGCGCCCTCACCAGGTCTCGCGGTGGACGCAGGCGGCCTTCAATTGCCGGGCGCAGCTCCCATGAATGAATGTACCCTGAACACCCCATGGCATGCGGATAAGTGCGTGCTAGAATGCCGTGCGGCATCGTCACCTCCCCTGGAGGGGCGGCCCGTCCGATCCATGAATCCCAAACCCATTGAACCGCGCGGCCCCCGTCATTCATGCGCGGCCTGAGTCTTCATCTCCGGGCGTGTCCGCGGGGCGTGCTCCCCATCCTGGCATTGGGGGTTTGCGGCGGTGCGCATGCGGAGCCGGCGACCGATCCGGTCGCAAGGACCTCGAGCTACATGGAGGTCAGGATCGAGGAACCGTTTGACGCGATCCAGCGGCGCGCGGACCAGGCGAAGGCCGGGACCATGCAGGCGCAGCGCGATTTCCTGGCGGAACGCTACGACCTGGCCAACCGGCCGGCGCGGGATGCCACGATGACCCGGGGAAAGCCGGTGCAGCAGGGCGTGCGCGCGAGGCTCAAGCCCGGCGTCACCTGGGAAATGCTGGCAACGCTGACGCCCGGGGAAATTCGCTCGCGGGACCTTTTTCCTGCGGGTTTCATGCCGCTGCCGCACCCCAGCCACGCCGAAGGCGGCATGCTGTTCCCGCATTTTGTGATCGATGAGCTAAAGCGGCAGGAGCAGCGCGACCTGACGCGGTTCGACCTCGACTTTGACCTGCCCGACCACTTTCTGCCGGAGTATCCCGCCCCGATCTTTCTGACTACCCGCCCCGACCTCGGCGATGTGTCGCAGGGCCAGGTCGTGACCTTCGACAATTTCTTTGCGTTGTTCAACGGCATCCTGACTCCCAAACAGCTCGACGGCCTGCGGCTCCTGCTCACGCCTTTTCCGCAGCAGCAGTTCAATGCCACGGAAGACCGCCGCTCCGCCCGCCCGAGCCGCGGCGTCGCCTGCTTCGACTGCCACTCGAACGGCCACACCGACGCCGCCACGCATCTCGCGGGCGACACCCGCCCGCAGGCGTTCCGGCACCGGGTCGATACTCCGAGCCTGCGGGGCGTGAACATCCAGCGGCTCTTCGGCTCCCAGCGCGCGATGAAAAGCGTCGAGGATTTCACGGAATTCGAGCAGCGCGGCGCCTACTTCGACGGCGACCCGGTGATCGCGACCAAGAAAGGCGTCAACATCCTCGACCGCGGCAGCCAGGTGCAGGCGATGGCGGAGATGCAGGAGC
>CAZSEH010000010.1:0-60571 GCA_964605835.1 uncultured Opitutaceae bacterium
GTGGTTCGCCCGATCGACAGCCATGTTCACCTGTATCCGCCGGAGATCAACGGCGACCCGGCGGGGTGGGCCGCGGCGAACGGCGAGCGGCGCTGGCTGGAGCTTTGCACACGGCAGCGCCGCGACGGACGGCCTGTCCAGGGGTTCCCTTCTGTCGACGGACTGTTGAATGCGATGGACAGCGCCGGCGTGGAGCGTGCGGTCCTGCTCGGCTGGTATTGGGAGAACCCGGGCAGCTGCGCCCGGCAGAACCGGTTCTATGCGCAGTGCGTCCGCCTTCATCCGGACCGCCTTTCCGGTTTTGCCTCCATCCACCCGGCGGCCGGGTCCGCCGCCGTCCGGGAGGAGATACTCAGGGCCCGCGGCGAGGGGCTGGCGGGGCTGGGCGAGCTTTCGCCCCATTCCCAGGGCTTCCCAGTCACCGATCCGGTCTGGGGCGAGGCGCTTGTTCTCGCCGGAGAAATCGGGCTGCCCGTCAACCTGCACGTGACCGATCCGGAAGGGAGATTTTATCCCGGGCGCGTGGCGACCCCCCTCGACGACTTCCTCAGGATCGCCCGGGGATTTCCTCGCACGAATTTCATCCTGGCCCACTGGGGCGGCCTGCTTCCGCTGCGGTCCCCCGAGGCCGCCGCGATGGCTAACCTTTACTACGACACCTCCGCCTCGCCGCTCCTTTATGACTCCGGCGTCTGGCGCCGTTTTTCCGCGCTAGCCGGACAGGGCAGGGTGCTCTTCGGTTCGGACTATCCGCTCAACCTGTATCCCGCATTCGGCTCGGAGCCCGAACTCGGGCGCCTGGTTTCCGAGGCGAAGGCATCCGGCCTCTCAGAAGGGGAGTTGACCGCCCTGTTCCGCAATAACGCTGAGAAACTCCTTGGCCTGCCCTCGTAGACTGGCGCCCGGACAGGCCGGCGGTAGGCGTACCGGAAATCCGGTAGTCGCGCGCGTTGCATTTGCGAAGGACCGGGGGCCTTTTGCCGCTCACCCTTTAAGCCAATGCCCCTGTTCAACCCGCCGGACATCGCCTTCTGCACCCTCCCAACCGGCTTCAGCGCCGGCGAAATGATCCACGAGATCAGTCATGCGCTCGCGCCCATCCTCATGTCCGTCGAGATCCTTCGCCGGAAGATCGACGATCCGGATGTGCAACGGCAACTCGACCTGATGGCCGGGCACGCCTGGCGGGGCGCGGCGATTGTCCAGCGATTCGCGCTTCTTTCCGAAGGCCGTGTTCAGGGCGCGTCGCGCAGAAGGCGGAAGCGGGCAAGGGCGGCTGCGAAGACTCCGCCGGCGACCGATGGGAGCCTGGCAGCGGGATAGGGAGCCTTGGGCCGGCGGAAGATCTCCGCCCAGGGAAGTCAGGTTGATTTCGCGGGTCCGGACGGCCACTTCGAGCCGCGGACGCAGCAGATTCCTGCAACCCATGGATGGGGACAGGGTCCCAGTGTCGGGTCGCGTGATTTTCGGGGTTGCCAAGGTCTGTGAAATGCCGCGGTCTGAACCCTCCCATATTTGCCTTAGCCAATGTTGATGCGTGTCTTCCTGCCCTCAGTAGGCATCGGACGTTTTGCGGGGGGTGCCGCCCTCGCATTCTTGCTTTCGGGACCGGTTTTTGCCCAGCAAACGGGCGTGACGGGGACAATGCCCGAGGATCTGATGCCAGGACTGCGGCCACTGATCGAAAACGGGCTGAAACAGGCGCCCGATATGATCGCGAAGGACATCAATATTTCGATCGCCGAGGCCCAGCGGCTTTACAACGGCTACGCGCCGATGCTGCCGGGCGTATCCAGCAACGCACAGTACGGCGAATATGAAACCGCGATCGCGAACAATGCCCAGGCCACCAGCCGCTCCCTGGGCACCTTTTACCAGGTCGCAATCAGCCAGCCCGTATTTCATTGGGGCGCCCTCCGCAACCAGCTTCAGATGCAGAAGATCGCCGTGCTTTTGTCCGAGAAGGACTTTGCCCTCGGTTACCTGACTTTCGCCAACTCGATGCGCAGGCAATACGAGGCGTTGATCATCGCAAGGATCGCGCTCCGCAATGAGCAGCTCAGCCTCAAGATGAGGCAAAAGGCCCTGGATCTGGCCAACGTCGAGCTGAAGGCCGGAACGATTCCGCAGTCGGCCTTGAACGCGGCGCAGCTTGACTTTGACTCGTCCCAGCTGGCCTTCGACAAGGACACCCAGGCCTACGATTTTGCGCGCCGCGCGTTTGCCAGGCAGGCGGGCGTCGGAGAACTTCCGGGCGACTCGGTTCCCGAAGGGATCCCGTTGCCCAAATATGCGGCAGCCGCATCCTCGGCCCTGGTGGCCGGGCTGCTTCAGACCGGCGCGCAGAACACGATTCAGGTCCAGCAGGGCAGGCTGCAGGTCGCGCAATCCGTGCTTCAATACAAGAACGCCCGCCTTGGGCTCATGCCCAACTTTTCAGCTGGTGCATCGATTCAGGAATGGAACCAGAGCAACGTGCAGAACGGCGCGGTGACCCAGACTGCGTTGACGTCCGAGCAGGTCGCCCTGCGGGTGGACTGGACCATCTTCGACGGATTCCAGACCCGCGGACGGACCCGCGAGGCGCTGCTTCGCCGGCGCCAGGCCGAGCGGCAGCTTGACCAGACCACCGATCAGATCCTGAGCGACGCGCAGAATTCGCGGCGCAGCGTCGACCTCGCCTGGCGCCAGCTTCAGGTCACCGAACGGCAGTTCGCCATCTCCAACTACAGCAACATCCAGCAGCAGTCGGAGCTCAAACTCGGCAACATATCCCAGGACGCCGCCGACCACAGCCAATATGTGTACAACGCCGGCGAAATCGACGACGCTTCCGCAAGGAACGGGTTCCTGTCGAGCTGGTGCGACTTCCTGTCGGTGGTCGGCGCCGATCCTGTCATGAACCAAATCCCCGCCAGCTATGCCCGCGCCAAACCGTAGTTCCCGCATCATTCTGAAACTTGCCGTGGCCGCCGCCATCGTCGCCGTGGCGGCGATCGCCGTTTTCCGCTCGCTTCGTCCGCTCGCGCTGGTGGAACCGGTCATATCCGACAAGGCGATCGACGCGCGGCCCGGCAACATCACGGTCATTCCCGAGATCGTGATGGAGCTGAAGAGTGACAGCTCGGGCCGGCTGCTCCTCAAGGATTTCAACCTCAAGCCGGGCAAGGAGGTCAAGGTCGACGACTTGCTCGGGCGAATGGATCCGGGCGATCTCATGCTTGAGATCGACAAGGCGCAAATTGACTACGATGCGGCGAAGGCGAGCTTCGAAGCCGACCACACGGGAGAACTGGGCCTCGAAGGGGAGCGCGTCAAGCTGGCGAACTACAAGCGTTTGAATGCCTTGGGATCGGTCGCGGCGGCGGACGTTGCGATCGAGGAGCGTGCGGTCAAGGCGCTGGAACAGGGGCTGCAGCTGAAGAAGATCGAAAGCCAGCACGCGATCGCGAACTACGAAAATCAGATCAAGGTCGACAAGCGCAAACTGGAGAAGATGACCATCACGGCGCCCTTCGACGCGGTGATTTCCGTCGTCTACAAACATCCGGGGGATCTGGTCGGCCAGGGCGATCCGCTGGCGGAGCTGATCTCCCTGAACAAGAGGGTCGAAGGAAAGATCAGCGAGGAAGACTTTGCAAAAGTGAGGGTGGGGGACGAGGCCACCGTCACTTTCATTCCCTACGGCTCGACGTTCTTCGCGGCCAAAGTGACGCAAATCCTTCCGACCGCCGACCCGGCGACCCAGCGCCACCTCGTGTACCTGGACGTGCCCGTGGACGCCGACCACCCGCTCGTCCCCGGGATCAACGGTGAGGTCACCATCACCGTGGACCAGCACCTGGCGAAGGCCATCATTCCCCGCCGCGCGATGTTTTCAGACAACGGCGACGCTGTCTGGCTGGTCCGAGCCGGCGAGGTCGAGGAGCGGAAGGTGAGGCGCGGATTCATCTGGGCCTCCGGTGTCGAGATCACCGAAGGCCTGTCGCCTGGCGACCAGGTGATTGTCGACGAACTCGAGAAGTTCCACGCCGGGGAGCCGGTCAACGTCAAGGTCATGCCCCCCGACGCCCTTCACCTGGCCAAGTAAGGGCATTTCGTCCCCATGTCCCCCAATTTCAGGATAGCGCTCCGGTTTCTCACGGCGAAGAAGCGCTCGATGGTGATGAGCCTTTCGTGCATCATCCTCGGGGTCGGCCTGTTCGTCGTGACGCAGGCGACGACGAGCGGATTCGAGGGTTTCTTCATAAGGACGATTCTCGGGACGGACGGGGCCCTGCTGGTCGCGGACAAGCGGCAGGCGACCTTCCAGAGCATCAGCGCCGGCGGTTACGGTTCGCCGTTCGAGGTGCAGGTGCAGAACCGCAAGTACATCGAGGGAATCGACTATCCGGAGGACCTGAAGGAAACGCTTCAAACGTTTCCGAACGTGGCCGGCGTCTCCGAAGTGCTGCGCGGTTCCAATGTGACGATCAGCAGTTCGTTCAAGGACGACACCGTGCAGGTGTACGGCATCCATTTGGAGGACCAGCTCAAGGTTTCGGACCTGGGAAACCAGATATCGGAGGGTTCGCTCGTCGATTTCCGGACGGCGCCGGACGGCGCCCTGATCGGACGGGCCCTCGCCGACCGGGAGCACCTGACCGTGGGCGACACCTTCCAGCTGCAAACCAGCGCGCAGACGAGGGTGTTTCGGGTGAGCGCGATCTATGCGACGGGCGTCGAGGACATCGACAAGGTGCGGGTGTTCCTGCAGATGGAGCAGGCGCGCTCGCTTTTGCGGAAGCCGACCGGCGCCTCCTACCTGCAGGTAAGTCTCCACGACAATGACAGGGCGCTGGCCGACTCGTTTCCGTGGATGGAGGATGTCCTGCAGCATCGGGTGGCCGCCTGGCAATACCGCGAGAAGGAGTGGCTGGGTGTCTTTCGGGCGCTGCGGATTTCGACTGGAATCACCGTTCTTGTCTTCACCCTAATCGCAGGCTTGGCCATGTTTAACACGCTGGCCATGATTGTCATGGAAAAGACAAAGGAGATCGCCATCCTGCGCTCGATGGGGTACACGCGACAGGACATTTCCCGGATATTCCTCTGGCAGGCGATGATCGTCCTCGCGCTTGGCTCTGTCGGCGGCTGCCTTCTCGGGCTGGCGGGCACCTACGGCGTGTCGCAGGTGCCGCTGCCGATCCGCACGATATTTCGGACCGACAAATTCATCGTCAACAGGGACCCCTGGCATTACGTGGAGGCGGTCGCGATCTCGGTCGTGATGGTCATGGTGGCCAGCCTCATTCCCGCCCGGCGCGCGGCGCGGCTCGAACCGGGCGACATCATCCGGGGGACCTCCCAATGAGTGCGGCTCCGGACCTGCCCGGCGCCGACGTGGCGCTGCGGTGCTCCGATCTCCACCGATACCTCGGCAATGCGGAGGGCAGGGTCCACGTTCTCAAGGGAGTCTCGTTCGAGGCCCGGCGCGGACAAGTCTATGCGATCGTGGGTCCCTCGGGGTGCGGAAAATCGACCCTGCTTTACCTGTTTGGACTCCTTGACCGGCCCGATGCCGGCGACATCTGGATAAACGGCTCTTTCATGTCGAAAAGCGATGACACCGCGCGGACGGCGGCGCGCGGCGAGCACATCGGGTTCGTTTTTCAATTCCATTTCCTCATGCTCGAGTTCACGGCCCTTGAGAATGTGATGATGCCCATGCGCAAACTGGGACGGCTCACCGCGGCCCAGATGGAGGATCGGGCGGCCGCTTTGCTCGATTCGGTCGGGCTCGGCGACAAGATCGGCCGGCTGGGCACCCAGCTTTCGGGCGGCGAGCAGCAGCGGGTGGCGGTTGCCAGGGCGCTTGCGAACCAGCCTTCCATCATTCTCGCCGACGAGCCCACGGGCAACCTGGACGTCCAAAACTCGGCGATCGTGTTCGACCTGCTCACACGGCTGGCCAAGGAGAACGGCCAGGCCGTCGTCCTGGTCACGCACAACCCCGACATAGCCAGCCGGTGCGATTTTCGGCGGCCCATGCGCGATGGGCTCTTCATGGAATGATTTGGAATCCGCGCGTCATTAGCGAAAGCTCTAGTTCAGGGACCATAAGCAGATTCATTAGAAAATTTGGTTTACATCAGAAAGACGGCATCCTTGCCTTGGCCGCGATTTCCTGTCTCAAAAACCCATCCAGTGACCCAAGCCCATCTGCCTATTTCAAGTCCAGCCACGCTGACGCTTCATTCGGGCGTGTTATGACCCGGGAGGGGCATTCGGAGTCCTGACGACAACGGCGACATCAGGTTCATGTCGAAATTTTTCCCAAAATCGGTCAACCGGCTGCCGCTGCAGATAATCATCTACCTGTTCGTGGCCGCCGGGATGGCCACGGCGGGAATGACGTATTACATGACGCCCAAGTACGCGCGGGTGGGCTACGCGCCGGTGCAGCCGGTGCCCTACAGTCATGCCCTGCATGCGGGCCAGCTCGGGATCGACTGCCGGTATTGCCACAGCAACGTGGAGAAGTCCGGCTTTGCCAACCTTCCGACGGCCCAGACGTGCATGAACTGCCATGGCCAGATCAAGGCCACGAGTCCGCTCCTGGCCGTGGTCCGGCGCAGCTATGCCACCGGCCAGCCCGTTCCGTGGGTCCAGATCCACCAAGTGCCCGATTTTGTGTATTTTAACCACTCGATTCACATCGCGCGCGGCGTGGGCTGCGTCGAATGCCACGGTCCGATCAACACGATGGACATCGTCCGGCACGACAAGCCGCTCAGCATGGGCTTCTGCCTCGACTGCCACAGGGATCCCGCCCCGCATCTGAGGCCGCGCGACCAGGTGACCAACCTGGACTGGAAGGCGCCCAGCGCCGCCGACCAGCTCGCCATGGGAGCGAGGTTCGTCCACGACTGGAAAGTCAATCCGCCGCAGAGCTGCTCCGGCTGCCACCGATGAAGCGAAAGATCGTCCATCCAGCTCCGTCCGAGCGCGCCGTGAACGGCCCCCAATACTGGCGCAGCCTCGGCGAACTCGCCGATTCGCCGGGATTCCGCAGCCACCTCGAGCGGGAATTTCCCGAGGGCGCATCGGCCCTGGAAGGGGTGGACCGCCGCCAGTTCCTGAAGATCATGGCTGCGTCCTTCGCGCTCGGAGGCGTCGGACTGTCCGGTTGCCGCCGCCCGGAGTCGCACATCCTTCCGTTCGGCAAGTCGGTCGAGGGCTACATACCCGGGATGCCGCTTTACTATGCGACGGCGATGCCGCTGAGGAAGACGGCCGTGCCTCTTCTTGCGGAGACCCACGAGGGCCGCCCGACCAAGCTGGAGGGCAACCCCGTGTATGCCCCTAACGGGGGAACCAGTTCGCTCCTTGCGCAGGCCTCGCTCCTGGACTTGTACGATCCGGATCGGGCGACTGCTCATGCCCGAAACGGAGCCGCCATCGATTCCGCGGCCGTCGGGGAGTTCCTTGCCGGAATCGGCCGCGCCTACCTCGAAGGCAAGGGTGCGGGCCTCGCCTTTCTCGCTGAAGAGTCCTCCTCGCCGACGCGCGCCCGGCTCGTTCAGCAACTGCGGCGCAAGCTTCCGCAGGCCATCTGGGCTGAATACGAGCCGGTGAGCGACGAGCCGGCGTCGGAGGCCGCCCGCGCCGCCTTCGGCCGGTCCGTGAAGCCAGTCTACCGGTTCGCCAAGGCAAAACGGATTGTTTCGATAGACGCCGACTTTCTCCACGCGGAGGCCGGGAGCCTCACGTATTCCCGCGATTTTGCGACGGGCCGCCGCGTCACGAACAAGGATGATTCGATGAACCGCCTGTACATGGCGGAGAGCTCTTTCACGATCACCGGGAGCATGGCCGACCACCGCTGGCGCCTGGCCAGCAGCCACATGCTGGCCTTTGCGGGGGCGCTTGCGTCAAGGATCACAGGCGACGAATCCTACGCAGCCCTTGGGCGGCACCTCGACGCAAAGGCGGGCTGGATCGAGGAATGCGCCGCCGACCTGATGGCGAACAAGGGAGGGTGCCTGGTCCTCGCCGGATCGCACCTGCCCGCCGCCGTCCATTCGATCGCCTACGCAATCAACGCGGCTTTGGGAAACATCGGGAGCACCGTCGATTTCGTGGAAGTGCCCGAAAGCCGCGCAAGCTCCATTGCCGAACTGGCGGCGCGGATAGGAGGCGGGGCGGTCAAGACCCTGGTCATCCTTGGGGGAAACCCCGTCTACAACGCGCCTGCCGATCTTGGCTGGGCGGCGTTGCAACGCTCGGTGGCGGAGGTCGTGCGCTTCGGATACCACGCCGACGAGACCTCGGCGCTCGCCGGGACCCATGTCGCCGCGGCGCACTACCTGGAATCCTGGGGCGATGCCCGGACCCTCGATGGAACGATCGTGCCCATCCAGCCGATGATCATGCCTCTTTTCGGCGGGTTCACGGAAATCGAGGTCATCGCCCGGATTGCGGGCGAGGCGGTTTCGGATCCGCGCGCGCTGGTGCAATCCACGATCACGGCCGTTGCCGGGGGAGATCCGGATGCCGTCTTCCGGCGCTTCCTGCACGACGGCCTTCTCGCCGATTCGGCCTATCCGAAGGTCTCGTCCGACTTCGACGGCTCGGCCCTCGGCCGCCTGGTCGCCCAGGCGCCTGCGCCGGCGGTCCTGGGCCGGGATTCCCTCGAAGTTCGCTTTGTCGCCGATTACAAGGTCGACGACGGCCGGTTCGCGAACAACGGGTGGCTCCAGGAGTGCCCGGATCCGATCACCAAGATCGCCTGGGACAATGCCATCCTCGTAAGCCCCAAGCTGGGCAAGGCGCTTGGGATCGCCTCGAAGGGCTCCGTCCTGCAGGTGGCCCGCGACGAGACAAACCAGTTTGAAAAGGGCAGGGAAATGGCCCATGTCGGCGAAGTGACCCTGGCAGGGAGGAAGGTCCGCGGCCCGCTTCACATCCAGCCGGGCCTTTCGGACTACACGATCGTCCTTCCAATGGGCCACGGGCGGACGGTCTCGGGCCGGGTCGGCCAGGGGGTGGGCTTCAGCGCCTATGCGCTCCGCTCCTCAACCGCGCCCCATTTTGCCTCCGGGGCCACGCTCGCCCTGACCGGCGAGCGCGCCGTCCTTGCGGACCTGCAGGAGCACTGGTCGATGGAGGGCCGGGACATCGTCCGGGAGGCCAACCTGGACGAGTACCGCGAAAAGCCGGATTTCGTCAAGGAGGTCGGCATGGAGGCGGAGACGCCCTCCACGATCGGCGAGGAGGGCGAGAAGATGACGCCCGCGCAGCGCGCGACCGAGATCCCGCGGGGCAATTCGCTTTACCAGACGCCGAAATTCGACGGCGTGCACCAGTGGGGCATGAGCATCGACCTGAACACGTGCATCGGATGCAACGCGTGCGTCGTGGCCTGCCAGGCGGAGAACAACATCCCGATCGTCGGAAAGGACCAGGCGGTCCGGGGCCGCGTCATGCACTGGATCCGCCTCGACCGCTATTACTCCGACGGGCGGCTCGACGGCGGGGCATTCGGCGGCGATGGCAACCGCGAGATCCCGGAGGATCCCCAGGTGTCGCTCCAGCCGGTCGCCTGCATGCAGTGCGAGCTGGCGCCGTGCGAGATGGTCTGTCCCGTCAACGCGACCGTGCACGACGAGGAGGGCATCAACGTCATGGCCTACAACCGGTGCGTCGGCACCCGCTATTGCGCCAACAATTGCCCGTACAAGGTGCGCCGGTTCAATTTCTTCGATTGGAACGAGCGCCGGCTCGACAGCCTGTACATGGGCCCGCTCGGGCCGCAGGGCATGCCGGAACTGGTCAAGATGGCCAAGAACCCGGAAGTCACGGTGCGGATGCGCGGCGTCATGGAGAAATGCACCTATTGCGTCCAGCGGATTGAGAACGGGAAGATCCGCTGGAAGGTCAAGGCCGCCCAGGAGGGCCGGCCCGGCGATGTGGCGGTCCCCGACGGAACGATCCGGACCGCCTGCCAGCAGGCGTGCCCCGCGGAGGCGATCGTCTTCGGCAACATCCTCGATCCGAACAGCGCGGTGTCGCAGGCCAAGGCCAGGTCCCAGGACTACTCGCTGCTCGGCTACCTCAACACGCGGCCGCGCACGACCTACCTCGCCCGCCTGCGAAATCCGAATCCGCGCATGCCCGACTACCAGGCTCTGCCGCTGAGCCGGCGCGAGCGTAATACGAAGACCCATCCGGGCGGCGCCGCGCAGAACGGAGGAACCGGCTGATGTCGGACAACAGCGAGCAGATGTTCGCCGCGCCGGCGATCCTCCGGGAGGTGAACCCGGTGGCGATGCCGCGTCCGGCCCTCGTCGCCAACAACCGCGACTTCGCCTGGATCACGAACAAGATCTGCGGCATCGTCGAGGGCGCCACGCCCGCATGGTGGTGGTGGTGCTTCGGGGTCGCCTGTTTCATCGCCAGCTTCACGGTGGCGGGGATCATTTACGTCGTTTCAACCGGCGTCGGCGTGTGGGGGCACCGGACTCCGGTCAACTGGAGCTGGCCGATCGTCGACTTCGTCTTCTGGATCGGCATCGGCCACGCCGGGACGCTGATATCGGCCATCCTGTGCCTGCTGCGGCAGAAATGGCGGACATCGATCAACCGCTCCGCGGAGGCGATGACGATCTTCGCCGTCGTTTGCGCGGGCATATTCCCCGTGTTCCACGTCGGCCGAGTCTGGTACGCCTGGTTCCTCTTCCCGATTCCGACCTACAACGGCATCTGGCCGCAGTTCCGCTCGCCGCTCGAGTGGGACGTCTTCGCGGTTTCGACCTACGGGACGGTGTCGGTGCTCTTCTGGTACGTTGGGATGATTCCGGACCTGGCGACCCTGCGGGACCGTTTCGGGGCCACAGGGCGGGTCCTGAGGGCCCGGATCTACGGCTTCTTTGCGATGGGCTGGCGCGGCTCGGCCCGCGCCTGGAGCAACTACGAGATGGCATACCTGATCCTGGCCGGCATCGCGACCCCCCTGGTCCTGTCCGTGCACACGATCGTGTCGTTCGATTTCGCGGTTTCGCTGATCCCGGGCTGGCACACGACCATCTTCCCCCCGTACTTCGTCGCGGGGGCGATCTTCTCCGGGTTCGGCATGGTGCTGACCCTCATGCTGCCGCTTCGGGCGCTCTACGGGCTCGAGGACCTGATCACGCAGTACCACATCGACTGCATCTGCAAGATCACCCTGGCGACGGGCACGATGGTCGGCTACGCGTACGCGATGGAGTTCTTCATCGCCTGGTACGGCGCGAACCCCTACGAGGGCTTCGCCTTCATCAACCGGGCGTTCGGCCCCTACGCGTGGGCCTATTGGATCATGATCTCGTGCAACGTCGTGACGCCGCAGCTGTTCTGGTTCAAGAGCGTCCGCAGGAACACGACCTTTGTCTGGGTGCTGTCGATTTTCGTAAACGTGGGCATGTGGTTCGAGCGGTTCGTCATCATCTGCACGTCGCTTGCCCGCGATTTCCTGCCCTCCAGCTGGGGCTATCTCAGCCCGACCGTTGCGGATATCTTCACCTTCTTCGGCACGTTCGGCGTGTTTTCAGTCCTGTTCCTGCTTTTCATCCGCTTCCTTCCCCTGATGGCGATGGCCGAGATCAAGGCCGTCACGCCCCAGGCCGACCCCCACTCCGGCGACTCCCACTCGCATGGCTGAACAACCCTACGGCCTGATCGCCCGATTCGAGACACCCCGCGCCCTTTACCGCGCGGCGGAACGGGTGCGCGACGCCGGCTACAAGCGCTGGGATTGCATGAGCCCCATGCCGGTCCACGGGCTCGACAACGCGATGGGCGTCAAGCGCTCGATCGTGCCGCGATTCTCGCTCGCGGGCGGGATCACCGGGTTCTGCACGGGCATGTCCATGATCTGGTACATGAACGCGTATGACTACAAGCTGACGGTCGGCGGCAAGCCGCTCTTCAGCCCGCTCTACGCATTCCCGGTTTCCTACGAGCTGACGATCCTGTTCACCGCCATCGCGACAATCTGCGGGATGTTCTTCCTGAACGGGCTGACCAAGCTGTACCACCCGGTGCTCAAGTACGAAAACATCCGGCGCGCCACCGACGACGGCTTCTTCATCGTGATCGAAACGGGCGACCCCTGCTACAGCGCGGCCGGGACGCGCGCCCTGCTGGAGCAGGCGGGCGGCCTGGACGTATCGGAGCTGGAGGCCTGATAGCACCATGCGCACGGTCTACCTCTTCACCGCCTTCCTGGTCGTCCTGGCCGTCTCGATCCTCGGGTTCAGGGGCTCCACCTTCACGAGCCCGCCTTTGGACGTCTTTCCCGATTCGCTCTTCCCCGGGATGAAGCACCAGCCGAAGCTGAAGCCGCAGGGGCCGAGCGCCTTCTTTGCCGATGGGCGGGCCGACCGGCCGCCGCCGCCCGGAACGGTGCCGCAAAGCCAGCCCCTCCGGGAAGATGAAGCCCTTTACCTCGGCAAGAATCCGGACGGAACCTGGGTGAGGGGATTTCCGGCGGCCATCCGGGTCGACATGGGGCTCCTCGAGCGGGGCCGCGAGCGCTACGGAATCTACTGCGCCCCCTGCCACGGCGCCGTCGGCGACGGCAACGGAATCACCAAGCGCTACGGGATGGGCGCGACGCCCAGCTATCACGACGACCGGATCCGGCAGATGGCGGAGGGCGAGGTCTTCAACGTCATCACGAATGGAAAGGCGCCGGTCTTCAACATGAGCCCCTATGCCGACAAGCTGGAGCCCGCGGACCGATGGGCCGTTGTCGCCTACGTGCGGGCGCTGCAGAGGGCGCAGACGGGCTCGGCCGGCGATGTCCCCAGGGAGCGCAAACCGGAGCTTGGCATAAAATGAGCAATCCCCCCATTGCCATCGCCGCGGAGGGCGGGGCCGCCCCGATCCGCGCCCCTTCGGCTCCGGCTGTCGTCCCGGGCCGCGCCCTCGCGATCGGAGTCGCCGGAATCGCCGCGACGGCGCTCGGCCTGCTCTTCTCGCCGGCCGGTGTTGTCGCGACGGGATGGCTCGTCGGCGTTTCATTCTGGACGGCCATGGCGATCGGCATGCTTCTCCTCGTCCTCATCCACCACATTTTCGACGCGATGTGGTCGACCGTGCTCCGCCGGCAGTTCGAGCACGGCCTGGCGGCCTTCAAGTGGCTCGCGCTCCTTTTCCTTCCCCTGCTGGTCGCCTCGTGGATCGGGCCGCGCGACCTCGTCTGGTCCTGGATGAATCCCGCGCACCTTATCGCCGGGGAGGGGAAGACTGTCGGGGCGGACATCATCTACGCAAAGAAGGCCGCCTTCCTCAACCTGAACGCCTTCACGATCGGAACGGCGGTTTTCTTCGGCGTCTGGATCTGGCTTTCGTCGCGCCTGAGGAAGGCCTCGTTCTCCCAGGACGGCGACGGCGACGCGAAATGGACGACGATGAACCGCTTCACGGCGGGGATGGGCCTTCCGCTGACCGGGGTGACGCTCACCTTTGCCGCGATATACTGGATCAAGAGCCTGGAGTACCACTGGTTCTCGACCATGTTTGGCGTCTGGTTCTTCGCCAACTGCATGCGCGGCGCCTACTCGCTCGGAGTCCTGATCATGCTGTGGCTGTGGAATCGCGGCGACTACAAGGGCATCCTGAACCAGGACCACTGGCACAGCATCGGGAAGATGATGCTGGCCTTCACCGTTTTCTGGGGCTACATCGCGTTTTCGCAGTACTTCCTCATCTGGAACGCCAACGTGCCGGAGGAGACCTTCTGGTACAACCTGCGCGAATACGGCGACTGGTGGGGGGTGGGGCTCGTCCTTGTTTTCGGCCACTTCCTGGTCCCGTTCCTCGCCCTGCTTTCCTACCGGTACAAGGTGAACCGCGGGCCGATCGGCCGGATCGCGGTGTGGATTCTCGCGGTCATCTTCATCGATCTGTGCTGGAACATCCTTCCGGCGATCAAGGACGCCCAGGGCCACCCGGTTCCCTTCTTCTCGGCCGGGCTTCTCTGGGCGGCGACCGCGACCGTCGGGGTCGGCGGCGTCTGCGTCTGGGCGTACCTGAGGAGCTTTGCGACCACCCGTCTCATTCCGATCCGCGATCCCCGGATCGCCGACAGCCTGATGCACCATGAATGATGCGCCGTCCAATGCCCCCCGGCCGGTCTCGCCGGTCGCAATCATAGCCGCCCTGGCCGGCTTCAGCCTTTTTCTCGTCGTCATGCGGCTCGTTTACGTGCGGGACCTGCCGCCCGCGCCGCAGAACCAGGCCGCGGAGAAGCTGACGGCGGATCTGGCGTGGAAGGCGACGCCGGTTGCGCGCAGGGCCTATCTCGACGAATTGCGGGCCAGGCAGGGGAGGCAGGCCGCCTCCTATGCCTGGATTGACCGCAAGAAGGGCGTTGTCCAGCTTCCGATCGAGCGGGCGATGGAACTGGTTGTCCGCGAGAGTGGGGCGAAATCCCCGGGCCAGTCCGGCCCGTCCTCGCCATGATTTCCGACGCGCCCCGTCCCCATTCGGAACCGCCGGCTGCGGTTCACCCCGACTCCGACCGGGGTCCGGGCCGCTGCGCGCTTCTTTTCATGCTTGGATCGGGCGTTCTCTGGCTCGTCGTGGCCGGCGTCCTGGCGCTCATTTCGTCGATTCAGCTGCACAGCCCGGAGTTCCTTGCCGAATACGCATGGCTCACCCACGGCCGTGCGCAGGCGCTGGCGGAGACCGCCTTTGTCTACGGCTGGATTGGAAATTGCGGACTGGCGCTTGCCCTCTGGGTTCTCTGCCGGCTGGCCGGGGAGCCGCTGCGCGCCTCACGCTGGGCCGGCACGGGCGCTCTCTTCTGGAATCTCGGCCTTGCGATCGGGTTGGCCGGGATCGCAGCCGGCGGGGCGACCGCGATCCCGATGCTCGAATTGCCGCGCTACGTGCAGCCGCTTCTCTTCGCCGCCTACGCCGCCGTCGCGCTGGCGGGCGTCGCGGCATGGACGGGTCGCCGCCGCGAGGTCATGTTCGCCTCCCACTGGTATGCCGTGGCGGCCTTGTTTCTCTTTCCGTGGCTTTTCTCGGTTTCCCAGGTCATGCTGCTATGGTTTCCCGTTCGCGGCGTCCTGCAGGCGGTCGTGGCCGGCTGGTTCGCCCAGGGCCTCTGGACCCTGTGGATCGCCCCGCTCGCCCTCGCCGGCGCATACTACGTCGTGCCGCGCGTGGCCGGCCGGGTCCTGCCGGCCTACAACACGGCCGCCCTCGGATTCTGGTGCCTGCTCCTCCTCGGGGGCTGGACGGGCGGGCGGCATCTGATCGGGGGCCCGGCCCCCGCTTGGATTGCAACGGTGGCCATCGGGGCCGCGGTCGTCCTTTTGTTTCACTATATTGTCGTTCTCGTGAACCTGAGCCCCGGATTTTCGGGCGGAGGCACCTCGCTGAAGTTCATTTCATTCGGCGTCCTGGCATATGCCCTGGGGGGGCTTCTGGACGCGATCATGTCCGTTCGCGGAGTCGCGGTCCTGACGCAGTTCACCCAGCTCGACGAGGCCCAGAGGCAGTTTGCGCTCCACGGCGCCGCCACGATGATGCTGTTTGGAACGCTTTATTTTGCGCTTCCGAGGATAGCGGGCCGCTCCTGGGCCTCCCGCGGATTGGTGCGGGGCCACTTCGCTGTGTATTCGATCGGGATCCTGCTTCTCGCAGCCTGCCTTGGGGCTGCGGGCTGGGTTCAGGGATGGGCGTTGAATGACCCCAAGACGGCGTTCGCCGACATCGCAGAACAAACCCGGGGCTGGCTCCTCGGCGCGACGGCTGCCCAGGGCCTTCTGCTTTTTGCCGACATTCTCCTCGCGGTTAACTTCTTCAGGACTCTGGCCTGCGCCCCGGACTCCGGGGAAGGGGAGGAATCGCCATGAAGAACGGCTCGCTCTTCTTTTTCGGCCTGGTGGCGGCTTTCGGCCTGTCGTGGGCGGGCATTGTCATCGGGTCCAATGCGCAGCTCGGTCGCCTGGCGCCGTTCTACGACGACAGCGAGAGCGCCTCGTTTCCGGCGCGGCTGCCGGGGAGCGCTGCGGCGGGACAGCTCGTGTACCGGGACCTGGGCTGCGCGTCCTGCCACACCCAGCAGGTGCGAAGGCCTGGGTTTGGCTCCGACGTCGATCGGGGGTGGGGAGACCGCCAAAGCGTCGCTCGGGACTACATCTACCAGCCTTACGTCCAATTGGGTTGGTCGCGAACCGGGCCGGATCTCACGAATATCGCGGGCAGGAAGCCTTCCGCCCCGGACGCCGGAGACCTGATGCGGCTCCTCTACGGAGGGCAGGGGGCCATGCCGGCGTATTCATTCCTTTTTGAAGACCGGGAGGTCGTCGGACAGGTGTCGGACGATGCGCTGAAGCTGACGGGCCGGCTCGAGCCGGCGCCCGGCCGCCAGATCGTGCCTACGGACCGGGCCCGCGAGCTTGTCGACTACCTTCTGAGCTTGAACACGACTTATGACTACCCGGAGGCGCACCCGGCGCCGGCGGGTAATGCAGCCCCGGAGGCTCATCCGGCCGCAGTCAAGCCGGCCGCGGGGGAGGTCAGAAAATGAGCGCGCCCGGGAACCAGGATCCCCGCTTTGACAGGGCGGCCTTTGGCGACGACCAGCTCGTGGACGCGCACGAGAAGGCGCTGGGGCCCAGGGCGGACGAGCACGCGCATTACAAGCTCGGCCCCCTGATCCTGCTTTTCGTATTGAGCGGCTGCGTGCTCTACTCGGCGATGTACGTGATCCACTATTCAGGGCATTTCAATTCCCTGATTTACGACGAGAACGCGCTGCCGTCGCAGGGGACGGCGGTCGTCAAGGCCGATCCGATCGCCCAAGGAAAGAGACTCTTCAATTCGGCGGGGGCGTGCTACACCTGCCACCAGCCGACGGGCCAGGGCATCCCCGGCACCTATCCGCCGCTCGCCGGATCGGAGTGGGTGAACGGCCCCGATGACCGGACCATCCGCATCCTTCTTAGCGGTCTGACGGGTCCCCTGCAGGTCAAGGGTGCGGCGTTCCCCGGGGCGGCCCCCATGCCGTCCTTCGGCACTTCCGGATTCAATTGGAACGACGAGAAGATCGCCGCGGTTCTCACCTACGTCCGCCAGGAATGGGGCAACAAGGCTCCCGCGGTCGACTCCGCCAAGGTGGCCCAGGTCCGCCAGCAGGTTGGAGACCGCAAGGCTTGGACGCAGGACGAGCTGCTTCAGGTCAAGTGACGGGGTCGGCCCGGCTGTCTTCGCCGAACGCGCCGTCTCAGCGCGGCAGTTGGTTCGGCAGTTTCCCAACAAGCGCATCTCCAACGCGAATTGTGCCTTCCGACACGATCTGCGCGCGCAGCCCGCCTTTGTGCACAAGTCCTTTCAGGACTTCCGGAAAGGTGGACTTTGAAAGATAAGTACAGGGCTCACAGAGTCGGATGCCACGAATGACGACCTCGCCAATCATGAACTCGTGTCCCGCGAGCGCGTTCAAATCAGCACCCTCGGTGACGATATTTCGGCGCGCGTGCTGAGACGTGAACGGATGTCCGGATTCCCTGGCAAACGCCTCGATTTTCTCCCTTTCGATCAGCGTGATCTCAAAATCGGGTTTTTGCGGATCCGGCGAAAATGTGCCGGAACCATTGAAGTAGCGATCGCCCGCCAATCCGCGGCCGGGCACAGCGTGCGCGCTTTCCCGCGGCTCCATTGGCGCAATTGGGGAGGGGGCGACTAGGATTTCGACAACGCGCGACATGTTTTAGCAAACGTTGCGATGCGCCGTCGGCTCGGTCGAATGGTTCGGCGCGTTATTCATAGTGATACCGCGCTTGAGCGACCTTGATAGTGTCGCCAGCCACCTTGTACACCAAACGATGCTCGTCGGTAATACGACGTGACCAGTACCCGCTCATCGCGTATTTTAGCGGCTCGGGCTTCCCGATCCCGGAATACGAATTCCTGGAAATGTCTTTGAGCAGCTCGTTGATCTTTTTGACAAATCTTTTGTCGGTCTGCTGCCAATAGACGTAGTCCTCCCAGCTTTGCGGCGAGAACAGGATATTCATTTTGCAAGCGACCCAAGATTCTTCTTGATGCCTTTGCCCTTCTCGAGAGATGCAATCGACTCCAAAAGCCGCCGGGCATTCGCGGGCGGACGCAGCAGGTAAGCGGTCTCCTGAAGGGACTCGTAATCTTCCAGCGAGAGCATAACAACAGCTTGATCGCGATTCCTGGTGATGACGACCGGATCGTGATCTTCGCAAACGCAATTCATTGTCGAAGCAAGGCTTTCGCGAGCGGCGGTGTAAGTAATGGCCTTCATATGGACAGTAAACTGTCCATGTACGCGTAAACGTCAAGAACCGGCCGAACGTTGCGATGAGCCGGCGGCTCGGTCGAATGGTTAGGCGCCATTCTTCTTGGAGCTCACACCAAAAGTAACGCTAAGACCTGCTCCAAGTGCTACTCCGAGACCAACCCCGACTCCGATGTTGTGTGTCGACACGCCTATTGCCGTCCCAAAACCCGCTCCGATAGCGATGCCGACAGAAATTGCCTGAGCGAGTGACAGTTTTGAGCAGTTATCTTTTGGCTGTGGTTGTTGTTCCATAAGATTCGGTTGCTTCCTGCTGTGTGTTTTTCCGCCTAAAACAGTGTTTATGCCGCATCAAGCCAAGTGGATCAAGTTGGTTGTGTTTGATCCTCTGCCGCTTGGGCAAAGTCCGGGATTCGAACTACTCCCGCGTTAGGCCGAACGGCCTAAGCATCAGTGCCCCGGGACGCCGATTCTGGGGCACCCCCGCCAGTCGCGGGCCCGACTACCTAGCAGCCGAACCACCGGGGCGCTGCCGTCCAAAAGGTCGACCGCTCGGCCGCTCTTTTCTAAGCCAAAACTCCATCGCACCGTCGCCCTCCTTCAGGAGGTCGCGGCGCTCCCTCTCGATCGTGAACGGTGCAAAATAGCCGGACAGCTCATCCCGCGTATAGAACGAATAGAACCGGTCGCCCCCAGTTTTTCCCTTGCTGCAGCACCGCCCGGATACCCGTCGCGCGGCGTTTCGATAAACCGCTCTCCAGTTCCAAGCTTCAAATTGACAAAGACCATCCCGCCAGGGTTGAGAATCCGGTGAAAACTCTCCAGGCAAACGCGAAACTCCGCCTTCGTAAGATGATAGAGGCAGGCACAGGACCAGATTCCGTCGAAGTTCTCCTTGAGCCGCTCCGCCGGCTCGGTCGTCAGGCTTTTGGGACATACTCTTTCGGCCGCCGATTGAATTGGGCCGAGCCTCCGCGCGGGATACTCAGCGTCTTCCATGACTCACCGCAGAAATGCTTCGCCACATAGACGATCTGACCAACGTGGTAGCTGTAATGCGTGAGCTGTCGGTTCACGGCCTGCAGCAGCGTCAATGACTCACCTCGAATTCTGACCGATCGGCTCATGTCTGCCTCGGTAAGCGAATTCATTGATGCGAATAGAACCCCCCATCCCTTCTCCCAACCATCGAGCAGATGAACTCGGCTGTCTTCAGGCAGAATCTCAAACTCGGCATCACGATTCCGGCCGGGTTTTTCGCCATCGCTTGTCAGCAGATCGGTCCACCGTGACACCAGGTTTCCGGCGACGTGCTTGACGATCACGGCGACGCTGTTGTCGGTCGGTGCCGGCGCTGCGAAGAATTGCTCGTCCGAACATTGCGAGATGGCGCCTTCGGCCAGCGATTTCAGGCGCTTGAACTCACGCAGGAGGAGCTCGACGTAGTTTTCCTTGCTCATGGATTCCAGGCTAGTACTCGGCGGCGATTTGCCCCAGGACGGCAAGGAGATCCTTGTCGAGCCTGCGGAAACGGATGCAGCTTCTGCCCACGTCCAGGTCCCCAAGTTGCGCCCGATGCCGCTTCACGATCGGAGGGTCCGCGTAGAAGGCGAAATAGTTCTTCTGGGAATTGAACCCGAGCATGCGCCCGCCGGTCTCGTAGACGGGCATTCCGTACTTCATGGAACCCGACGCCGATGGAATCGCGGCGCGGACCATCTTGTTGAGCTCCTCAATCACCCGCCGTTCGTCCGCGGGAAGGCTCTCGATGTACTCCGGGATCGTTTTGGCCTTTGATTGCATTCAAAACCGGGCGCGCTCCGGACCGCTCACCTCACGTGTATTGCCCGATCCGCAGGAGATTCCCCTCGCAATCGACGAGGGAGAATTCCCGCATGCCCCAGCGCCTGTCGGCAATCCTCGACATGCTCGGCTGCCCTTTCGAGGGAATGGCGGCCTTCGAAAAGGCCTTGTGGACGCGCACAACGGAGGGTGTACGCAGATAGGCGAGGCCGACCGTGGCCTTCTTCGTCTGCCAGAAGTGGATCTCGAAGGTGCCGAGGGTGGCGATCAAATAGGGATCGGGCGCCCGGCCCGGGCCGAGCAGCTTGAACCCCAGTTTCGAATAGAAGCTTACCAGCCGCGGAAGGCTGCGAAAAGGAAGCAGCGGGATTGCTACGTCTGAGGATTTCTTTGGCATCGGATCGGCCCTTTATTGCCGGGCGGCATATATGCCACAGCAGGAACGGTCCATCAAGTGCGGCTGCGATTTCAGCCCCAGGGCCTATGCGCCTAGGCGCTTGCCGGGAATGATGTGGTTCAGGACGCAGTCCCTGACGGCCTCGGACAGGTCGGTGATGGGGCGGGTGTAACCTGTCGCGCGCAGCTTGGAGATGTCGGCCTGGGTGAAGTACTGGTACTTCTCGCGCAGGACCTCGGGCATGTCGATGAAGTCGATCTTCGGCTCCAGATTGAGTGCGGCGAAGATCGGGTTCACGAGCTCGAGCCAGGTGTGCGCCTGTCCGGAACCGATGTTGTAAAGGCCGGCGGCGGTGGGGGCCGCATCGGCGAAATGAAGCGTCATTTCAACCGCGTCCTTGATGTAGAGAAAATCGCGCCTCTGCTCGCCGTCCCGGCAGTCCGGGCGGTGGCTCCTGAAAAGTTTCACGCGACCCGTCGCCTGGATCTGCTGGCAGGCCTTGTGGACGAGCGAGCGCATGTCCCCTTTGTGGTCCTCGTTCGGACCGAAAACGTTGAAGTACTTGAGGCCGACGATCCGGTCGAGCCATCCCAGGTCCCGCGCATGGACGTCGAAATCCTGCTTCGAGCGTCCGTACAAGTTCAGGGGATGGAGGCGGGAAAGATCGGCGGCCTTGTCGTCCATGCCGGCGGAGCCGTCGCCGTAGGTGGCGGCCGAGGAGGCGTAGATGAAGCGCGAGTTCCGGGACAGCGCCCAGGAGGCCAGCAGCCGGGTGTATTCGAAATTGATGTCCTCGAGGTAGGCGGCGTTGTTCTCGGTGGTCGATGAACAGGCGCCCAGGTGGAAGACGGCGGAGAAGGCCCCGAAGGCATTGGGATCGGATGAAATCCGGGTCCGGAACGAATCGGCCTCGATGAAGTCGGCGAATCGCAGCGGCTCGAGATTCCGCCGCTTGATACCGGCGTTCGCGCCGAGCGGCACCGAGCCCTGCCAGAGCTTGCGGGCCTCCAGAAAATCGGTGACGACAATGTCCGAGCGGCTCCGCCGGTTCAGCGCCCAGATGACCGCGCTGCCGATGAAGCCGGCCCCGCCGGTGACGAGGATTCGGCCGTCGAGTGCGCTCACGCCTGGGAAAGTTCCTCGGAGCGCGCCTTGGCCGCAAGCACGGTCCTGCGGATCAGGCCCCGGAAATCACCCGCGGAGAGGCACTGCAATCCGGCGAAGGTGGTGCCGTTTGGCGAGGTGACCTCGTCGCGCAGTTTCTCGGGCGACTTTGTTTCCCGCTCGAGGAGCCTGGCGGCGCCAAGCAGCGTTTCGCGGGCGAGCGAGTCGGCAACTTCGGGGGCGAGGCCCGCCGCGGCGCCGGCGTCCCGCAGGGCGGCCGCGAATTCAAAGACGTAGGCAGGGCCGCTGCCGCTCAGGCCGGTGACGGCGTCCAGCTGCGCCTCGGGGACTTCGACCACGCGGCCGAGGGCGCCCAGGACGGTGCCGACGATGGCGCGATCCGCAGGGGTGGGTTCGCGCATGGGACACCAGGCGGTGATCCCGGCCCCGATCCGGCCCGGGGTGTTGGGCATGCATCGGACGATGTTGCGGGCCTTCGGAAAGGAATCGGCCAGCCGGGCGAGGCGCGTGCCGGCCAGAATTGAAATGACCAGCCTGCCGGCGGTCGCATCGGCAAGCCGCGGATCGGCCGAGGCGAGGTTCTGCGGCTTGAAGGCGACCACGACTGCGTCGACTCCGGCGACCAGCTCATCGATCGTGGCCGCCAGGCGGATGCCGGTCCGTGCGGCGAGGGCGGCGCCGGTCGGGTCCGGTCCGCTTATGGCGGATATGTCTGCCGCGCAGACGGAGCGTTTGGCGAGGAGGCCGTCCACCATCGCGGAGGCCATGGTGCCGGCGCCGAGGAATGAAATTCGCATCATGGAGTGAGGGGTTCCATTCTGGCGAGGGCCTCCGCATTCGTGTCCTCGAGGGGGGGCTGCTTTTCAAGCGGATGGCGAAGAATGGCGCTCGCGCCGCCGCCCGGCCTGTCCACGACCGTTATCTCGCCGCCGAGGTTGCGCAGGGCGTGGCGGGCGACCGTGAGCCCCATCCCGACCCCCACCGTGTGCTTTGTGCTGACGAAAGGCTCAAAGAGCTGGTCCCGGACCTCGTCCAAAATGCCGTGGCCCCTGTCGTCGACGCGGATCTCGGCGAACATGCCCGTTGCCCCGAGGTCGAGGAGCCGGGTGGTGATCGAGATCGGCCGGGGGGTTTCCTCCGGGGTGTCGTACGCCTCCCAGGCGTTGACGAGAATCTTCGAAAGCACGTCCTCGATCATCTCCACATTCGTCTCGATCGGCAGGTCGCCGAGCGGGTTGTCGACCGCCACAACCATCGACGTCTTGCAAATCCGGTTGAAACGCTCCGCGGCTTCGCGGATCACGGCGGCGAGGGCGGCCTTTGCGACCGGGGGGCGCGCCTTGATTTCCAGGGAGCTCAGCTGGCGGATGATGGCGACGATCCGGTGCAGGGCGGTGTCGATGTGCTGGATGCTGTTCTGGACCTGGGCGGGCTTGTCGGCGGAGACCTTGATCAGGTCGAGGTAGCCGATTGCAACCCCGAGAAGGTTGTTCAGGTTGTGCGCAATGCCCTGGGTGACGGCGCCAATCGTCGCGGCGCGGCGCGCCTCCTCGAGCCGCCGCTGAAGGTCGACCATCTCGCGGTTGATCGCGACGAACCGGAGCTGCGTCTGCACACGGGCCAGCGTCTCGTCCAGGTCGATCGGCTTGGTGATGTAATCGACCGCCCCGACTCCCAGGCCCTCGAGCTTGCTCTCCTTGGTGGTCCGGGCCGTTATGAAGATGACCGGTATCGCGCGCGTTTCCTCGCTGGCCTGGAGCTGCTGGCAGACCTCGATCCCGTTCATGTCCGGCATCATGACGTCGAGAAGGACCAGGTCGGGCTTGAGCCGGGCGATCAGGTCCAGCCCGTCCTTGCCGTTGCTCGCGGCAACCACCTCCAGGCCCTCGCGCTCAAGCTTCCGCTTGAGCAGCTGCACGTTGATCGGCTGGTCGTCGATGACCAGGATTTTCGGGATGGGCATTCGCGGGGTCCTGAGAAGTGTTATGCGGCGCGGAGGTGTTTTCCCACGATGATGCGGGGCGGAGGCCGGGGCAAGGCTGGAGGGGCGCTAGCGCGGGGCAGCCTGCTGCCGGTGCGCCTTCAACGTGTTTTTCATCAGCATCGCCACGGTCATGGGGCCCACGCCGCCGGGAACCGGCGTGATCTTCGATGCAAGTGGAGAGACCGATGGAAAATGGACGTCGCCCGTCAGGCGGTATCCGGTCTTCCGCGCCGGATCGGCGATGCGGTTTATGCCGACATCGATTATCACGGCGCCGGGCTTGATCATGGCGCCCGTGACAAACCCAGGACGGCCTATGGCGGCGATCAGGACATCGGCCTGGCGCGTTATGCTCGAAAGGTCGGCGGTTGCCGAGTGGCAGACCGTCACGGTGGCGTTCGCGCCCGGCTTCTTCTGCATGGCGAGCAGGGCCACGGGCTTTCCGACCAAAAGCGAGCGCCCGAGGACGACGACGTGCTTGCCCTGCAGGCTGACACCGCTTCGCGAAAGAAGCTCCATGACGCCGGCGGGCGTGCAGGAAACAAGGCCGGTGTCGTCTTCCTGGCCGATCTTCCCGAGGTTGACCGGGTTCAGGCCATCCACGTCCTTCTGCGGCGAAATGCGCTGGAACACCGCGCGTTCATCGAGGGGCGGGGGCAGGGGCGATTGGACGAGGATTCCGTCGACCTCGGGATCGGCGTTCAGCCGGTCGACAAGGGACTCAAGCTCCGTCTGGCTGATTGAGGCCGGCGGGAGGATCACGCGCCCGGTGATTCCGATTTCAGCGGCCGTCTTCTCCTTTTTCTTCACGTAGGAAACCGATGCCGGGTCCTCGCCGACGCGCACCAGCGCGATGCAGGGCTTCCGGCCGCGGATCGCCGCGACCTCCGCCTTCAGTTCCGCCGTTATTTCCGCGGCGATGCGGTTGCCATCGATCAACTCCATCTACTCACCTGATTTGCAGGCTCTCGACCACAACCACGATGTCCTTTGTCCCCGGGACCGGTTTCACGGCCCCATAGACCGAGACGTCGTGGTCGATGTACTTGTCGATCTGGTCGGTAAGGAGGAGTCTTCCCGCGTCGAGGTAGGCCCTGCGGGCGCCCGCGGGATCGTTCAGCTGCCAATCGTAGGGGGGCTGGGGAGCGAAGAAGCTTTTGCTCGATACGAAACGGCCCTCCAAAGTCCGTGTAAGGGTTCCTCCCGCCTGCCCCGCGGCGGCTTCCGCAGCCGGTTTGCCGGGGGCCGTTGTCGGCGGGCCCGGTGGCTGCGCCGGGGAGGCCGGCAGCACCGGCACGTCTGCAAGAGCGACGCCCGGTTCCGGCCCCGACTGCGGGGACGGCTGGGCGCGGGCGGCCGCGGGCAGGGGTCCGGGATGGATGTAGCCGACAAGCGATTTCTCCAGGCGCAGCTGGGTCCATTTTCCCCGCAGGCCGGTGATGACGATCCGGTCGCCCTTCTGGGCGGTCTCCAGGACGCCGGAGTCCGAATTCGGGGCGAGATAGATGGGGCTGCCCGGAATCACGTCGAGCGCCTTGTTCAGGCTCTTGTTCTCGACGTAGGCCTGAAACGGGCCCGGAACGCTCACCGCCACCCAGCCTGAGGGCGGGGCGGCAACGTCGCCGGCGGGAACAGGCTCCGTGCCGGCGCTCAGGAATGTGATTGCCGGCGCCGACGGATCGGGCTGGGTCTGGACCGCGGTCGTCGCCCCGAGCGGCGCGGAGTGAAGCGAGGGCGCGGCAAGAAGGAGGGCTGTGAAACAGGCGGCGGGATTGCGGGCAAACCGGCGCCGTCCGCGGGCCGGCGGCAAATGACGACTGAATGATTTCATCGTTGATCGTAGGTGTTGGAGGACTCCGCGACAGCCTCTGCGCGCGGCGTCCTGGGAGAATGAAAGAGTGCTTCGATCTCTTTCGTAGAGAGTTGCCTCCCTCCGCGCAACGGGATTCCCTGCAGTCGCACGGCGCCGATCTGATACCGGCGGAGCCTGCGCACATCGTGGCGAAGGAGCGTGAAAAGCTGGCGGATTTCGCGCTTTTTTCCGTGGTGCATGTGCACATCCAGGTCGCACGACGCGCCTTTCAGCCCCGGATTGACAAGGGCCGCCCGCTCCACCTTGAGGCGCTCGCCTTCAACGACAATTCCCTTGACGAGGCGCGGAAGCTGGTCGGCTGGAAACTCGTCCTTCAAGTTCACATGGTAACGCTTCACGACCCGGTTCGACGGGTGCATCAGCCGGTTGGCCAGTTCGCCGTCGGTCGTCAGGATCACAAGGCCTTCGCTTTCCTTGTCGAGCCGGCCGGCGCAGAAGAACCTCAATCGGGCCAGTTCGCGGGGAAGCAGTTCCATGATTGTCCGCGGATTGTGTGGATCGTCGTTCGAGCAGACGAGGCCCCGGGGCTTGTTCACGGCGAGCGTGATTCGAGGCTGGGGGACGCTCCGCACCGGCTTTCCGCCGACAACCACCTTGTCCAAACCCGGGGTGACCTTCTGCCCCGGCACCGCCTTTGCGCCGTTCACCCAGACCTCCCCCTGCGCAATGAGCGCCTCGGCCGTCCTGCGCGAGCACACCCCCGACTCGGCGATGAACTTCTGCACGCGGACGGCGGTTTCCATTGCGGCCATGGGGCATGGGACCGAAAAACGGCGCCAGCTGCAAGCCCTTGGAGGCTGTCCCCCCTTGGAGGCTGTCCCCTTGCGGCGTTATTGACCTCGGGCGGCAGGAGTGTCTCCTTCAGTCTCTCTCCCCCCCCATGCTCACCTTCAATTCCCGGACGGCCCTGGTAACCGGCGCAGGCCGCGGCATCGGCAAGGCCATCGCCGAGACACTCGCCCGGCAGGGCGTGACGGTCATTTGCGTTTCCAAGTCGGCCGACTCCTGCGGAGCCACCGCTGCGGCCATAGCGAGCGCCGGAGGCAGGGCCAGGGCCATGGCGGTGGATGTCGCCGACGGTGCGGCGATCGCCCGGGCGGCCGAACTGCTCCTCGCCGAGGTTCCGGCGATCGACATTCTGGTGAACAACGCCGGAATCACCCGCGACGGCCTCCTTTTCAGAATGAGCGACGCTGATTGGAACGACGTCATAGCCACGAATCTGACGAGCTGCTTTCACTGGACAAAGGTGCTGGCAAGACCGATGACCCGCGCGCGCTGGGGACGAATCGTCAACATCGCCTCGGTCAGCGGGATCATGGGAAACGCGGGCCAGGCCAATTATTCCGCGGCCAAGGCCGGAATGATAGGGCTGACCAAAACGCTCGCGCGCGAGTTCGCATCCCGCAACGTCACCGTCAACGCGGTTGCGCCAGGATTCATCAAGACGGACATGACATCAGAATTTGTTAATCAACAGGATGTTGCGGAAAAAATCCTGAATGCGGTCCCCCTGAGGCGCTTTGGCGAAGCTTCCGACGTTGCGCACATGGCCGCCTACCTCTGTTCTGAGGAGGCAGGATATATCACAGGCCAAGTTTTTACCGTTGACGGCGGCATGGCGATGTGAAGCCTCCGATGACCCACTCTCCCAACCAAAATGGCTGACCAAAAATCAATCGAACAACGCGTCAAGGAGATCATCGTTAACCAGCTAAATGTTAACGAGGAGCAGATCACTCCAACGGCATCATTCCTCGATGACCTCGGCGCCGATTCGCTCGACACGGTCGAATTGATCATGGCATTCGAGGAGGAGTTCAAGGACGAGATCAAAGGCGAGATTCCTGAGTCTGACGCGGAGAAGCTTCAAACGGTCGGCCAGGTTATTGAATACATCAAAGCCAAGGCGGGGCAGTCCTGATCAAACCCATCAGGGCTTCGACGCCGGGCGCCCCGGTTTTGGCGAAGGGGGCGCGGTGAGACGCAGGAACCGGTCGCCGGTCGCAACTTTCGCAGATCGGGACCGGAAAGGTTTTCCATGCAGTCGCTGAACTACAACCGGCAGGTCGTTGTCACGGGCCTGGGCGTTGTCACATCGATCGGGCATGATGTGGCGAGCTTTTGGGCGGGCCTGCTGGCGGGCAAAAGCGGCGTGGACAGGGTCAGGCATTTCGATCCAGCCGATTATGCCTGCCAAATCGGCGCGGAGGTGCGCGACTGGGATCCGGCCCTCCACATGGATCCAAAGGAGGTGCGCCGCAACGACCGCTACACCCACTTCGGATTTGTCGCGGCCGCGCAGGCCGTGAAGGACTCGGGAGTTGATTTTGCGAAGGAGGACGGGGACCGGTGCGGAGTCATCATCGGCTCTGGAATCGGCGGAATGCAGACCTACGAGACCCAGCTTCGGGTGCTCTTCGAGCGGGGCCCCCGGAAGGTGTCGCCCTTCACGATTCCCGCGCTGATCGTCAACATGTGCTCCGGGCTTGTCGCGATCGAGTACGGGGCGCGGGGGCCGAACTTCGGCGTCGTGTCGGCCTGCGCCTCGGGCGCGCACGCGCTGGGGCAGGCGGCCCTTGCGATCCGGCGGGGCGAGGCCGACGTCATGATCGCGGGCGGCAGCGAGGCGACGATCACGCCATTTGCCTACGCGAGCTTCTGCGCCATGAAGGCGATGAGCACCTTCAACAGCGAGCCGCAGAAGGCGAGCCGCCCGTTCGACCGCCTGCGGGACGGTTTTGTCATGGGCGAGGGGGCCGGCATTCTCGTCCTTGAATCGCTGGAGCATGCGCGGGCCCGGGGGGCGCGCATCTATTGCGAACTGGCAGGCTGTGCGGCGAGCTGCGATGCGTACCATATCACGCAGCCGGATCCGGAGGGAAAGGGCCTGTCGCTCGCCATGCGCCGCGCCCTGGAGACGGCGGGCATCGAGCCTTCCCAGGTCGACTACATCAACGCCCACGGAACGTCGACGCCGTACAACGACCGGTATGAGACGCTCGCCATAAGGAAGGTCTTCGGCGAGCATGCAAAAAGGATCGCGGTCAGCTCGACAAAGTCGATGACCGGCCACCTTCTCGGCGCTGCGGGCGGCATCGAGTCGGTGGCATGCGTGAAGACGATCGAGACCGGACGCATTGCCCCGACGATCAATCTTGAGGAGCCGGACCCGGACTGCGACCTCGACTACGTGCCGAAAGTGGCGCGCACGGCGCCGGTCCGGACGGTGCTCACGAACAATCTGGGATTTGGCGGGCAGAACGCCTCAGCCGTGTTCCGGGCCATCTAGCAGGCTGTCCGCCTGCGGATGCCTCAGGCCTTGGTGACCAGGCCGGCCTTCAACGCCTTGACCGAGACCCAGACCCGCTTGGTGCCCCCGTTGGGCATTTCGATGCGGACCCGCTGAAGATTGGGCCTGAACTTGCGGCGCGTGATGCTGGTCACGTGGGTGCCGATGCCGCCGCTCTTCTTGCTTTGTCCCTTGCGGTTGATGATGTTGCCCTTGACTGGACGACGACCGGTGATTGCGCAAACTCTGGCCATGATGGTTTCGATGGGTTGAAAGGGTCCATCGAATAGAATGCTCGGGGGTGAATCAAGGCTTATCTTGGAGCGTGGAGGACCTGGAACTTCTGGCCGAGGTGGGATGGGTGCAAAAGCTGCATTAGGGAGCGCTTGCGCGGACTGAAGACGCCGGGGTTGGCGGTTATTGCGGCTTCAAGCCAGGCCGCTGCATGATGGAGAAAGAAGGCCTCCTGGAACTCCAGCTGCGCCGGACCAAACCCGTTCCTCGAAAGAGCCTCGGCGAGCCAGTCCCAGCAGACGTGGCAGGTCAGGTCCTGCTCCCCTGGCCGCGCGAGGAGGTCATTGGACTGAATGTGCCGGTGGAAGGCGCGGGCGGTGCCATGGGGCGTGTCCCGGCTCAGCTCCGCCCAGCTTTTCCCGTAGTCGATCGCCACGAAAAGGCCGGTCCACGGGAGGGACGCGATCGTCTCGAGTAGCCGCACCGAAGCGAGCGGCGCGTCGAGCCTGTAGCCCTCGGGGGCGTCCCTGGGCAGCGAGGCCGGAATGGCCGACGGCACTTCCCTCTCGATGGGGAGGCCGCGGTCAAAACCAACCCCCAGTTCGCGCCAGGCGCCGCCGCGGCGGACAAACCGGTGGAACGGCTGGGCGTCGAAGAGTTCGTTCGAGAACACGACGCACGGCCCCTCGATCAGATCGGCGGCGGCCCGGCCGGATCCGCCGCCTTGGAGGGCGCCGGCTGCGCCGGTCGCGCGGACGTACCGGAAAGGATGGGCGACTCCATTGAGCACGCTGCGCGGCTCGGAGCCGGGACCGGCGGGCTCCGCGCCAATTTCCACAAACCCAAATTGCGCTGGGTCTCTCCCCGCGAGGAGCGACACGCACGAGGCCGCCACAAGCTCGCCAAAGACCGGTCCCGACGAGGCGGCCGTGAAGAAGTCGGTTCCCTTCGCGTACCCGATCCGGGCCCCGGATTTTCGGTAGTAGCCGAACAGGGGGTGATACAGGCAGACCTCCATGAAGCGCGCGAATGTCAGCGCACCGCCGCCCGCTTCCTCCCGAAGGACGGAGAGGAGGCTGGAGCTATCGTCGGGTTCCGGACTCATGGATCAAAGGACGCAATGTTTACAAAGCCCGATGGATGCGCACAGTTCCCCCCATGCGCAAACGGTATTTCCTGGCCCCGGCCGGAATGGTGCTTGGAGTGGGCCTGTCGCTGGGCACCGCCCAGCTGGCCGCGCTTTGGGGCCTGTTCCCCGCGCGCGATCTGACCCGGTCGACGGCCTATTTCCGCGAGGTCCTGCAGATCGTGAACGAGAACTACGTCGATCCAAAGTCAGCCGCCTATGACGCGCTGGCGCGCAACGCGATCCACGGGATGGTCGAGTCGCTCGATCCCCATTCCGAGTACCTGGAGTCGAGGGACAACGCCGAGCTCGAGGAGGATCTGAGCGGGGAATTCGGCGGCATCGGCGTCGAGGTGGACGTGCGCCGCGGCCGGATCACCGTGATCGCGCCCGTCGCCGGTTCGCCGGGCGAGCGGGCGGGCATCCGGCACGGCGACGAAATTACGAGCATAGACGGACACGCGGCCGGCGGGAATGCGACGATGGACGAGGTTGTCGAGCGGCTGCGGGGCAAGCCGCAAACGACGGTAGCGCTGGGGATCTATCGGCCGGAGACCCGGCAGGTGCTGAATCTCAGGATCGTCCGCGAGATCATCAAGGTCGACAGCGTGACGGACGTGCGGGTTCTCGACGGCGGCATCGGCTATCTGCAGATAACGGAGTTTTCCGAGCACACCGGCGAGCAGTTTGACGCAGCCCTCAACAGCCTCTTCAAGCGCAACATCGGCGCCCTGGTCGTCGATCTGCGCAACAATCCTGGCGGGCTGCTCGACTCGGCGGTCGACGTGGCGGAGCCGTTCTTCAGGAAGGGCGAACTGATCGTCTACACCCAGGGGAGAAAGGCCGCCGACCGGGAGGACTACCGGGCGGAGGCGGACGGTGATCCCGTCGACATGCCGGTGGCCATCCTCGTCAACGCCGAGACGGCGAGCGCCGCGGAGGTTGTGACGGGGGCCCTCAGGGACACCGGCCGGGCGGTGGTTGTCGGGGAGCGCTCCTTCGGCAAGGGCTCGGTGCAGTCGATTTTCAAGCTCAGGGACGGAGAGGGGCTGCGGCTTACAACGGCCCACTATTACACGCCGAGCGGAATCACGATCCACGAGAAGGGCATCGCGCCGCAAGTCGAGGTCGTGATGACGCAGGACGAGGACTCGAAGATCCGCCAGCAGACGGCTAGGTCCGACATCACGGATCCGGTGGAATTCAAGGCGCTTTTCGGCTTTGCCCCAATCGCCGACCGCCAACTCACCGCGGCGCTGGAAGTGCTGAAGGGTGTGGAAATCCTGGACGACGAGGCGGCCGCGGCCAAGGCTCCCGGGAGCCATGCCGCCGCCCTGGGGCGCAATGCCAGATGGGGCCGGGTGTCGCGCCGCGCGGCGGGAGGCGAATCGAATAGATTCAGCGGGGTCCCCTTTCAGCGGTTCGGTTGAACGGCCCCATGATCCTGGCCCTGGAAACCTCCTGCGACGAGACGGCCCTGGCGGTTTTTGATCCTGAGCGCGGACTGGTCGGCGAATGGGTTCGCAGCCAGATGGCGATACACAGCCTGCACGGGGGTGTCGTTCCCGACCTCGCCGCCCGGGAGCATCTGAGGCAGGTCGTTCCGCTCCTGCTCGCCGGCAGGGAGAAATGGGCCGGACGCGCGGTAGGAAGGATCGCCGTGACCCGCGGACCGGGCCTCGCCGCCTGCCTCGCGCTGGGCGTCGCGGCCGCAAAGGCCCTGGCGCTCGCCCTGAAGGCTCCGCTTGTCGGGGTGAACCATCTCCGCGGGCACGCCTGGTCCCCATTCATTGCCGGGCATGCCGAGGGGCCGGGCAATTTTGAGGCGGCGCTGGAGGGGCTGCTTCCGCATCTCGGACTCATCGCCTCGGGCGGGCACACCCTTCTTTTCCGCATCGATTCCGATCGGAGCATCACGCCGATCTCCTCGACCCGGGACGACGCGGCGGGCGAAGCGCTCGACAAGGGGGCAAAGCTGCTGGGCCTTGGCTACCCCGGAGGCCCCCTCATCGAGAAGGCGGCGGCAGGAGGAAGGCCCGGGGCCTTTGACTTTCCGCGCGGTCTGGGCCGGCGCGCCGACCTCGATTTCAGCTTCTCGGGGCTCAAGACAAGCCTCAGGTACCAGCTCGAGAAGATGCCGCTGGACGGTATTCGGGAAAGGATGGCGGACCTTTGCGCAAGCTACCAGCAGGCGGTCGTCGATGCCCTGGGGCGGAAGACGCGGGCGGCGCTCGGCCTCGGCGGCTTTCGAAGCCTGGGTCTGTCGGGGGGCGTGGCCAACAATGGCGTCCTTCGCGAGCGGATGGCCGCGGAGGCGAACCGCGCGCGAGTGCGATTTCTCGCGGCGCGGCCCGAGCACGCGGGCGACAACGCGGCGATGATAGGCTTTGCGGCCTGGGCGGACGCCACGGGCGCCGCGCAGGGCGGCATGGACCTCAGGATCGACCCTTCGGCGGCCCTGGCTCAGGCGTAGTCCCGCCGGAGGTTGCTCGGAAGAATGCCGAGCTCCTCGCGGTACTTGGCGACGGTCCTGCGCGCGATCGTGATCCCCTTGCCGTGGAGGCGGCCGACCAGGTCCTGGTCGCTGAGCGGCGAACCCTTGTCCTCGGCGGCGACCAGGTCGGCGATCATCTCCTTGACGCTGGTGTTCGAGACGGCCGCGCCGCCGTCGGACTGGTATCCCGGCGTGAAGAAGTACTTGAACTCGAATACACCGTGGGGCGTCCTGATGTACTTGTTGGCGATCGCCCGGCTGACGGTCGTCTCATGCACCCCCACGATGTCGGCGATCCGGGTCATCGTCAGCGGCTTCAGCTGGGCGACCCCCTGCTCGAAAAACTCCGCCTGCGCGGTCAGGATCTCGCGCGTGATCCGTTCGATCGTGCGCTGGCGCTGCTCGATCGAATCGATGAGGAACTTTCCGGAGCGTATCCTCTCGCGAAGGTAGTCGCGCTCCGGCTTGGACAGCGTTCCGCGGGCGATCATCTCCCGGTACGTGCTGGAAATCCGCAGGCGGGGGATGTAGTCGTTGTTGAGGTGGATCTTCCACTCGTCGCCCTCCCTCTCGACCGTCACGTCCGGAACGACGACGCGGTTGTTGTCGTCGGCGAATCGCCGTCCGGGAGCCGGATTCAGGCGGCCGATTTCCTCGATCGCCCCCTGCACATCGTCCGGGGAGGCGCCCAGCTTTCGCGCAATCTCGGGAATGCGCCGCCGGGTCAGCAACTCGAAATGGTCCCGAACGATCCGCGCCGGAAGCGAATCCCCGCGCCCCAGGGCTCCCAGCTGGGCCAGCAGGCATTCCGACAGCGATTGGGCCCCGATGCCAGGTGGGTCGAATGTCTTCAGCGCGGCCACGGCCTCCTGAACCGCCGACAGGGGCAGCCCCGTCTGCAGGGCCGCGTCGGAGGGCGACTGGGTGAGAAACCCCCGTTCATCAAGGCTGCTGACAATGGTGCGCATCGCCTCGAGGGCCCCGGGGCTTATGTCCGCCTGCTCGGCCTGCCTCATGAGGTGCTCCTGCAGCGAGGGTTCGCTGACCAGCGAGTCGAAGAAGTGCTGGCGGCGCTCGGCATCCTCGGCCGTGAAGGTTCTGGATCCGGCGCCGGGGATGTCGCGCCAGTCGTCGTCGAACTTTCCCAGAATCTCGAATTCCTTGGAAAAATCCATTTCATCCCGCTTGGTCTCCGTCTCCCCCGGCTTCTCCGCCGATTGCCCGGTTTCCGATCCCTCCGCCGATGCCTTCCCTTCGCTGTCTTCCTGGACCGGGTCCAGGCTGACGTTTTCCATCGGCAGCTCCTCCAGCGTGGGATTGCTTTGGAGCTCCTCCTGGATGACGGAACGAAGATCGAGCGCCGCCACCTGCAGTATCTTCAGGGACTGGCGCAGCTGGGGCGCCAGGACCAGCTACTGGGTCTGGCGCTGGTGCAGACCTTGGTTCATTCCCGGGCCGCTCATGCGGAGCGGGTGCGATAGGAGATCATCACGGTGAAGGAATTGAAACCGGTCGAGTCCCCTAGCGCAAGCGTGCAACTCGATATTGGCCCGAAAAATGCTGCATCCTGGCTGGCGCTCCGTCGCAGCGCGCTCAAACGCTCTGGCCGACGTTCTTACCTCGTTGCCTCGTGAAGCGCGACGGCGCCGAAGGCCATGGGCCTGGCCGAAACTTCCTGGAAACCGGCAGCCCGGATCTCCGCTGCGAGCGCCGCGCGGCCGGGAAACGCCTCGATGGTGCGATTTAGATACGCATACGCGCTTCGATCGGGTGTCAGCCAGCCTGCGACCATCGGCAGTATGCGCCGAAGATAGATGAAATAGGGCGGCCGGAACCAGGCATGGGGGCGCGAAAACTCGAGGACAAAGAGGCTGCCGCCAGGCCGCAGCACCCGGCGCATCTCCGCCAGCGAAAGGGCCCGGTTTGTCATGTTACGCAATCCGAAGGAGATTGTTACGGCGTCGAAAGAGCTGTCGGGCAGGGGAAGGGCGAGCCCGTCCCCGATCATGAAGCTTATGTTTGCATAGGCTTCCGGATGGGCGCCGGCCTTCTTTTTCCGGGCTTCGGCCAGCATCGGCTCGCAGAAATCCATCCCCGTTATGCGGGTGTCGCCAGGCAGCCCGGCGCTGAGGGCAAATGCCACATCCCCGCTGCCTGTGGCGAGATCCAACAGATCCCGCGGCGCCTTGCGGCGGACCGCGGCCACGAGCCTCCTCCGCCAGCCATAATCGAGGCCAAAGCTCAGCAAATGATTCGCAAGGTCGTAGCGCCCGGCGATCCGCCCAAACATCGAATGAATGGCCGCGGATTCAGGGTCGGTCATAAATTTTCGAATGAGCGGTTATTAATATTGACGTAATTCGATTTCTGCAAATAATTTAAACTCATATTTCAAGCCGCAATCAAAAGGACTTCCTATGTCAACGAACCTGACGAAACGGGAAATTGTGCTGGAAATCTATCGCAAGACAGGTTTCCCGCAAAAACAGATTGTCGACACCGTGCAGCAAACGCTCGACATCGTGCAAAAAGCACTCGCTAACGGACGCAATGTGGAATTGAGGAACTTCGGCGTGTTGGAGGTTCAAGTGCGCAAGCAGCGCATCGGCCGCAACCCGAACAAGCCCGAGGCAGAAGTGATCATACCGCAGCGTGCGGTTGTTAAATTCAAGTCGGGAAAGATTTTGAAGCAGCAGCTGAAGAAGCTGGATCTGGCCAAGTTGCAGGAGATATAGAGGGTGCGCGGCTTGTCCTGATTTCGTCGCTGGCCGTGGACCCGGAATGGCGGCGGCGAAGAGGTTGTGCGCAGACTCGGGACGGCGTGCGGTCCCGGTAGATCGCCTGCGTGGCGAAAGCGTGAAGCCCCGAAATTGGTTCGCACTTGGGGAGGGGGGTGGCAACGTTGTGGCTTTCAATGCGCGAATTCCAGACTCTTCCCGGCTTCCGCGAATTTTATCCCGAAGAATTGGCGCGCCGAAACCACATGTTTCGCGTTTGGCGCCAGACGGCAAATGCCTTTGGCTTTGCTGAATACGACGCTCCGGTCCTCGAGCCGCTCGACCTGTACAGGGCCAAGTCCGGCGACGAGATTGAGGCGCAGTTGTTCAGCTTCACGGACAAGGGAAAGCGCGAGGTGGCGCTCCGGCCGGAGATGACGCCGACAGTCTGCCGTCTTGTCGGGGCGAAGGCTGGATCGCTCAAGCGGCCCATCAAATGGTTCAGCATCGCGGAATTCTACCGATACGAACGGATGCAGAAAGGCCGCGGCCGCTGCTTCTTCCAGCTCAACGCGGATATTTTTGGCGAAGCGGGAATCGAGGCGGAGATCGAGCTTATCGCGTTGCTGGTCCAGTGCCTTCGGGCATTCGGACTCACAGAAGCCGATTTTCGCGTGCGGCTGAGCGATCGAAACCTGTGGTTCTGGTATCTGGGCTCGCTCGGACTCGACGAGGCGCGCATCCCCGCGATGCTCAGCGCAATCGACAAGTATGGGAAGCTTGGAGACGAGGCGTTCAAGCCGTACATCGAGGCATTCGGGCCGATCGATCCGGATTTGCGGCGGAAGGTGCTCTCGTTCCTCGAGATAAAGTCACTTGAGGCGCTTGAGAAAACGATCGGTGCGGAAGCGGCATCTGGATCCGAACCTGCTGCCGGCGCGGCGGGAACCCCCCAGGGCGGGTCCGACAGCGCGCGCAGGCTCGCCGGGCGCCTGTGCGACTGGAGGAATCTGCTCTCGGGCCTGGATGCAATGGGCCTTGCCGGATTCGTCCAAGTCGATCTGGGCGTCGTTCGCGGCCTTGCCTACTATACGGGCTTTGTGTTCGAGGCCTTTGACATAAAAGGGGAACTGCGTGCGCTGGCGGGCGGCGGGCGCTACGATCACCTGGTCGCCAAGCTGGGCGGCCCCGATCTTCCCGCCGTCGGATTTGCGATAGGCGACATGACCTTCGCCCTCCTGCTCGAACAGCGCGGCCTGGCGCCCCGGACCGTGCAGGCGCCCGACATCTTTGCCGTCATAGGCGGAGCGTCGGAGCGCCGGGCCGCGTTCAGGGACATCCATGCGCTGCGCGCGTCCGGATTCCGCGTGGAGTATCCGCTCAGGGACATCGCCTTCGGAAAGCAATTCAAGGCTGCGTCCGAATCGGGCGCGCGCCTTGCGCTGATCTATGGCAGCGATGAGGTCGCCCGGGGAGTCGTGAAATTTCGCGACCTGACCGAACGAAGCGAACGCGACGTGCCGGTTGCGGATTTGGCGGGCGCCGTGCGCGATTTCTTCAGCCACGGGACCTGACAGCCGGCCGCCGGCGCCGGGAAAGGTCCTTCGGGCCGAAGCTGGCGGGCAGCAGCTGCGGAAGCGGCGCCTCAAGGCGCTTTTTCGAGTCGCACACGCTGATGACAAGGGCGTCCGGGCCGAACTCGTTGATGACCTGGCGGCACGCCCCGCAGGGGCTCTTGGGAAGGGGGGTCGGCGTGTAGACGACGACCGCCCGCAGCGCCCGCTCGCCGGCCGAAACTGCGGCGAAAACGGCCGCCCGCTCGGCGCACGTGCAAAGTCCGTATGAGGCGTTCTCAACATTGCAGCCGCTGAAAATCCGTCCCGACATCGTCAGGACGGAGGCGCCGACCCGGAACCGGGAATAGGGTGCGTAGGCGGCTCCCGCTGCCTTGCGGGCGGCCTTCTCGAGGCTGCGGCGGACCGTTGTGCTCAACGCGGGAGGTTTCATCGGCTGACCGGTGCATCCAAGCCGCTCCCCCCGGAAGTTTCAATGCCCAAGCGCACCCGGTGTGGTCGCGCTCCCGCCGCTTGCAATCGACGGGCCCAAAGCCCATTTGCTTGACCAGGCGGCCCGGCCCGCCGAAGAATGACCGCGGTTCAAACCCAAGAACGAACAGACGGAAATGCGGCCTGGGCGGCCGGCCTGGTTGTTGCGGCGGGGCTTGCGGTCTATGCCGGCAGTTTTGCCGGGACGTTCGTGTTCGACGACCTGTCCACGATCCGGTTCAACCCCGCCATCCGCAGCTTTGCGACGGCCTGGCACCAGCCCGCCGGACTGGGCCTTACGACAAACGGCCGGCCGCTCGGCGCCTTTTCCCTGGCGCTCAATTACGCAATCAGCGGGACCGGCGTCTGGAGCTATCACGTTTTCAACGTCGCAATCCACCTGCTTGCGGGCCTCGCCCTGTTCGGCGTCGTGCGACGCACGCTTGCCGGAGACCCGGGCGCCGGCCGGAACAAGTATCCTAAAACAAGATACGCAGAGCTCCCCCCGGTCGCCATCGCCTTCGCCTCCGCGCTGCTGTGGACCGTCCATCCGCTGCAGACCGAGTCGGTCACCTATATCGGGCAGCGGGTGGAGTCGATGATGGGGCTGTTCTACCTTCTGACGCTCTACTGCTTCATCCGGGGCGTGACAGGGGATTGTTCGTTCCCAGCCGCGGAGCCTGGCCGTCGAAGCCCCCTTCCGGCCGGCGAAAAGGCCGCCAGGCGCCGGCGTTGGTTTTGGTTCGGGCTTTCGTGCCTGGCGTGCCTTTTCGGCATGCTGAGCAAGGAGGTCATGGTCTCCGCCCCGCTTCTGGTCGTCCTTTACGACCGCACGTTTGTGAGCGGTTCCTTTCGCGAGGCCTGGCGCCGGCATCGGGGGATTTTTGCGGGTCTGGCGGCGACCTGGGTGCCGCTGGCGTGCGCGGTGGTCCTGGCCGGCAATCGCGGCGGCACCGCCGGATACGGCGCAAACGCGGTCTGGTGGCGCTACGCCTTGGTGCAGTTTCCGGCTATCCTGCACTATCTGCGGCTCTGTTTCTGGCCGCACCCGCTGGTCATCGACTATGGAAGCAGCCTGGCCCTGCAGCCGGGGCTCGTTGTGCCCGGCGTCATGGCCGTGGCGGCCCTGCTGGCCGGTGTGGCGGTCGCTCTCGCACGGCGGCCCGCCCTGGGTTTTCTCGGGGCGGCGTTCTTTGCGATCCTGGCGCCGAGTTCAAGCGTCGTTCCCATTGCCACCGAGACGATGGCGGAACACCGGATGTACCTTCCCCTCGCCCCCGTCGTCGTGCTGAGCGTCGTTGCCCTGTATCGCGGTTTGCAGGCCGTGCTCGCGGGCGGCAGGAGGGCCGCCTTCGCCCTGCTGGCGGTCGCGTCCGCCGCGGGCTGCGTTCTTGGAATCGCCACTGTGGAACGGAACCGGGATTATTCGAGCGACGTCGCCCTTTGGACTGTCACGGCGCAAAGCCGGCCAGGCAACATGCGCGCGGTCATCAGCCTCGCGTACTCCCTGCAGCTCGCCGGACGCTTTGAGGAGGCCGTCAGGCAATATCAAATCGTGGTCAAAATCCAACCCGACTACCTGACCGCCCAGGAGAACCTCGCGAACTGCCTCGCAAGGCTGGGGAGGGTCGGGGAGGCCGCCGCCCAGTACGAAACCGCGGCGCGCGAGCATCCGGATTCCGCGAAGATCCGGTATTCCCTTGGCAACGTGCTTGGGCAGCTCGGCCGGCGGACGGAGGCGGCCGATTCCTACCGTGAGGCGCTCCGGCTTGAGCCGGATTTTCCCGAGGCTCACTGCAATCTGGGCAACGTCCTGGCGGCCACGCCGGGGCGCCTGAATGACGCGATCGCCCAGTACAGGGAGGCGCTGCGCCAGAGGCCGGACTATGCCGAGGCGCACTATCACCTCGGAAATGCCTGGTATGTGGCGCCGGGACGACTAAATGACGCGGTCGCCGAGTATCGGGAGGCGCTGCGCCTGAGGCCGGACTATGCCGAGGCGCACTACAATCTGGCGGCCGCGCTGCTCGGCGCGGGGGGCGGCGTTGCCGAGGCCCGGGCGCACCTCGAGGCTTTTCTGCGGCTTCGGCCCGACAATGAGGCCGCCCGGCAGATCTTGACGAAGCTTCAGGCGTCGAGACCATGAGCACACAGCCGGCTTCGATGACCAACACTTTCTACAACGATTTCGACCGGGAGACCTACGGCGGCCCCCGCAAGACCGACTACCGGAACGCCTTTGAGATCGACCGCGACCGGATCATTCACGCTCACGCCTTCCGAAAGCTCCAGTCAAAGACCCAGGTGTTCCTGTCCGGGGAATACGATTTCTACCGGACGCGGCTGACACACTCGATGGAGGTGGCGCAGATCGGACGGTCGATCTGCCATTACCTGCGCACCCGGGGCCGGGTGCTGGCGGACGATTTTCACATCGACAGCGACCTGGTGGAGGCGGTCTGCCTGGCCCACGACCTGGGGCATCCGCCGTTCGGGCACTCGGGCGAGCGCACGCTTCAGGAGCTCATGCGGCCCTGGGGCGGCTTCGAGGGCAATGCGCAGACCCTGCACCTTCTGACGGAGACCATGTACCAGAACGAGAAAGGCGTCCGCGGGATGTTGCCGACCCGTGCCCTTCTCGACGGGGTGCTCAAGTACAAGAAGCTCTTCAGCGAGTTTTCCGCGACGCCGACCAACCACTTCCTGTACGATACGCAGGAGCCCGTTCGGGAGTTCGTCCTCGGAGGTTCCCCGATTCCAGCCGCGCTGCACGCGGAGGAGCGGCTCAATTCCTTCAAGAGCGTCGAGTGCCAGATCATGGACTGGGCGGACGACGCCGCCTATTCGCTCAACGACATTGTCGACGGGGTGAAGGCGGGCTTCCTGACGGCCGAGCGGATCCAGGCATGGGCCGACGGAGAGTCGCTGGACTCCGAACGGCAGCGCCTGCTTGAGGAACTCCTCGGGGCGATGCACGACGACCGCCTTGAAAACGTGTTCTCGCAGAAGATAGGCGGCTTCATCAAGGCCTGCCGGCTGAAGGAGCGGAAGAACTTCATGGAGGGTTTGACCAACCGCTATCGATTCGAGCTCGTCGTGGCGCCCGCGGCCGGGCGGGAGGCCCTTTTCTTCAAGAAGATGGCCAACGACATCATCTTCGAAAGCCCGCAGCTGCAGCAGATGGAGCACAAGGCCCGCCGGGTGCTGTTCGAACTCTGGGACTCCTGCTGGCGAAACTACGTCACGCGGCAGGCCCGCGTGATCCGCATTCTGCCGCCGCGCGTCGGGCGGCTGATCGACACGGCGGAATGCGAGGCAGGGAAGGCGCGCCGCATCTGCGATTGGCTGGCGGGCCTCACCGACGGGATGATCGTGCGCACGTACAGGCGGCTGTTCGATCCGGAGTTTGGTTCGTTTCGCGACCTCTCGTAGCCAAATGTCCTACAACGCGTTTCCCGGCGCGGGATCCAGGTGCCCTTCCTCGACGGCGGCCCGGACCATGCGGCGGGCATAGTCCCAAATGGCGATGGAACCCTCCGCGACCGCGGCGTTTCGGGCGAGGACCCGGTCCTCCGTGACGCCGTGCCGGCGCCAGGCGGCGCCTTCCGTCCGGCAGTTCAAGAGCATGGGCTGGAACCGGTCGATTGCGGTGGCGAAGCGGGATTCGTCCGTGCGCTTTTCCTCGAACTCGTCCCAGAGCGCGCGGAAATCCCCGGCCTGGTCCTCCGGCAGGAGGCCGAAGATCCGGTCAGCCGCCCGGGCTTCCCGGGCGTGCTGGTCGGCCATGCGCTCCGTGTCGTACGCAAAGGTGTCTCCCGCGTCGATCTCGACAAGGTCATGAATGATCAGCATCCGGAGAACTCGCAGGACATCGAGCCCGGCGATGTTCGCATGCTCGGAAAGGACGATCACCGCGAGGCACAGGTGCCAGGAGTGTTCGGCGTCGTTTTCCGCGCGGCGGCTCTGCGTGCAGACAGTCTGGCGGAAGATCTCCTTCAGCTTGTCGACTTCGAGTATGAATTGTACCTGCTTTTCAAGCCGTCCCGGGGTCATGCAGCGGGCTTAAGGCTCGGCGCAGAGCTTGGCGAGCGCCGAGTGCGAGCGCCGGCAGCGAGGCGGGCCCCGCGCTGCTGCCATGCCTCATGGAGGGCGGCAGGAATGAAAAGGGAGCCGATCGCCGCGGCGGTCGCGATGGCATTCGATGTGGGTGTGGCAAAGAGCCCGGGGAACTGGAGCAGGAACATGGCGGCGACACTTTGCGCCGCAACGACGGCGAGGGAGTGGCGGCCGAGATAGGCCAGCGCGGGCCAGCTCAGGAGCTTCGGGAAACGCATTCCGACCAGGGCCACAAGATAGGCCACAACGGCGAAACTCGCCAGCCGGAGGCCCCCCAGCGCGGGCTTGTTGATCGACACGCCGAAATAATGGTCGGCCCACGGCGGCCTCCAGCCCAGGTGCTGGACGCAGAAGCAGTAGACTGCGATTCCGACCGCGCCGGCGATGATCAGGGGGCGCGGCCGTATGACGGGTGCTGTGGCGTTCAGACGCGAGTGGCCCGCGATTACCCCGAGGAAGAAAAGAAACTGCCAGGCGAAGAGGTTGAAGGAACCGAGGTTGAGGGGATACAGCGAAATCGTGTCCATCGGCGGCGCCCACTGGACCGCAAACCAGAGGGCGAAGCTGATGCCGAGCACCAGCCAATGGCGGCCGGCGTCGAGGGCCCTCAACGCATACGGCAGCGCGAGGACCAGCGCGCAGTACATCGGAAGGATGTCCAGCAGGCCCGGCTGGTGGAGCATGGTCACACCGAGCAGCATCGCCAGGACCGGATTCTGGTAGAAAAGCTGCGGCGCATTCTGGGAGCAGAAGCCGAACAGGATGCAGGTCAGCCTGACGATGGCGAAGCACGCGAGAAAGGCCCCCACGTGCCAGCGGTAGATCATCGTGGCCCGGCGCCGGCACGTGGCCATCAGGGCGTCGGGTCCCTCGCGCCTGAGCTTCTGCGCGTAGACCCAGCCCGCGAGCAGCCCGGAAAGGAATACGAAGCCCTCAGCAGCCGAGAACAGCCCGGCCGACTCGTCCGTGAGCACCCGCAGGCCGCTCGGCAGGTGATTGACGGTCATGCAGACGAGCATCAGCCCGCGCAGCGAATCGAAGCGCAAATCTCGTTTGTTGTTCTGCATCCCGTGGCCCATAATGTAGCAGCTTGAGTGCCTAGCTTAGCCCAAGGCGTGCGTATTGTAAGCATTGACGGCAAAGTATTTGAAAAGGTTTCATAAAAAAACTATGGCCTACCAACCGCCGCCGAGGGCTTTGACAAGGAGAATGCTGGCCGTATAGCGCCCGCCCCTGAGCTGGGTCGCCTGAATCTCGTATTCCAATGTAGTTCGTTCGGCATCAATTACTTCAAAATAATCTGCGGCACCCTGTCGATAGCGGACCCGGGAAAGCTCGGCAGCCTTGCGGGAAGCGACGACACCCTCGCCGACGACCGCAGCCTGGTCTGAAAGGTAGCGCAGGTCGGAGAGACCATCTTCGACATCTCTAAGGGCGGCAAGTACTTGCTGGCGATAAAGAGCCCGGGCCTCCTCATAGGCGGCTTTTGAGCGCTCATAGCTGGCTAGATTGCCGCCGCCCTTGAAGAGCGGCAGAGTTGCGAAAGGGACAAGCGAGGCCTCCCGGCTGTTCCAGCGAAGTAGCGTGTCGAGGGCGGAGCTGTTGTAACCGGCCGCCGCCGTGAGCCCTATCGAGGGAAAGAAGGCCGCCTTGGCGAAGCCGACCTGGGCGTTGGCTGCCGCAAGCGTGCGCTCGGCCTGGGAGACATCGGGCCGGCGCTCCAGGAGTTCGCTCGGGAGGCCTGCTGGAACTGCGGGCGGATCGGAATCGAGGGGAGCCGCATCGCATGAGAAACCCTCGGGCGCGGTCCCGATCAGGACGGCGAGCGCATGGCGCAATTCGGCGCTGCGCTGGTCGACGGCCAGGATTGAGCTCTCCGCGCTCGCAAGCTCCGTTTCCGCGCGATAGACATCGAGGTCGCCGCTGGCGCCGCCGGCCCGCCGCATTCGCGCGAGTGCGAGTTCCTGGCGTCGGCCGTCTATCGTGCTCGCAAGGAACGCGCGCTCGGCCGCCAGCGCGCGCATTGTGAAGTAATCCTGCGCGACCTCGGCCTGGAGGCTCAGGAGCACTCCCTGGTAGGCGGCGGCCCCGGCCTCGGCGAGGGCTCGGGCGCTTTCGAGCGCCCGCCTCGCGCCGCCGAACAGGTCGACCTCGTAGGAAAGATCCACGGGGAGCGTGATCGAATTGGCCGTGTACGCGGGATTCGAGGCCCCTGGCTGGACCGGCCGGCTGCCTGAATACCGGTTGCGGGCCACGGAGGGTCCCAGAGCGACTGCGGGGAACAGGTCCGCGCGGCTCATCCGGGCGACGGCGCGCGCCTCGTCGACCCGCGCCAGGGCGGCGCTCAGGCTGAAGTTCGCCTTCTCCGCGCGCGTTTCGAGCCCGTCGAGGGCCGGATCGTTGAATATCCTCCACCAACCCGTCCTGGGGAGGGCGTCCTTCGGCGCGGCGATCTTCCACGGGCCTCTTTCACCGAATGTGGCCGGGGCGTCGACAGCCGGCCGCCTGTAGTCGGGACCGACCGTGCAGCCGGCGAGCACCAGGGCGAGAAGAACCGGAGTGATTCGCATGGCCTAGCGCGCAGTCGCGCCGCTGTCCCTGGGTTGCGCCGCCTCGACCGGCTGCCCTTCGGTCAATGCGTCGCTCGGATTGTCGACGATCCGCTGCCCATCCTCGAGGCCGTCGAGAACCTCCATCCGCGTGCCGAAATCCCTTCCAAGCGTGACCTTCTGAACGTGGATTGCGCCGCCGTCGGTGATCGTGTCCACAAGCGTCCCGTCGGCCCGTATGATCGCGTCGTTGGACGGGATGAGGATGGCGGGTGCCGCCGTGGGCAGCCGGAAGCGCAACTGGCAGAACATTCCCGCGAGGAGTTCACCGTCCGGGTTGGGGATCTGGACTTCGACGAGCAGGGTCCGCGATGCCGGATCCAGGGCCCCCGAAAACCGCACGACGCTGCCCTGGAATGCCTTCTTTGGAAATTCCGCGACGAGAACATCGACCGGGGCGCCCAGCCGCACATCCGGGACGTAGCTTTGGGGCACGTTCACGTACGCCCTGAGGATTCCGCTTTGCTCGAGGTGGAACAGCTCGGGGCCGGAGCCCGCGCCGATGAGGTTGCCGATGTCGACATGCCGGGCCGAGATCACTCCGTCGAAGGGGGCGACCACCGTTTCAAAGTGCTGGAGCTGCCCGAGGCGCTGCACATTGGCCTCGGCGGCGGCGACGTCCGCCTTTCGCGCCTCAAAATCGCCGGCCCTTTGATCGACGTCCTGCTGTGAAACGGCGTTCTGCTCGCCGAGCGCCTTCCAGCGGGCTGCGCTCACCTGCGCCAGCGCCAGGTTTGCGCGCGCCTGCAGCAGGTTTGCCCGGGCCTGGTTGAGCTCCTGGTCGACCTCGGGAGACTCGATCGTCGCAAGGGCCTGGCCCTCCTTCACCCGATCGCCGATGTCGACGAACCATTTTCCCAGATACCCGCTCGTCCGTGCATGGATCGCCGTGTCGATGAACGCCTGAAGCGTTCCCGGAAGGACAAACTCGCGGGTGGCGGAGGCGCTGCGCGCGATCGCCACGCTGACGGGCGTCCGCGCCGCGGCGTGCGCGGCCAGGTCCTGCCCGGCCGTGATTCGCGGTCGGACTCCCAGAAAATAGGCGGCGGCCGCGGCGGCGGCCGTCAGCACGATGGCAAGGGACCGGAGTTTCATGTCAGGTGGGAATGTTTTCCTATTCCGCGGGCGAGGCGGCGGGCGCCGAGGAGCCGAGTTCCTCCGCCAGGGCGTCCTCGGGCCGGCGGCCCGCCCTCCTGCGGAGCGTCGCGTAGACCACGGGAACGACGAGGAGCGAGGCGGCGGTTGCGACAAGGAGGCCGCCGATGACGGCGCGTCCCAGCGGCGCGTTCTGCTCGCCGCCTTCACCCATGCCGAGGGACATGGGAAGCATGCCGATGATCATCGCCAGCGCGGTCATGAGGACGGGCCTGAGACGGGTGTAGCCGGCGGCGATGGCCGCCGCCCGGGCATCCATGCCCTCCCGGCGCTGATCGTTGGCGAAGGTGACGATCAGGATCGAATTCGCGGTCGCCACGCCCACGCTCATGATGGCGCCCATGAGCGAGGGCACGTTGAGCGTCGTCCGGGTGAGGAAGAGCATCCAGACGATGCCGCTCAAGGCGCCCGGAAGGGCCGTTATGATGATGAGCGGATCGACCCAGGACTGGAAATTCACGACCATGAGCAGGTAGACGAGCACGACGGCAAAAATGACCCCGATCCCGAGGCTTGTGAACGCGGAGTCCATGCTTTCGACCTGTCCGCGCATGGAGATGAAGCTGCCGCGCGGCAGCCTCTGCTGAAACTCCGGCAGGAGCTTCCGAACCCCGTCCGCGACCGAGCCCAGGCTCGTTCCGTCGACGTTTGCATAGACATCGAAGACCGGTTGCACGTTGTAGTGGCTGACGATCGAGGGGCTGGTCGTCCGGTCAACCGTGGCCACGTTGCCGAGGATCAGCGGAGAGGTCCCGGTTCCGGCGATGGAGCCGATCGGCGTGTCGAGCAGGGCGGAAAGGGAGTTGATCCGGTATTGCGGCGTCTGCGTCGAGACGAGGTACTGGACGGCGTTGTCGGGGCTGAGCCAGAAATTCGGGGCGGACTGGCCCGAGCCCGAAAGGGAGATGAGGAGGTTGTTCGCGACGTTGGCCTGGCTGAGACCTAGTTCCCCGGCCCGGGTGCGGTCGACCGTCACCTGAAACGACGGCGCATTGACGACCTGGTGCACGTGCACGTCGACGGCGCCGGGGATCGCGGCAATCCTGCGCGAAAGCTCGCGAGCGAGGGCGTAATTGCGCACCCGGTCGGAGCCGGCGATCTCGACGTCGATCGGTGCGGGCAGCCCGAAATTGAGAATCTGCCCGACAATGTCGGACGACTGGGTGAAGAACTGGCAGTCGGGAAAGTCGCGGGCGAGCCGGCTGCGAATCAGGCGGACATAGCCCCAGGTCGAGCCGTGCTTTTCGTGGTTCAGGGAGACGAGGATATCCCCGTCCGATGTGCCAACGGTCGCAAGGTCGCTGTTCGCCAGGTTCAATCCGCTGTTGGGCAGGCCGATATTGTCGACAATGTTCGTGAGTTCGTCCGGCGGGATGCACGCCCGGATGACGTCGTCGACGCGGCTGAAGACCCGCTCGGTCTCCTCGATTCGCATGCCCGGCGGCGCGCGAACGTGCAGACGGAAGGATCCAGCATCGACGAGAGGGAAGAAGTCCTGCCCGAGAAACGGCGCGGCCGCGCCCGTGGCGGCGGCGACGCCCAGCATCCCGGCGCCCACGATCCACCGGTGATCCAGGCACCATTCCAGGGCGCGCATGTATCGGTCCCGGAACCGCTCGTAGCCCCGTGTGAAACGCCTGTGGATTCGCCAGAAGAATCCGCCCTTGGCGCCGCCGTTCTCCGCAATCCGCGATTGCGAGGCCGCATGCCCGCCGAGCAGGTAATGGACGAAGGTCGGCACGACAGTCCTCGACAGGAGATACGAGGCGAGCATCGCAAAGATGACGGCGAGCGCCAGTGGCGTGAAAAGGTACTTGGCGACCCCCGTCAGGAAGAAGATCGGGACGAACACGATGCAGATGCACAGGGTCGAGACGAACGCCGGGACGGCGATTTGCTCGGCGCCGTCGAGGATCGCCACGATGAGCGTCTTTCGCATGGCCAGGTTGCGCTCGATGTTCTCGATCGTGACCGTGGCGTCGTCGACCAGGATGCCGACCGCCAGGGCCAGGCCGCCGAGCGTCATCGCATTTATGGTCTGCCCGAGAGCCGCCAGGCATGTGATCGAGCAGAGGATGGAAAGGGGGATCGAAAGGGCGACGACCAGCGTGTTCCGCCAGGTGCCGAGAAAAAGGAGGATCATGGCGGCGGTCAGGAGGGCGGCGAGAACGGCCTCGCGGATCACGCCGTTCAGGGCCGCGCGAACGAAGATGGACTGGTCGAACTGCGGCACGAGATCCAGGTCGGGCGGCAATGTCGATTCGACCCGGGGCAGGGCCTCGCGGATCCGCCGTATTATGTCGAGGGTCGAGGCCTCGCCGCTCTTCATGATCGTGACCAGGACGCCCCGCCGCCCGTTCTGGCGGACGATGTTTGTCTGCGGCGCGAAACCGTCCCGCACCTGCGCGACATCCCGGACATAGATTGTAGCCCCCCTTGCGACTGCGATCGGCAGGTTGCCCAGGTCCCCGACGAGGCTCGGGCTGTTGTTTATCAGGACGCCGTACTCCCGGTCGCCCACCTTGACGGTCCCCGAGGGCAGCGTGAGGTTCTGGGCGCTCACGGCGGCGCTCACCTGCGCCGGGGTGAGCCCGTTTGCCTCCAGGGCCCGCGGATCGAGATCGATCTCGATTTGGCGGACCTTGCCGCCGCTGGGCAGCGGCATGGAGGCGCCCTGGACGGTGGCCAGTCTCAGCCGGACGGAGTTCAGCGCATAGTCATACAGCGACTGCTCGGAGATCGTCCGGCTGGAAACGCCCAGCTGGAGAATCGGCACATTGCTTGCGCTGTAGCGTATTATGAGCGGCGGCAGGGTGCCGGGCGGCATCGACTTGACCACGGATTGGCTGATCGCGGTCACCTGGGCGACGGCGGCATCGATGCTCGTTCCGGGTTGGAAGAAGATCTTGATGACGCCGATGCCGAGCAGCGACGACGACTCCATGTGCTCGATGTCGTTGACGGTCGTCGTCATCGACCGCTCGCTCAGGGTGACGATGCGCTTCTCCATCTCCTCTGGGGTCAGCCCCGCGTACTGCCAGACGACGCTTACGACCGGGATGTCGATCGAAGGGAAGATGTCCTTCGCCATTCTCAGGGCGGAAAGCACGCCCAGAATGATGATTGCGACAGCCATCACCGTGAAGGTATAGGGCCTGCGAAGGGCCAGGCGGACGATCCACATGGGCGCGAGTGGGGGAAGTATGGGCGGAACCGGACCAAAGTTCCAATATCTCTTTGGAGGCCAATGATGCCGCCGGCGTAACAGTGGCCCTGCGCCGAACCCCTGCTGACACATTGTTTCCTTGCTTGGCGGCCCCCCCGACTTCTTCCTAAGGGGCTTCGCCCTCATGAAAGTTCTCGTCGCAGATAAGATTTCACCAAAAGGGGTTGCCTGGCTGCGGAAACAGCCGGGCCTTGACATTGTCGAGGCCTACGGCTCTTCGCCGGCGAAGCTTCTCGAGCTTGTGCGCGACGTGCATGCAATCGCCGTGCGTTCGGAGACGAAGGTGACCGCCGAAGTGATCGCCGCCGCTCCCCTGCTCAAGGTCGTCGGCCGGGCCGGGGTGGGGGTCGACAATGTCGACGTCGAGGCCGCGACGGAACGCGGCGTCATCGTCATGAACACCCCGTCGGGCAACACGGTTGCGACGGCGGAACTCACGTTCACCCATCTGCTTTGCGGCGCCCGGCCGGTTCCCCAGGCGGCCGGATCCATGCGGGAGGGAAAGTGGGACCGGAAGAGCTTTTCCGGCATGGAGCTGTTCCGCAAGACCCTGGGCATTGTCGGGCTCGGCCGGATCGGCGGCGAGGTGGCCAAGCGCGCCCAGGCTTTCGGCATGCGGGTCCTGGCCTATGACCCCTATCTCGCGCCGAGCCGGGCGAAGGCGATGCAGGTGGAGGCCTCGACCCTGGACGAACTGCTCGCCCAGTCGGATTTCATCACGGTCCACATGCCGCTCACCGACGACACGCATTACCTGATCGACGAGGCGGCCCTGGCGAAGATGAAGAAGGGGGTGCGCCTGTTCAATTGCGCCCGGGGCGGCATCATCCGGGAGAGCGCGCTCGTCGCGGCGCTCAAGTCCGGCCATGTGGGCGCGGCCGGCCTGGACGTTTTTGAGGACGAGCCGCTCGCCGCCGACAGCGAGCTTCGCAAGCTGGCCAACGTCGTCCTGACCCCTCACTTGGGCGCATCCACCGCGGAGGCCCAGGATGCCGTCGGGGTCGAAATCGCCGAGCAGATCGCCGACGTGCTGAACGGCGGGGTGATCCGGAACGCCGTCAACATGCCCTCGATCGACGCGGCCGCCCTGAAGTCGCTCGCGCCGTACCTCGATCTCGGCGCAAAGCTGGGAACCCTGGTCCAGCAGATCGCCCCGAGCCAGGTCGCATCCCTGCGGATCACGTATTGGGGAAGGATCGTCGACCTGGATGTGAACTCGGTCACACGCTCGATCCAGCGCGGGTTTCTCCGGCGGATCAGCGGCGAAGAGGTCAATTTCGTCAATGCCCCGGTCTTCCTCCAGCGCCTCGGCGTCCAGGCTGAAATCGTGAAGTCCACGGCCGACAGCGAGTACACGGAACTGATCCAGGTGGAGGCCGCAACGCCGGATGGGGCGCTTTTCTCCGCCGCGGGGACCCTGGTGGGAAAGAACAACCAGCCGCGCATCGTAAAGATCAACGGGCGCGAGGTGGAGGTGGCCGCCGACGGGAAGCTCCTCGTCCTGGAAAACGTCGATCAGCCCGGAATGGTGGGCACCGTCGGGACGCTGCTCGGCAAGGACGGGGTCAACATCGCCGACATGTCCCTCAGCCGGCTGACGCCCGGCGGAACGGCCTACATGGTCGTCCGTGTGGACACGGAACCGAGCGAGAAGGCGCGGGCCGAGATAAAGGGCCACCCGGCGATCAAGCTGGCGAAGTTTGTGCAGCTGTGAAATCCTGAGTCCCGCAACGTGCCAGTTACCATCGCCATAGTCGTTCTGATCGGCTATCTGCTGGGTTCGCTTCCCTTCGGGTGGATCGTTGCCCGGACGCGCGGCGTCGACATCTTCGAGGTCGGAAGCCGGAGCCCGGGGGCGACGAATGTGCGCCGCAATCTGGGCGCGCGGGCGGGCAACCTGGTCTTCGTCCTGGACGCGCTCAAGGGCGCCGCCGCTTCGGGCTGGCCGCTTCTGGTTCTGAACCCCGAGCACAGGGCCGCCTATTGCGTCACCGGCCTTCTCGCGGCGATGCTCGGGCACAGCTTTTCATGCTTCACCCATTTCAGGGGCGGGAAAAGCGTCGCGACCGGCGCCGGAGGATTCCTTGTCCTCATGCCGCAGGTGACCCTGGTCGCCGCGGTCGTCTGGGCCCTGCTCTTCTTCTCCACCCGGTACGTTTCCCTTGCCTCGATCGCGGCGGCGGTGACGATTCCGGTCGCCGCGCATTTCTCCAGGGAGCCGGCCATCCTGACCATCGCCGCCGCGGCGGTCGCCGTTTTCGTCATAGTCCGTCACCGAACGAACATCGGCCGCCTGATCAACGGCACCGAGCACCGAGCGCGCCCTGCGGCCGAGGAGGATCCGTGAGCAGGCCCGCCAGCGTCAAGATCGGCCTCTGCGGGCTCGGCACGGTGGGGCAGGGCGTGTGGAAGCACCTCCAAAGGGGGCGGAGCGAGCTGGCCGCGCGCCTGGGCATCCGCATCGAGGTGAGCCGCGTGGCCGTGCGAAACCCGAGGAAGATCCGCTCCGTGCGGATCCCCGCTGGCAGGCTCACGACCGATGCCCTGTCGATAGCCGCCGATCCGGACATTCAAATCGTCTGCGAATTGATCGGCGGGACGGACTTGGCGCGCAGGATCACCCTGGCGGCGCTCGCCCGCGGAAAGATCGTAATCTCGGCCAACAAGGCGCTCATCTGCGAGCACGGGGCGGAGATATTCGCGGCGGCCCGGGCCCACGGCGGCCACTTCCTCTTTGAAGCGAGCGTTGCCGGAGGGATCCCGATCATCAAGGCGCTTCGCGAGGGGCTCGTCGCCAACCGGTTTCCGCTGATCTACGGGATCCTGAACGGCACCTGCAACTACATCCTCACGCAGATGGCCGCGCGCGGGGCCGCCTACGCGCAGGTGCTCGCGGAGGCGAAGAAGCTCGGCTACGCCGAGGCCGACGAGTCGCTCGACGTCGAGGGCTGGGACACGGCGCACAAGGCGTCGGTGCTCGCCTGGCTTGCGCACGGGATCTGGGTCCGCCCGGGGGAAATGATCGTCGAGGGGATCGACCGGCTGACGCCGGCCGACCTCCGGAACGCCGCGACCCTCGGCTATGGGATCAAGCTTCTGGCGGTCATCACCCGCGATTTTTCGGCGAACGAGCTCTGCGTGCGCGTGCACCCGACCCTGCTCCCCCACCGGAGCGTCGTGGCGAGCGTCGACGGGGTTTTCAATGCGATCGCCGTCACGGGCGACGTCGTAGGGACGACCCTTTACATCGGACGGGGCGCGGGGCGGGACGCGACGGCGAGCGCGGTCATAAGCGACATCGGCGACGCAATCGCCCTGATCGGACACGGCAGGGGGGCGCACCTGACGAACGAGTCCGGCCTCCCCGCCGGAAACGGGTGCCGGATCGCGCCCCCGGAACGCATCCGGTGCCCGTACTACCTGCGGCTGACCGTGAACGACCAGCCCGGCGTCCTCGCGCGCGTCGCCTCCGTCATGGCGCAGGAGCGGGTGAGCATCGCCACGGTCATTCAGAATCCGTCCGAAAGGGCGGGGGCCGCCTCCCTGGTCCTGACGACCCACGAAAGCGACGAGCGATCCATGCGGCGCGCGCTGAGGCGGCTCGGAGGCCTCGGGAGCGTGCTCGAGAGGCCGCTGCTCCTGCGGATCGGCGACTTTTCCGAATAGGACCCTTTTCATCCATGTCCAGAATCGTCCAGAAATACGGCGGCACCTCCGTGGGCGACGTCGAGCGGATCAAGAAGGTCGCCGAGCGGGTCAAGGCCGTTCGGGACGAGGGAAACCAGCTGGTCGTCGTCGTTTCGGCCCGCGCCGGAGTGACCAACGAGCTGATCGCCCGGGCCCGCGCAGTCTGCGACCAGCCGAGCGAGCGCGAGCTCGACCAGCTGCTCTCGATAGGGGAGCAGGAGACAATCGCCCTCACGGCGATGGCCCTTCACGGGATCGGAGTCGATGCGGTGAGCTATACCGGAGCGCAGGCTGGAATCTTCACGGACGCCGTGCATACGAAGGCCAAGATAAGGACGATCAACGCCGGCCCGATCGACAAGGACCTGAAGGCGGGCCGGGTCGTCATCGTCGCCGGGTTCCAGGGGATCGACGACGAGGGCCAGACGACGACCCTGGGCCGCGGCGGATCGGACCTGACGGCGATCGCTCTGGCCGCCGCCCTCAAGGCCGACGTCTGCGAAATCTACACGGACGTCGACGGGGTCTACACCGCAGACCCCCGGGTCGTGAAGTCAGCCCGCAAGCTGGCGGAGATCTCCTACGACGAGATGCTCGAGCTCGCCTCGTCCGGCTCGAAGGTCATGCAGTCCCGCTCGGTCGAGTTTGCAAAGAAATACAGCGTAGTTTTTGAAGTCCGTTCCTCCTTCAACCACAATCCGGGCACCATCGTGAAAGAAGAAGTCGCCTATATGGAAAAAGTCGTTGTCCGCGGCGTCGCCGTGGACAAGGACCAGGCCAAGGTCGTTGTCAGCAACATAACCGACAAGCCGGGATCTGCCGCGAAGGTGTTCCGGTCCCTGGCGGACGCGAACATCATCGTCGACATGATCGTCCAAAATGTCGGCCGGCATGGGATTGCCAACCTCACGTTCACCGTGCCCAAGGGGGACACGCGGCAGGCCGTGAAGGCGCTGGAGCCCGTCCTGAAGGAGCTGGGCGGAGGGGAGGTGACCGTCCTCGAGCAGATCGCAAAGCTGTCGGTCGTGGGTGTGGGGATGAAGACCCACAGCGGCGTGGCGGCGACCCTGTTCCAGGCGCTCGCCGAGGCGGGCATCAACATCGAGCTCATCAGCACCTCGGAGATCAAGATATCGGTGGTGATCTCCCTCGACCGCGCCGACGAGGCCGCGCGCGTCGCGCACGCGGCGTTCAACCTCGACACGATTTGATGCGCTTCGTCTCCACCCGGGGGCGCACCGGGCCCCACTCGTTCTCGGACGCAGTGGCGGTCGGGCTCGCGCCCGACGGAGGGCTGTTCCTGCCCGAGGAACTGCCCGATCTGGGCGGCCGATTGCAGAGCTGGTCGGGGCTGGCCTATCCCGAGCTCTGCTACGAGTTCATGCGGATCTTCGCGACGGACATCCCCGCCGAAACGCTCCGCCCGCTGGTCATGCGGGCCTATGAGCGGTTTTCCGACCCGGCTATCGCCCCGCTGCGCAGGCTCGACGAGCGCCTGTACGTCCTGGAACTGTTCCACGGCCCGACGCTCGCCTTCAAGGATTTCGCGCTGCAGCTCCTGGGAAACCTGTACGCGCACCAGTGCCTCGTGCGCCGCGAGTCGATCAATGCGCTGGGCGCCACCTCCGGCGACACGGGCGCCGCCGCGATCCACGGGCTGCTGGGCAGGCCCGGGACCGCCATCTTCATCCTTTATCCCGACGGGCGCATTTCGCCGCTGCAGGAGCGCCAGATGGCATGCACCGGGGCGGACAATGTGTTCGCCCTGGCCGTGGACGGGACTTTCGACGATGCGCAGGCCGTGCTCAAGGAGGTTTTCGGCGACCAGGATTTCCGGAGCCGCCACCGCCTTTCCGCCGTAAATTCCATCAATCTCGCGCGCGTCCTGGCCCAGTGCGTCTATTACCTTTCCGCCTGGCTGAGGCTCCCTCCCGGCGTGCGCGAGGAGGCCGAGTTTGTCGTTCCGACGGGCAATTTCGGCAACATTCTCGCGGGCTGGATGCTGCGGAAGATGGGAGTTCCGATCGGCGGCTTCAGGGTGGCGACAAACCAGAACGACATCCTCTACCGCCTCTTCACGACGGGCGAGTACCGCGTCGGTCCGGTCCGGCCGAGCCTGGCCCCCTCCATGGACATTCAGGTCGCCTCGAATTTTGAGCGCTTCCTGTACTACCGCCTGGGCGGGGACCCGGAACGGGTGCGGGCGGCCATGCAGGAATTCAAGACAACGGGATTGTGCGTTTTTCCCGAGATCGCCCCGAATGGGAACGAGCCGGGGGAGTTTTCCGCCTCGCGATGCACCGATTCCGAGATCCCGGGAATCATCCGCGACGTCCACCGGCGGTACGGCTACATCGTCGATCCGCACACGGCCTGCGGCTTCAAGGAACCCAGACCCGGAAGGACGAGCGTCGTCCTGGCGACTGCGAGCCCGGCGAAGTTTCCCGATACGATCCGCGCGGCGATCGGAATCGAACCGACCGACCCGGCCCTGGAAATCCTGAAGGCGCGCAGGGTGGTGAAATTTGGAATCAAGGCCGATCCGATTTCCGTGAAGGCGTTCGTGGCGGCCCACGCCGTCTGAGGTTTCCTCGCAGCGGACCGAGGCGCAACGCTCCGGCGGTCCTGCCGGCGTTTCCTCTACTTGACCCGCTGGCTCAGGGTTCCCGCCAGCGCGACGAGGAAGGGCGCGCCGTCGGGCAGCTTCTTGAACTCGGCCACCGCCGCCCCGGAGAGGTCCATCGCAGATTTTCGCGAGGCCTCTATGCCGTGCAGGCTCACAGAAGTTGTCTTTCCGGCCCGTGCGTCCTTTCCGGCGGTCTTGCCCAGGGTCGCCGTGTCCGACGTGGCATCGAGAACGTCATCGACGATCTGGAAGGCCAGGCCGAGGTGGCGGCCGGCGCGGCGAAGAATCGCGACTTCCTCGTTTGATCCGGATGCCGCGGCCGTTCCGATCCCGATCAGTCCGCCGATGACCAGGCTGGCCTCGATCATGGCCGCCGTCTTGTTCAGGTGGATGAATGAAAGCTCCGAGGCCGTGGCGTCGGCTTTCCTCTCCGCCAGCAGGTCCTCGACCTGCCCTCCGATCAGGCGCCGGCTTCCGGCAGCGTCGGCCAATTCGAGCACGAGGGCATGCCCGGGATCGGGAGGGTAGCCGCGGGCGACCAGTTCGAACGCGAAGGTCAAAAGCGCGTCACCGGCCAGAAGGGCCGTCGCCTCGTCGAAGGCCTTGTGCACGGTCGGCCTGCCGCGGCGCAGGTCGTCGTTGTCCATGCAGGGAAGGTCGTCGTGAATGAGGGAGTAGGTGTGCACGCACTCGATCGCGACGGCCGCCGGCAACGGATCGAGTTCGCCCGCCTTCTTTCGGGCGAACAGTTCCGCCGCAGCGAGGACCAGCATCGGCCGCAGGCGCTTTCCCCCTCCCTGGACGGCGTAGCGCATGGCGGCATGCAGCCGCTGGGGCCGGGCACCCGCGGGGGGCAGGAGCCGTTCGATTCCAGCATCAATGAGCGATGCGTAACGGGCTGTCTCCTCGGAAATATTCATCGGCTGAGGGCACTACACAGGATGGAGCCTTGCGTTGCAAGAGGATGAGCTGCCGGCACAAGGCGCGTTTTGTCCTTTCGCCTCGTGCCATCGCCCATTCTACTTCACGTTTTCAAAACGTCATGCCGACCTATGAATACGCCTGTCCCAAGTGCGGGCACCACTTCGAGAAGTTTCAGTCCATGAACGACGGGCGGCTGAGGAAATGCCCGAAGTGCGGGAAGTCCGGCCTCAAGCGACTCGTGGGGAGCGGCGCCGGCCTCATTTTCAAGGGCAGCGGCTTCTACATCACCGACTACAAGAATAAGCCCGCGAAGAAGGAGGGCGGTGATTCCAAGCCCGCTTCGGGCGAGGCAAAACCCGCTTCGGGTGAGACCAAGCCGGCCCCTGCGGCCGGCGGAGCAAAGCCGGCCGAAGGGGCCGCGAAACCGGCGGAGAAAAGCCCGCCAAAGACCTGACGCCCGCCCTGATTCCGGGCCGGCCCAAGTCCTTTCCATTCCGCTTCCGTGTCCAAGAGGCTCAAGAACATAGGCATCGTCTCCTTCCTGACGGTGGTGTCGCGTTTCCTGGGTCTGTTTCGCGACCAGCTGGCGGCGGCGATTTTCGGGGCCGGCGCCCTCTATTCGGCCTTTGTGACCGCGTTCATAATTCCGAACCTCTTTCGGCGCCTCCTGGCCGAGGGATCCCTGAACGCCGCCTTCGTGCCGACTCTCCAAGGCGAGCTCCACGAAAAGGGGAAGCCGGGCGCATTCGCGCTTCTGTCAAACGTCGTGTCGTGGCTTTTGCTCGTCACCGGAGGCCTCACGGTTCTGGCGTGCGTCGTCCTAAGCCGTTCGCGGCTTTTGGCGGGCCACGAGGCGAAATGGTACATCGCTGCCGATCTGTCCGTGCTTCTTTTCCCATATCTCGCCCTGATCTCCCTGGCGGCTGCGTTCAACGCGGCCCTGAATGTCATGGAGCATTTCACCGAGCCGGCGCTGTCCCCGATCTGGCTGAACATAGCCATGATCGTGACCCTGGGCGGGGCCGGCCTCCACTACGCCCACACTCCCATGGGCGAGATCCACTGGCTTTGCGCGGGAGTCCTCATCGGCGGATTCTTTCAGATGGGCGTTCCCGCGGTCGTCCTTTTTTCCGAGGGCTGGCGCCCGCGCTTCGACCTCGGCCTCCCGCCGAGGGTGAAGGAGATCGCCCTTCTGATGACGCCCGGCCTCTTCGGCACGGCCATCTACCAGATAAACATCTCGGTCTCGCGCTTTCTCGCCTTCTCCCTGGACGACTCCAGCGCCACCCTGTACTTCTACGGCAATCGGCTGATGGAGTTCCCGATCGGCGTTTTCGCCATCGCCATATCGACTGTCGTGTATCCGCTTCTCTCCCGCCACGCGGTCGTGGGCGATTTCAAGTCCATGGCCGAGGATTACAGGAAGGGCCTCCGGCTTATCCTCGTCATCAACGTTCCGGCAGCCCTGGGGCTGGTCCTGCTCAGCCACCCGATCACCAATGTCATCTACAGGCACGGGCTTTTCACGTCACAGAACGCGAATGACCTGGCCACGATGGTTGCCCTTTTTTCGATCGGCATGCCATTCTTCTCGATCGTCAACCTTACGATCCGCGCATTCTATTCGTTCAGGGACACGGCGACTCCGGTCAGGATAGCGGCGATCGACTTTGTCGTGAACATCATGGTCAGCCTGAGCCTCATGCATTGGCTGGGAGTCGACGGGCTGGTGATCGCAAGCACGACGGCGATCGTCGTGCAGACAATTCTCCTTCAGCTTGCCCTGGCGCGCAGGCTTCCGGGCATGAGCTTCCGGCCGCTGTGGCCGAGCCTCGGCAAGGTCGCGCTTGGCACAACCGTCATGGGCGTCGCGGTCTGGCTCGGCTGGACCTTTATCCGGAGCCTTCCAGCCACGCCTTTTGCCGCCGGCCTGATCGCGATCTTCACCCTCATTCCGCTGGCGGTGGGGATCTACGCCGGGATGCTCTGGATCCTGCGGATCGAGGGCCGGGAGGAGCTGGTGGAGATGTTCAGACGGAATAAGGCGGGTGAAATTGCCTCGCGATGAAGGCGGAACCGGATGAGCCTTGGCCCTGTCACCCGCTTCCGAATGAATAGACTCCTGCCCTTGCTCGCGATCGTTTCGCTGCTGGCCGGTTGCGCCGAATTCAGCTCGCGCGTCGTGCCGACGGTCAAGCTGGGCAGCTATCAGCATGTCTATGTCCAGCACTCGCTGACCGACGGCCGCGGGCTCGACGGGATCATCGCGCAGGAGCTTCGCCGGCTGGGCTATGATGCCGGGGCTGGCCCGCTGACGCTCATGCCGAAGAACACCGAGTTGATCGTGATGTATCAGGACCGGTGGAGCTGGGATTTCACGACGTACATGATCGAACTCGACATGCAGGTCATGACCGCGCACAGCGGCAGGATGCTTGCGGATGCCCGCACGTTCCGGCCGTCCATTCTGGGCCACGCCCCGGTCGAGCTCATCGACCAGATCCTGGACAAGTGGTTCAAGCCGCGCGTCCCGTCCGTGCCCCAGACGCCGCCCGTCGACAATTGACCATCATCCCGATTCGCCGGAGGTGGCGCGACGGGGGAGACTCGAACTCCCGACCATCGGTTTAGAAAACCGATGCTCTATCCGGCTGAGCTACCGTCGCGTTATACCCCTGGGCAAGCGGCATTCGACGAACTCGTTCTCTGGCAAGAAATCGCGGCATTCGCAAGAGCCAAGAAATGCCCGCAAACCGGGCGCCGCCGACCGGAGTGTCCCGCATTTGCTTCGTGCGCTTAAGGCGCCTAAGATCGGATTCAATGGGCATGATTCCCAGAGTGCGCCGATTAATTCTGGTATCAGGCCTGGTGGCGGGGGGACTCGCGCTGGGGCCAAATTGCTCTACGAGACTTCGGATCAGCTTCGGACTTTTTTCGACCGTCCCTTATGACTGGCTTTCCCGAACACTCTTCCAAGGATGGCTACGCCACGGCTTCGAGAATTGTCTCCGGGTGCCTGGCCGCCACCCTCAATAGCACTTTGGCGGGCCCGGTGGGGTGACGGCGGCCCTGCTCCCAGTTCTGGAGTGTATCGAGGCTGATTCCAATGGCGCGGGCGAACTGGGCCTGGCTGAGGCCAAGCTTGGCTCGGACAGCTGCGATTGAATCGGGGGAGATGCGGTCGATGCGAGCGGCAGCCTTGCGGGTGCCTCGAAGGTAAGCGCCCGCCTCGCGGACGCCCTGCAAGAGTTCATTGAACGCGGCTTTTTTCATGGAAATTCCCGATGGACGAGTTGTGTGAGTTGTTTTGCCTGAGCTGGGCTCAAATCACCCTGAACATTTTTCGCATACGCGTAGAGGAGAAGAATTTTTCGTTTGGCTGTGACAAAGTAGTAGATAATGCGCGCACCGCCTCGTTTGCCGCGGCCGCTTGCCGGTCGGCGAAGCTTGCGCAAGCCCTTGGTCCCTGGAATCACGTCGCCCGCCTCCGGATCGAGAAGGAGAACCAGCTCGAGCTCGAAAACATCAGCCTCGTTCAGGAAACGAGAGGCCGACTTTTCAAAGGAAGGAAAGCGAACGAACTCCACAAACCAAGGTGTACGCCATTGGCGCACAAGGCAAGGGGAAACACAATGGGATTAATTCCGATAAATTGTTGTAACCCTTGTTGTCACCCGGCCAAAAAAAAGAGCCGTTTCCAGATGACTCAGGATGATCGCCACTCCCTCACAACCCGCTCAGCATCCGCTTAATGACGACTCTGGATGACTCCGGAAGATCCTAGATAAAAAGCCCCCATAGAATTAGAAAACCGATGCTCTATCCGGCTGAGCTACCGTCGCAGACCACCGCAACCTATCAGCGTTGGAAGGACTTGGTCTTTGCCAAGAAATCGTCTTATTCGCAAGCGCCAAGAAACCTTGCCATTGGCAAGTCCGATTCATCCAGCGGGTTTCTCACTTGCGCGTTTTGAGCCCCGCCAGAAATTGGGCCCCAAACTGGGGGTTGTGGAAGTAGGGCGCAATCTGTTCCTGGGTCTGCGGCTGCATGCCTGAGTTGGCGAGACGATACGCATTCCGCGCCTGCATCTCGTCGAGAAGATAGGCCACGCTGCCGTTTCCGCCTTCGCTCCAGAACCCTCCCGGACCAACTCCGATCATGGTCCGGTCGTAGGCGTCGTCCACGACGGCTGTTTGCGGATTGAGGGCGTAGATGGGCATGCCCACCGTCGATTTTGAGTCTCCAGCTGCAATCATTACATAATGCTGCAACAGGCTTGGATCGGCTGGAGGATCCAGGAATCCAGCGAGTTGCCCGATATCCGGAGGCAGATTTTCGTTCGACGCCTTGAGATAGGCTTTGAGCGCCTGGCGAAGGGGTCCCTCCATGAAGTTCGATTCGGCTCTATAGCGAAGATCGGCCGCCGCCTTGCGGAAGTCTTCTTCGGTTTCCAGCTTTTCGAATTGGCGCCCGGTTGCCATCCAGTCCTCGTCGGTCAGACAAGAGAATTCGCCCGTTCGCTGGCCCGGGTGGCGGTCGAACCAGCCTTTCAGGAGTTGCGTACGATCCAAAATGCCCGCCATTCGCAGTTCCATCGCATCCGCCCCTTCAATGGTCGCCGCGGGCGCCGCCGGACGGGCGGGGGCTTTCCCGGCCTGCTCAAGCCTGCTGGCCGGTGGGACACTTTTCCCAGACCGAAAAGTACTCGAAACCGTTGGCGTCGCCCATGGACTCGTAAACCGGCGTGGCCCGGCGGCCGACGCGGGGAAGCGCAGCGGAAAGGGTTTCCCGGAACGACGCCGAGTCCCAAACGTGGCTGTGCTCGCGGCGG
>CAZSEH010000011.1:0-58032 GCA_964605835.1 uncultured Opitutaceae bacterium
CGAGCGTGGGTCGCCCTCGCGGCAATCCTCCGTTCGTGATTTCATCGAGTCCGTGAATGCCCGTCGGGCATTTGGGCAGGCAAACGGCTGAGGGGGTCGGTCGCTGAAGGCTGTTTTTCATGGAAAGCGTCTCACCATCAATGGCCTCAAGAATACAGCGACTGGAATATCGGGGCCATGGGGTCTTTCACTGAGGGAGGGGAGAGCTTCTACGGGACCATCATCAGGCCCGTTCGAAACTGCGCTTTCAGCTTGAGGATGTAGTCCAAGATCGTTTCGGGTTATGACGCGGCAAGCATGATACGGAGAGCCGCGCGGAGCCATGGGGTCTTACCCTCAATTCTTTTGGCGCCGACAGGTAGTCCCGCGATGTCCCGGCATTGCGGCGATGGCAACAATACCCCATATCGCGGGGCCTGTTGTCCGTGTACCCTGAGGGGATGAAAAACATTGTTCCTTCAACCCCGTCTGGTTCGGCCTCCGCTCGCGCGGCATGGCATCTCTCCCCCGTCCTTGCCTGCCTCGGCGCCATCGGCCTCATGGCCGGCTGCACCACCGAGCCGGAATCGCATCTTGTATCCGCCCCGCCTCCACCCCCGCCAAACCGGGCGGTCATGGTGACGACGACGACGACCACCCCGATGCCTGTGGCGGTTGCGGCTCCCGCGGGGTACGCGGGAAACACGGCCTATGCGACAGCCGTGGTCCCCGGCATGACCACCACCATTGTCACCCAGGCCCCGCCCGCCCTCCAGCAGGAGGTCGTGCTCGCCCAGCCGACGCCCCAGCATGTGTGGCTTGCCGGCTATTGGACGTGGCGCAACGAGCGGTACGAGTGGATGGCCGGACACTGGGAACTGCCGCCCAATTCGGGTTCGGTATGGTCGGCACCGCGCTGGGAGCAGCAGGGCAACGCCTACCGGTTCTATGAGGGCAGTTGGAGTTGATTAGCCGCACGCCCGGTTTCGGATCCGCCAGGGGTCTATCCGTGCCCAAAGTCTCAACAACGTCCAAGGACGCCGCAAAGCCGGAAACAACCCAGGCGATCGTCGCGACAGGCCTGACAAAATGGTTTGGCGAGGGCGAAACACGGGTCACCGCCGTGAACCGCGTCGGACTTGCCGCCAACTTCGGCGAGATGCTTTTCATCGTCGGCCCCTCCGGAAGCGGCAAGACCACGCTGCTCAGCATGATCTCGGGCATCCTTCGCCCCAACGCCGGCACAGTGAAGGTCAAGGGAGGCGACATATGGAGGTTGAACAACGATCAGCTGGCCGATTTTCGGCTGAATACGATCGGCTTCGTCTTCCAGGATTATCATCTGTTTCCGCGGCTGACCACGGCCGAGAACGTCGCGATACCGCTGATCCTGAAGAATCGCGACTGGGACAAATCCATCACCGAAGCGCGGGAATTCCTTGAGATCGTCGGCCTGAAAAACAGGAGCGAGATACTGCCGGTGAAACTCTCAGGCGGCGAGCAGCAGCGCGTGGCGATCGCGCGCGCGATAATCGGAAGTCCGGAAATCCTGATTCTCGACGAACCGACCGCTTCCCTGGACGGGGACACCGGGAGATCGATAATCGCCTTCGTAAAAGAGAAGATCCTCAACAAAAGCCGCTGCATCCTGATCGTCACCCATGATGCGCGCATCAACGAATACGCCGACCGGATTCTCCATATGGAGGACGGCCATCTCTCCGCGGCGGACAAGGGGACCGAATGAACGCAACCGAACCCGGGCCCAAGCCAGTCGACCAGACGCCCGACACGAAGGAGGCCGGGCCTGAAGCCGGGGTCAAGACAGCCGAACCCAGGCCCAAGGCGACCGAATCCGGGCCTGAGATCAAGACGGTCGAACCCAAGCCTGGCGCCGACACGGCCCAGGCCAAGCCCGACGCCAAGGCAGCCAAGCCCGAGCGCAAGGTCAGAAACACGGTCATCTTTGGCCTTTCGATCCTTGGCATTCTGGCCGGACTGATCGCCGCCTACCTTTTTGGCATGGAGCGAAAGGCCCAGCCCCCCGCATTCGCGCCCGTCAGCAGCCCTTACGAATCGGCCATCTACGCCAACGGCATCGTCGAGAGCGACCAGTCAAACGGTTCGAACGTAAACATCTATCCCGAAGTCTCCGGACCGATCACCCAGGTGTTCGTGCACGAGGGGCAGGAAGTCCCGGCCGGGGCGCCGCTGCTCACAATCGACGACTCGGTGCAAAGGGCCAGCACCGAGCAATTGCGATTGCAGTCTGAAGCCTCCCTCGCCCTGTTGAACGAACTCAAGGCGCAGCCAAGGGAGGAGACCCTTGCGATCGCCGCAGCGCAGGTGCGCCTAGCCGAATCCAACCTGAAGGCGTTCGGCGACCAGTATGCCAAGGACCGCGCTTCCTACGACATCGAACCGAAATCGATCAGCAAGGATGCGCTGGATACCGCGGAAGACGCCCTCAAGCAGGCGGAAGCCGGACTGGACGTGGCCCGCCGGCAGTATGACCTGACCAAGGCCGGCGCCTGGAGCTACGATGTCGCCAACCAGCAGAAGCAGTACGAGGCGCTCCGGCAGGCCTATCTGGCGGCTGGCGCGCTGCTGCAGAAATTTTCAATCAAGGCGCCCATCGCAGGGGTCGTGCTGTCCGTCTACGCCGCCGTCGGCAGCTATGCATCGCCGGCTGGCGCCTTTGATCCCTACACGGGCGGATTCGACCAACTCGTGATCATGGGTCCGCCGCAGGACTATCTGGCGGTGCGCTGCTATGTCGACGAAATCCTCGTCTCGCGGCTGCCGACAAAATGGCACATGGTCGCCCAGATGTCGATCACCGGCACCGACACCAAAGTGCCGCTGGAGTTCGTCCGGGTGCAGCCCTACGTTTCACCCAAGATAGAGCTGTCAAATGAGCGCCAGGAGAAGGTCGACCTGCGCGTGCTGCCGGTGATTTTCCGCTTTCAGAAGCAGGACATTCCGGTCTATCCGGGCCAACTCGTGGATGTCTACATCGGACGGAAATAGCACCCCCGGCCGACCCCGAATCACTCAGGGCGAATGAGATGAACATCTTCCGAGCATCAATCCTGCGGGGCGCAGGCCTCATCGCCATACTGGTGATGCTCAGCGCCTGCGCCGTGGGCCCCGATTTTGTCCGTCCAGCGCCGCCAGAAGCCGGCCGCTATACGCGCGAGTTGTTGCCGGCGGCCACGGTCCCGGCTGACGGCCGGGCGCAGCAATTCACCCCCGATGCCATGCTGATGGCCGATTGGTGGCGTCTGTTCAAGTCGCCACAGCTTGACGCGGTCGTCCGGGAGGCCATGGCCAACAATCCGACCCTCCAGGCCGCCGAGGCCAGCCTGCGCCAGAGCCAGGACAACCTGCGCGCCGGGGATGGCGTGTTCTATCCAAGGATCGACGCCAACCTGGACGCCAGCAGGCAGCGCACAGCGCCGTCGCAGCAGGGGCTGCAGACGCCAGGAACGATCTTCACCCTCGTGACACTGAGCGGCACCGTCAGCTATGCCCTCGACGTATTCGGCGGCGAGCGCCGGATGGTGGAAGGCTTGCGGGCCCAGGCCGAGTACCAGTGTTACGTGAGCCGGGCGGCGTATCTGTCGCTTTCCGCCAATGTCGTCGACACCGTGATCGCTCGCGCAGCCTACGCTGCCGAGATCCGCGCAACCGGACAGCTGATCGAACTGCAAAACCAGCAGCTTCAGCTTGCCGAAGCCCAGGTGCATGCCGGCGCCGCCCCCTATGCAAACGTGCTGGCCATCCGCAGCCTGATTGCCGCCGATCAGGCGCTGCTGGCGCCGCTCCGGCAGAGACTCAGCCAGTCCGAGCACCTTTTGGCGGCCCTGGAAGGCACAGTTCCCTCCAAGGCCGATTTGCCTGAAATCGACCTGACCGCACTCTTTCTGCCGGTCGACCTGCCCGTAAGCCTCCCGTCGAGCCTGGTCCGCCAGCGCCCTGACATCCTGTCGGCCGAGGCGCAATTGCACGCCGCCAGCGCGGGCATCGGCGTTGCGACTGCCGCGATGTTCCCGAGCTTCAGCCTGAGCGGCACCTACGGCGCTGCCGGCCCCAATCTGGGTCACCTTCCCGCAGCCAGCGCCAGGTTTTGGAGCATCGGCCCGTCTGCCACGATTCCCGTGTTTCAGGGCGGCGCACTTTGGTATGGGAGGAAGGCTGCGATCGACGCCTTCCAGCAGTCGCAAGGGGGATACAGACTGGCCGTCCTGGGCGCATTCGAGCAGGTCGCCGATTCATTGAAGGCGCTTGAGCACGACGCCGAGGCACTCCAGGCGCAGGTCGACGCCCAGCGCGCCGCGGACGAAACACTTCATCTATTGCAGGCCAATTATCAAGCGGGACTGGTCGCCTATTCGGAAGTATTGGTGGCCGACGTGCAATGCCACAACGAGACCATCGCCCGCCTGCAGGCTGTGGCGCAGCGCCACCAGGACACCGTCGCCCTGTTTGCCGCGCTCGGTGGAGGCTGGTGGAACGGGATGGGCGCGGCGGACGAAGGCGGGGCCCAATGAAGTACCGCGGCATCCTGAGGATCGGGTTCAAGCTGCTGGTGAACGATACGGCCAAGTTCTCCGCGCTGCTGATCGGGATCACCTTCGCCGTGTTTCTGATGATGCAGATGACCGCTATGTTCGCAGGCATCCTGGACCGGGCATTTTCGACGGTTACGAACATCGGGGCCGAGATGTGGGTAATGGATCCGGCGGTAAATACGGCAACAAGCGCGATTCCGATGCCCGATTACCTTCTGGACGCTGTGCGCAGCATGGATGGCGTCAGCTACGCCGTGCCGCTTTTCATGGGCGGCGCCATGGTCAGGCTCGGAGATGGCACCTACCAATCCGTGAGCGTCGTCGGCCTGGACGATGAGAGTCTGTTTGGCCGGCCCGCGCTCGAACAGGGCAATATTCAGGATATCTACGAGGACAACACGTTCTTCGCGGTCGACGATGCCGAGTTCTCGAAGCTGGGGGATCCGAAGATTGGCACGTCCTTCGAACTCAATGACCACCGCGGCACAATTGTCGGCATCGCCCGGGTCGCATCGAACGGACTGAATGGCGTCCCAACGCTTTACACGACTTACCATCGGGCAATCGAGTACATCCCTTCGACCCGGTTCACCATTTCCTATATCCTGGTGCGGCCGAAGAACGACGCGGCCGTGGCTGGAATCAAGCAGCAGGTGGCCAAACTGGGCTACGTGGCCTTCACCAAGGCGGAATTCAACAAGCGCATTACCGACTTCTACACCTACAAGACCGGCATCGGCACCAACATCCTCCTCATGACCGTCATCAGCTTCATCGTTGGACTGTCGATTTCGGGCCAGACCTTCTACACCTTCATCCTCGAAAACCTCGAGAAGTTCGGCGCGCTCAAGGCCATCGGCGCCAAGGGGCGCGAGCTGGTCTACATGATCCTTTTCATGGCGACGTTCACGGCGCTGGCCGGCTATGGCTTGGGCATAGGCCTCGTGACCCTGATGATCGTGATCGCCCGCTCCCGCCTGCCCAACTATGCAGCGATGATCACATTCGGAAACCTGGGCCTGGCCTTCGGCATGGTCCTGCTGATCGCCGGCATCTCAAGTTATATAGGAATTCGCAAGGTCCTGAGAATCGAGCCATTCGACATCTTCCGCGGATGACAACCCACAGGTTCACAAAGCCGTGAGTGTCTAGAACGAGGCGAATCGACGGTGCGCGAGTAACAAAACGATCATGCCAGAGCCCTGTTCAGTCTCGCGTGCCCCGCTCCCCGCCGGACTGACGGCCGATGAGGCCGGTCGCCGGCTGGCGAAGTTCGGCCCAAATACCGTAGCCGACACCGCCGTCCGACCCTTGCGCAGGGCGCTGGCCGAGTTCTGGGCACCGGTTCCCTGGATGCTCGAGGCAGCGGTGGTACTCGAGCTTTTTCTCGGAAAGTGGGTCGAGGCGGCGATCATCGCCGTTCTGCTCGTCTTCAATGCCGCGCTCGGCTTTTTCCAGGAAGGCCGGGCCCAGGCGACCGTTGCCGCGCTGAAGTCCCGGCTCGCCCTCAGTGCATCGGTGCGCCGGGACAATGCGTGGGCGACCGTGCCGGCCGCCGCCCTTGTGCCGGGCGATGTTGTGAAGCTTTCGGTCGGCGCCGTGGTCGCCGCCGACGTGCGACTGACGGAGGGCGCTGTACTATTGGACCAGTCCATGCTCACGGGCGAGTCGATCCCCATCGAGGCCGGGCCCGGCCTGCAGACCTACGCGGGAGCGCTCGTGCGCCGCGGCGAGGCCGTCGCAGAGGTGACGGCAACGGGAGCCCGCACCAAGTTCGGCCGCACCGCGGAATTGATTCGCACCGCCCGCGTCGAGAGCACCCAGCAGAGGGCCGTCCTGCGCGTGGTGCGCAATCTGGCCCTTTTCAATGGCTGCGTCATCCTCGGGCTGGTCGGTTATGCCCGTGTCGTGCATCTGCCGGCCGGCGAGATCGTCCCGCTGGTGCTCACGGGGATTCTGGCGTCAATCCCCGTCGCACTGCCCGCTACCTTCACCCTCGCCGCAGCTCTGGGCGCCCGGGCCCTGGCCCGCCTGGACGTCCTTCCGACGCGGCTCTCCGCGGTCGATGAGGCCGCCAGCATCGACGTCCTGTGCGCGGACAAGACAGGCACATTGACGCGCAACGAGCTCAAGGTGACCGCCGTGTGGCCGATGTCCGGATATGACGAATCCCGCGTTCTGGGAGTTGCCGCACTCGCCAGCTCGGACGGCGGACAGGATCCCGTGGACGCAGCCATCCGGCTGGCCGCTTCGCAGGCTCCCGCTTCCGGCATGCCGAAACTGGACAAGTTCACGCCCTTCGATTCCGCCACAAAACTTTCCGAGGCCACCGCCGTCGATCCGGGCGGGGCCGCCGTGCGCGCCGTGAAGGGGGCCTTTGCCGCAGTCATGGGCTTGACTGAGCCGTCGCCGGAAGCATCCGCGAAAGCGGATCAATTGGAGGCACAGGGGCTTCGCGTTCTGGCCGTGGCGCTGGGTCCGCCGCAGGCCCTGAAACTTACGGGCATCATCGGCCTTGGCGATCCGCCCCGGACGGATTCGGCAGCATTCATTGCGGACCTGCGCGCGCTGGGGGTTCGCACCGTAATGGTGACGGGAGACGCCCCTGTGACTGCGGGAATAGTGGCTCGCGCGGTGGGCCTCGATGGAGCGGTCTGCCCGCCCGGTCCCGTCCCCGGGGACGTGCGGCCCGGGGACTTCGCCGTCTTTGCGGGCGTCCTTCCGGAGGGAAAGTACAACCTCGTCAAGGCGTTTCAAAAAAATGGACATACCGTTGGCATGTGCGGCGACGGAGCGAACGATGCGCCGGCCCTGCGCCAGGCCCAAATGGGAATCGCCGTGTCGACCGCGACCGATGTGGCCAAGTCGGCGGCCGGAATCGTGCTCATCAAGCCCGGACTTGGCGGCATCGTCTCCGCCGTGAAGGAAGGCCGCCTCACCTTTCAGCGCATTCTGACTTACACGCTGAATTCGGTGACCAAGAAGACCGTGCAGGTGCTTTTCCTGGCCGTGGGCCTTGTCATGACCGGCCACGCCATCCTGACTCCCATGCTGATGGTCATCATAATGCTCACCGGCGACCTTCTGGGCATGTCCCTGGCGACGGACAACGTTCGGCCGTCCCCGGCGCCCAATGTCTGGAAGATAGGCGCATTGACGATGGCGGGTGTCTTCATGGGGGTTGCCGAACTTGTCTTTTGCATCGCGATCCTGGCCGTCGCCAAATTTCACCTGGGACTGGGAATCGAATCGCTGAGGACGGTGGCCTTCGTGGCGATCGTATTCGGAAATCAGGCGACAACCTACACGAATCGCGTGCGCCAGCGCATGGGAACCTCCCGCCCCAGCTCGTGGCTCGTCGGTTCGACAATCGCCGACATGCTGATCGCCTCCACGCTGGCGACTTGCGGGATAGCCATGACGGCGGTTCCCCTGCCAGTCGTCGCAGGCACAATCGTGGCGGCGGCGGCTTTTGCCTTTCTTCTGGACATACCGAAGGTCCGCGTGTTCGAGCGCCTCGGAATCAGGTAGGGATCTCCAAAGTCCAGGGCCCGCGTCCCCGCCGCCATCGGCGGCCTCAATCGACGGGACGCTCAAGCCCGGTCGAACGTAGGGTTATAGCCCATCGATTCCAGTCCGTTCCCGGAGTATCCTGTCTTTGCAAATCAGCGGCGATGATCGCCGCCGATGGAAATCAAAATTATGCACGCATTATTCACGCCGGAACTGGCCAACATCTACTACATCGGCGGCGGTTCGCTCGGACTCATTCTCGTCATCGTGGTGATCGTCCTGCTGGTTCGCAGCTGACGCCCTGATTCACCCGGACATATCCGACCCGCCCGTTTTGCACCAGATCATGAAAACATACCGACCCCTCTTCCTGCTCGCCGCCGTGGCGGGCCCCGCAGCCCTTTTCCTCTTTGGCTGCTCCAAGACAGACAACACAACCGCGACTGTCGACAAGGTTCAGGCCGACGCCAGGGCCGTCGCTGTCGACGTCAAGACCGCGGCATCCGATTCGTGGGACTCCATCAAGGACTTCACTTTTGAGAAGCGCACCGATTTTTCCGCAGGCATCGACCGCATGTCGAAGCAAATGGACGGCAAGACAACCGAGTGGAAGGCCAAGATGGCCGACGCGACGGACAAAGCCACCACGGAACGGCAGACCGCGATGAAGGACTACGACAAGGCCCGCACCGAGCTGGATGCGAAGCTTTCCGATCTCGGCAAGGCCACCACCGACACTTGGGCCGATGCCAAGGCCAAGGTGGTTGAGTCGTGGGATCGCGTCCAGGCCGCCTTTGACAAGGTGAAGTCCGGCACCACCTCCTGACCGGAGCGCAAGACGCCGCCTTTGACCCCGATCGACAGGCCATTCTCCAAACCGTATGCACAAGTCTTCATTTCACCGCCAACTGGCGGGCTTCGTCGCCCTCGCGATGACGCTCCTGGGAGTCGGACTTTCGGCTCCCGCTCACGCCGCGACATTTCCACCGCTCAACAAACCCGCCACAAAAGAGGCGCACCCCGGGAAGTTTGTCTGGGTCGAGCTGTTCACGGCCGATACCGCGGCCGCGACGAAATTCTATTCCGGCGTCTTTGGCTGGACCGCGGCAACGCTAAGCCAGCAGGGCGTCGCCTACACGGTGTTCAGCAATGGAGGCCGGCCGGTCGCCGGACTGAGGCTGCGCTCGGCGTCTGCCGCGAAGCGCGCCGCCCGATGGGTCCCCTACATTGCCGTCACGGACATTGCGTCATCCCTCTCGAACGTGACCGCGGCAGGCGGGGAGGTGCGCGCCCCGGCCCGCGAGTTTCCAAAGATAGGTTCCCAGGCGATCATCACCGACATTGAGGGCTCCCCCGTCGGCCTTCTTCAGTCCAGTTCGGGCGACTCCGCCGATGACGAACCGGCGCCCGGCGACTGGAATTGGTTTCACCTTCTTGTGAAAAACCCGCAAGCCGCAGCCGATTTTTACCGGAGGGTCTTCAGCTATGACGTTGGGCCGGACGCCCGCGTTCAAAAAACAACTGAACTTCTGCTTTCGAGCGGATCCCTGAATCGCGGCGGCGTTTCCGTGCTCCCGGATCAAGAGGGCGCCAAGCCCGGCTGGCTGGGTATCGTGCGCGTTGCGAATCTCGACGAGACGCTCGCACGGGTTCCGGCTCTCGGCGGCGCTGTCATGGTGGCGCCGCATGAGGCGGCTTTGGGAAGCCGTTTCGCCCTCATTGCCGATCCAACCGGCGGCAGCGTCGGCGTGGTGGAATACGTAAACAACGCCAATCCCGCAAACCGACCATGAAAGACATCAAAAGCACATTCTTGAGGATCCTTGTCATGTCAGGCCTCCTCGTCTGGCTCGTCGGCTGCGTCGCGGAAGTTGACGGCGGCGGCTATAATCGCGGCGGCCCCTGGTATCACGACGGCCCTTGGTTTGACGGTCCCGGCTGGGGCGCGCCCCGCGGCGGCGTGGGGATCGAGATTCATCCGCCAGGACGCCGGCGTTAGCAGGCATCAGCGCTGCCACAGAATCTGCCCGGCTTCCAGCGGGACAGCCACGCCGGAGCTGTGGGGCATTGCCCGCGCTGTGAAGTCTCCAGGCGAACGGGCGGAAGTCACCTCCGCCCGGTAGACGCGGCGGCCGGAGGCCCCGGCCGGCGATTGCGCACACTTCATCTCCACGCGTGCAGGATCGCCGCCGCCGATTCCCTCCGCATAAAGCTCCACCCGCACCGAATCGGGGCCGAGGCCGTTCAGGAAAACCTCGACTTCAAAGTTGTGGCGATCCGACCTGGATTCGATCCGCAGGCCGCCGAATCGCAACGAGCCCCACAGATGGCTCACAAGCTGCAGCCAGTCGGCCAGCTGCCGGCCGACCGCAGCCTTGTTTGCCGCGCGTTCGCGGTAGGCGGCGGCAGCCGGAACGTAGTGCTGTTCCGTGTATTCGCGCACCGAGCGGCTCGAGGAGAACCTCGGCGTCAACCCCGCCATGCTCTCCCGGATTCTGGCCACCCACGCAACCGGCACGCCCTTGTCGTTGCGCGCATAAAACTCCGGTATCACCTCCTGCTCGAGCCGCTCGTACAGCGCCTCGGCCTCGGCGGCGTCCCAGGCGGGATCCTCGCCGTGCTCCTGGCCGTCGCCCAAGGCCCAGCCGACCGCCGGGGCATAGGCTTCAGCCCACCAGCCATCCAGCTCGGAGAGATTGATTCCGCCGTTGACGAGCACCTTCATGCCGCTCGTGCCGCTGGCTTCCCACGGCCGCCGTGGCGTGTTGACCCAGACGTCCACTCCCTGGACCAGGCGCTCGGCCAGGAGCATGTCGTAGTCGGCAAGGAAGACGACCGGCGGGCTCGCATCGCTGCGGCGGATAAAGCGCGTCCACTCCCGAATCAGCGCCTGCCCCGCCTCGTCGGCCGGATGGGCCTTGCCGGCCAGGATGAGCTGCGCCGGGCGCTGGGGATTCCTGAGGATGCGGATCAACCGGTCGGGATCGTGGAGCAGGAGGTTGGGCCTTTTGTACGCCGCAAAGCGCCGCGCAAATCCAAGGGTCAGCACCCCGGGGTCCAGCCGCGCCTGCGTCCGGGAGACCTCTTCCGTACCCGCTCCGGCGACGGCCATCTGCCGGCCGACGTGCTCGCGGGCGAATTCAACGAGGGACTTCCGGCCGGCGCCACGCATTGCCCATATCTTTTCATCGGAAACCCTGCGGAGATCCGCCTCGAGGGTCGTGGATGTGCCCATCCACCGGGCCTTTCCGCAGGCCTCGGTCCAGAGGTCGTCCGCCGCCGCCGAATCCCAGGTCGGCATGTGCACGCCGTTGGTCACGTGTCCGACCGGCACTTCGCTCTCCGGCCACCGGGGAAAGAGCGGCGCAAAGATGCGCCGGCTCACGCGTCCATGCAGGCGGCTGACTCCATTGACCGCCCCGCTGCCGCGGATGGCGAGGTAGCCCATGTTGAAAGGCTCCTCCGCGTCGTCGGGATTCCGGCGCCCCAGAGCCAGCAGCCCGCTCAACGACAGCCCAAGGTCCTCCTGGGCGTACCGGCCGAAGTACTGTTCCACCAAGGCGGGAGGAAAAACGTCGAAACCCGCCGCGACTGCCGTGTGGGTCGTAAAGAGGTTTCCGGCGCGCGTGGCCGCCAAGGCGACGGCAAAAGACTGCCCGGTCTCCTTCATGAAACTGCGGGCGCGCTCCAGCAGGGCAAACGCGGCGTGCCCTTCGTTGAGGTGGCAAACCTCCGGCTTGATTCCCAATTCTTCGAGCAGCCGCCAGCCGCCCAGCCCGAGCACGATCTCCTGTTTCAGCCGCAATTCCGGGTCGCCGCCATACAGCTCGCTTGTGATTCCCCGGTGCACCGGAACATTGGCCGCGTCATTCGAATCCAGCAAATAAAGCTTCAGCCGGCCGACCTGGACCTGCCAGGCCCGAAGCCAGACGGAACATCCAGGCAGACGAATTTCCAGGCGCAGCCGCTCGCCGTTCGCACGGTGCACCGCCGTGACCGGCATTTGTCCGGGATCGTTATAGGGATAGAGCGCCTGTTGAGCTCCGTCCCGGTCGATCACCTGGCGAAAATAGCCGTGCTGGTAGAGCAGGCCCACGCCGACAACCGGCACCCCGAGATTGCTCGCGGACTTGAGCTGGTCGCCGGCCACGTTGCCAAGGCCGCCCGAGTATATTGGAAGCGCTTCGCTCAGCATGAACTCCATGCAGAAATAGGCGACGCATGTGAGGGACGTTCCCGGATGTTTCTGCTGAAACCAGCCCGGCTTCGCCTCCGCCTGCCGTTTGGCCTGCACAATTCGGTCCAGCAGCTGGCAAAAACCCGGATCGGCCAGGGCACTGGCAACCTTTTCCCGCGCCACAGTCTGAAGCACCACGCTGGGGTGATGGGTGAGCTCCCAAAGCGCCGGATCGAGCCGGCGCCACAACTCGTCCGAATAATGATTCCACGTCCAGCGCAGGTCCATGGCCAGTTCGGTCAGGGCGTCAAGGCCTGGCGGCGGAGTGTGTGGAGGGAGGCTGCCGGGCGCGGGTGCGTTCATGATTTTGGATTCACTCCCAGGAAGAATTCGATTGGCCCCCGCCTGAGCCGCGCGCCGCCGCGCCGCCAGGCAGTGTCACGGGTGCATCGCCGGTCTTTCCCGTTCCGCCTTTGCCGAGTAGGTCCCCCGGACCGCAAGACCGTTGCACTTGGCGCGGTGGCAAAGGGCCGCCTGCGCGGCCGCCGCATTGTCCGGGGCCCCGCTCCATGCCTTCAGCGCGTCATCCTGAAGCGCGCGTCCGAAAGAAAAACTCACCTTCCACGGCAGGCCGGGGGTCCTGCATATTGCGTTCAACCGCTTCGTCGCGTCCACTGCCCCCTGACCCCCTGAAAGGAACACGATCCCGGGAACCGCGGCGGGCACTGCGCGGCGCAGGCAGCGGAGCGTGGCCCCGGCCACTTCCTCCAGATCAGCCTGGTGCGGACAGTCCTTGCCCGGCAGCACCATGCCTGTCTTGAGCAGCATCGTCTCCAGGACAACGCGATGATCGAACAGCGCGGCAAACACGGATTCCAAGGCCGCGCCGGTCGCCTCCTCGCAGCGCGCGAGGTTGTGGCTGCCGTCCATCAGAACTTCGGGCTCCACAATCGGGACCAGTCCCGCCTCTTGGCTGAGCGCGGCGAACAGCGCGAGGGCGCGTGCGTTGGCCTCGATGCAGGTTGCCGTCGGAAGGCGTTCGCCGATGAGAATGACCGCGCGCCATTTCGTGAATCTCGCGCCGAGGTCCTTGTATACGACCAGCCTCTCCCTCAATCCGTCGAGTCCCTGGGTGACCTTCTCGCCGGCAAAGCCGGGAAGCGCAATCGTCCCGGCATCCACCTTGATTCCGGGCATGACGCCCTGCCAGGCCAGGATTTCGGGCATCGATGCGCCTTTGCCGGTCATCTGGCGGATCGTTTCGTCAAACAGGATCGCTCCGCTTATGAACTCATGCAGCGCAGGAGCCGTAAAAAGCAGTTCGCGGTAGGCGCGGCGATTCTCCCCGGTGGAAGGGATGTTGAGGGCCGCGAATCTTTTCCCGATGGTCGGCAGGCTCTCATCGGCAGCCAGGACCCCTTTCCCAGCGGCCAAGAGGGCTGAGACCGTCGATTCCATCGTTGTTTCAGTTGTCATGATCGCGTCCCGGCTCCGGACCCGCCGTGCCGGCAAATGTAGGCTGGAATGACCCCGAAACCTATGGGGTGTTTCCCGATCCAGCGGGGACTTCGCGGCTGCCCCGACGTCCCGGCCTCACGGCCCGCGCAGGAAACGGAGTTCCGCCTCCAAACGCTCGACCTCGCGCTGCAGGCCGCAGATCAGCCGAAGCGTCTTCCTATCCACTCCGTGGTGCCGGCGGTACTGCTCGATTCGGCGCAACTCGTAGAGCGAATCATCGTCGAAAACCAGTTCGACCTCCGGCCGCGCGCGTTCTTCGCCAAACAGGCCGAGCCGGCAGTAATACCGGAGCATCTCCGGATGCACTCCCCCCAGCCTGGCGGCGTCTTCCATCGAATACGTGGCGGGACCGGACTCGGTCACATGGATGACCATGAGGGAGTATTGTTCGGAGACGGCGGGTTCATTCATGGTTTGCCCCTAGGCTTGAAAGTGGAAACGCGGGAAAGCTGCTCCCATAGGGCGCGTTCCTCGGCCGGCACGGAATCCGGCGTCTGAACCCGCACGGTGGCGTAGAGGTCGCCGCGCGTGCGATCCCCCAGCGGCAGACCCAGCCCGCGCAACCGCAGCTGGCTTCCGGCCGCGGTGCCCGGCGGAACACGCAGCGATGTTGTGCCGTCGAGCGTCGGTATTTTTGCCTGCACTCCAAGCACCGCCTCCCAGGGTGCCAGGTTGAGGTCGCAATGCAGGTCGGCTGCTTCCACGGTGAAATCAGGGTGCCGCGCGAGGCGCACCCGAAGGTAGAGATCGCCCGCCGGGCCGCCGCCCTGCCCCGCTCCGCCCTGGCCGGCGAGACGGATGCGCTGCCCTTCGCGCACACCGGGCGGAATGCGCACCTGATACGTGTCGGTCCGCTCGGTCTCGCCGTCGCCGCCCGGCCGCCGCAGGGTGATCTTTCGGCGGGAACCGCGAAGGGCCTCCTCCAGGGTGACCAGAAGATCGGCTTCGACGTCCGGACCCTGGCGCGCGAAAACATCCCCGCCTCCGGCCGGGCGGCCCGCCGACCGGGGATCGGAGCCGAATCCCTCGCGTCCGCGGCCGAAGAACGACTCGAAGAAATCGCTGAAGCCGGTGCCGTCGAACTCAAAGTCGGATTCATCCCGCGGCGACCTTGTCCGGCCGCGTCCGCCGGCCCGGGGGGAGGAGGCAGCTCCGGCCCCGTCCTGCCAGTTCGCACCGAGTTCGTCGTAGCGCCGCCGCTTCTCCGGGTCTCCCAAAACCTCGTAGGCTTCGTTGATCTGCTTGAACTTCGCCTCACCGGTGACCTTGTTCTTGGCCACATCGGGATGGTACAGGCGCGCCAGCCTGCGGAAGGCCTGCTTGATCTCCTCCGCCGAAGCGCCGCGGACCACGCCCAAGGTCTCGTAGTAATCCTGGAACTTCATGCCCATGAAATGCAGCCCGCCTTCATGGTTTTCAAGATCAGGATGCCGGGGCGCTTGCGTAGAATTCGCGCGCCTTCGCGAGAATCTGCTCCTCCGTTAGATGGTTCTCGTCCACGACAAGCGAGCCGACGATCCGCTTGGCCAATTCCGGACGGTTGAGCTTCAGCCATGCGATGAACTGGTCCATTTCGCTGCTCATCCCCGTGCCGGTGCCGAAAATCAGGATTCCCCCGGCCCCGTTGAGCACTCCCGCAACCGGCTCGAAGAAACTGTTGGGATCCGGTTTTTCCTGGCCGCGTGAAAAATCCCTTGAATTGTGCGCGTGGCGGAAAAAATCATCCGGCACGTGGGGCCGGATCTGCTGCGGGACGGCGTTGCTCTCGGTCGAGCGGTAAATGCGGGCCTCACGATGGTCGATCACAACCAGCCAACGCGCTGCTTCTGCCTTGGTTTCCGGCTGTTTCGCACCCGACTGCGCGAGAAAATGGCGCACGGACATGAGCTCGTCCACCCCGGCGACGTCCTTTTTATAAGATCTATGCAGAACAAGAGTTTGCCCATTGCGCGTGACCTTGAGATTGCCATTGGATTCCTCCGTCACCTGGCCGACCCATTCCAGGAGGGAGTAAACCAGGCGCCATTCCAGATTGTGCGAGATCGGGTGCTGAAAGATCGTGTTGTAGGTGCGCAGATGCGTGCCGGTGAGTGGCAGGGTCGAATTCATTGTGATGGGAAGGGCGTTGATGGCCTGGCCGGCCTGAAGCCGCGCCCCGTGGACGGGCGGCGGCGATTCGCGACCCCGAAACTACCCGGGAAATGTCCCGGCGAAAATGGGGTGTTCTGCTAATACAGCGGGGTCTTCCCCCTGGGGCGAAGACCCCATGGCCGTCCCGGAAGACCGGGATTAGTCTAGTCGAATTCAAAACCAACTTGGAGTACCTTTGCTGTCTTCAGGCGCCGCAAGCGGGCTCGCCCCCGTCGCCGCCGCGGTCCTTGTAGTCGATGACGATGCCCAGATTCGGAACATCCTGGCGGATGTTCTGCGCGGCGCCGGGTACCTCGCGCATTGCGCCGAGGACGGCGAAGCCGGATGGGAAGCCTTCCGCGCAAATCATTTTGACGCATTGATCACCGACCATGAAATGCCCCGTCTGTGCGGCCTGGACCTGATCCGGAGGGTTCGGGCCGTTCCCCTCAAGGTGCCTGTCATCCTCATGTCGGGCAGAATGCCGTGCGACGAAGGGAGTCTTTCCCAGTTGCTCCCTCCCGGCATAGCGCTGAAGAAACCGTTCTCGGTCGCCGAGTTGCTGGCGAAGTTGAGCGGCATTCTGATTCCCGCGTCACCCGCGGCTTCAACAGGCTCCGATCCGGCCGCCTTCGGGAGCGGCGGTTTCGTCCGCGGATGAGCTGATTGAAAATCCCCGGCAATTCGATTCAGCTGGCCATCGACTTTCTTCGCGGGATAAATTGGTCCCATGGTCCCCCACCCGCCGCTGACCCGCCATTACGCCAGCACCGACGGGAAGCCGGCCTTCGTCAGGGGCCTCTTTGATGCAGGGGCGGCCCATTATGACGCGGTCGTCGACTGGGGCTTCCTGCGGACCGGATCGCGGTACCGGCGCTGGGCCCTGCGGCGGCTGGGGCTGAAACCCGGGAACACCCTGCTGGACGTGGCCTGCGGCACCGGGCTCGTGGCCGCGGAGGCCGCCTCGATCCTGGGCGGCGCGCAGGACATCACCTGCCTCGATCCGAGCGAGGGCATGCTGGCTGTCGCAAGGTCCAGGCTGAAGGCCACTTTTGTCGTCGGTCGCGCCGAGCAGATGCCGTTTCCCGACAACTCCTTCGACTTTGTCACGATGGGCTATGCGCTGCGGCACGTCACCAGCCTGGAGGAGGCCTTTGGCGAATTCAGGCGCGTTCTGAAGCCAGGCGGAAGACTGCTCGTTCTCGAGGTCACCAAGCCTTCCGCCCCTGTGGGAGCGTTTCTCTTCCGGCTCTACTTCGGCAGGATCTATCCGTTCTTCACGCGGCTTTTCACCCGCAGCCGCGCCGCCGGGGAAATGATCGTGTATTTCTGGGAGACCATGGATGCCTGCGTGCCGCCCGAGAAAGTGCTCGAGGCGCTGCGCGCGTCAGGCCTGACGGAGGTCGGCCGGGTGAAACAGCTTGGGTTTTTCAGCGAGTACGTTGCGGCGAAGGCCTGAGCCAAGTCTTGCGATTCGCCACAGATTCAATGCACTGATCCAGATTCCGCATGACCGAGCCCATCATTGCCCGGCTTAAAACCCTCATTGTTGAAACCCTGCGGCTCGACGACATCCGTCCGGAGGATATCCCCGACGATGAACCGCTGTTCGGCTCCTCGCGCTTCGGCCTCGATTCGGTGGACGCGCTCGAACTCGTGGTCCGCCTTGAAAAGGAATTCGGCATCAAGATCACCAGCAGCGAGGAGGCGCGCACGGCCCTGTCCAGCGTGGCCGGCCTTGCTGCCTTCATCCGTGCCCGCCAGTCCGGCAATCCTGTCTGATTCGGGGCCTGCATGAGCCCGATCGCGGACCTTCTGCCGACGGGAATACGGGCCTGCGGATGCCTGACTCCGTTCGGCGGGGCGGAAGCCACCGTCGCGGCGCTGCTCGACGGCCGCCGCGCCCTGCAACTCAGGCCCGTGCTCGGGCCCGACGGCGGCGATTGCGTGCCGATCGCGCTCATGGACTCAAAGGACATGGCGGAAACCCTCCCTCCGCGCTGGCTGCCGGCCCTTCGCACCCTGGCGGGCGCCATTCCACCGGGCACGTGGGGATCGACGCGCCATCCTGTCGTGGTCACGAGCAGCAACTTCGGCGTTGGAAGCCTGTATGCCTACCTCGGCAGCCGTGATGCCGGCCACCTGAGGCATGGCGCGCCGTTCGCCTGCGTCGAACTGCTCCAGGACGAATTTGGCTGGGGAGAACAGGTGCATGTATTTTCCCACGCGTGCGTGTCCGCCCATATCGGGCTCATGCATGCGACCCGCCTTCTGCAGGCGGAGATCGCCGACAGCGTCCTCGTCTTTTCCTTCGACTTTGTGAGCCCGTTCGTGGCAGGCGGGTTTCACAGTCTGAAGATCCTCAACTCCGAGCTGCCCGCCCCCTATGCGGCGCGCGCGACGGGGTCGATCGGCCTCGGTGACGGCGCCGCCTTCGCGGTTCTCACCTGCGAGCCCACGCCTTTCCGCATCGAGGCGCAGGCCCTGCACAACGAGATGCACCACTTCACGGGCAATCGGGCCGACGGATCCGGCTTTGCAGCCTGCGCCGAAACCATCGCCGCCGCCGCCGGCGGCCGCCGGGTTTGGGTCAAGGGCCACGGCACCGGCACGCTCGAGGCCGGCCGGCTTGAGGCGGAGACCTACGCAAGGGTCCTGCCCGGCGCCCCGCTCGTCTCGTGGAAGGGCAGCCTCGGGCACACCCTCGGAAGCTGCGGCCTGGTCGAACTGGCATTGACAGTCGAGTCCATGCGCCTGGGGCGCGCGCCGGGAACGATCGGCAGCACTGCGCCGTGCTTCACCGAAACGGTGGCACTGACGCCATTCGCGACGGCTGGCTATGCCGGGGTGGTCGTCGCCAGCAATGCTTTCGGAGGCGCCCACGCCGCCCTGCTGCTCAGCCATGCTTGAACGCCACATCCCGTTCACTCGTGTCGAACGCCCGGATCCGTCCGAGGAGGCGGCCGGGGCCCGCGCCCGGCTGGCGGGGAAGTTTCCGCGGAACTCCCTTCGCCGAATGACGCATCTGGGCCTGCTCACGGGCGCGGCGCTCGACGGTGTTGCTGTCGATGCGGACGACGCCGTGGTTTATGCGACCACGTACGCCGAGACTCGCACCCTGGAGGATTTCCTGGCGAGCTTTCCGGCGGCGAGTCCGCTGCTTTTCCAGTCCTCGATTCATCCGAGCGCCGTTCAGCAGGTGCTGATCGGACGGCAGCAGCCCATCCGGCGGTTCTGGCCCGTGACCGGCCGGCGGAGGCTGGTCGAGTCGGCGCTGCTCGCCGCCCTGATGGAGCCGGCGCCCCGCGTCGTTTTCACCGGCGGAGAGGAGCGCGGCCGCTGGCTGCTTCAGCGGGACATGGCTTCCGGCCAGACCTTCGCCTTTGGGATCGTTTTGACGAAGGACCCGGCCGGGGCCAGGGGCGGGATCCGCTTTCAGCCGGGCGGGATCGCACCCGACGAGGCCTGCCCTACACTCTTGGCATTCGCCGAAGCCGTTGAGCGGCGGGACGCGCTGCGATGGCGGGGCGCGGGCGGCGAATGGAGCCTGGAATGGCGATGAGCGCTCCGGCCCAACTCATGCGCAATCCCGGCCCGAGCTGGGGTTTCGCTTTCCTTCAGAATGCCGAGCGCTGGACGCCGGGGCCCCTTTTCCGGGTAATCCTTAGCCTCGGAGTCGGAGCGGCGGTCCTGTTCATGCCCGAGCAGAGGCGCCAATCCCGGGATTATCTGGCGGTTGTTCTTGGCCGCCCCCCCCGATGTCGCGAGATCTGGCGGCACTTCCACACGTACTCGAATTTCCTTCTCCTGAAACTGCGCGTGGCCCGCGGCGTGCCGCACCGGGGCCGCATCGACCCGGCGCATGCGGGAGGGTTCGAGGCGCTGATAAGGACGGAGAAACCGGCTTTCTTCGGCACCTTTCACTTCGGCCATTCGGATCTGCTCGGCTATCTCCTCGGCGAGCATTTCCGGCGCCAAGTGTTCATGGTCAGGCTGCAGATGGGCAATGCCGCCGACACCGCGCAGCTCGGCCGGCTTTTTGGACGATGGATCACGTTCATCTGGGTGGACAGGCCGGAGAACATGCTCTTCGCGCTGAAGGATGCGGTGGCGTCGGGCGGGTCGCTGGCCATGCAATGCGACCGGCTTGAATTCGCCGCCAAGACCGCGAACTTTGAATTCCTTGGGACCCGGCGGACGTTTCCCTTCACGATCTACCATCTGGCGGTGATTTTCTGCATGCCCGTCATCTTCTGCTATGGCCTGCCCGGCGCGACGCGCGATGAGACCGTGCTGCACGCCTCCCCCGTCTTCGTCCCGGACCCGGCTCTGGGACGCGATGCGAACCTGCAGTGCGCGCAGGACCACTTTCAGTCGGTCCTTGCGCACCTGGAAACCCTGGTCAGGGAGAATCCCCTGCTGTGGTTGAATTTCCTGCCGCTCAATCCCGCGGAACATCCCGGCGATCGCCTCTAGCCCGCATGCGCGCCATTCAAAAGGCCTGGCTGACCATAGCGTTCTACGCGTCGTTCCCGCTTTTCGCCGTGCTGTCATTCGGGCTGAATTGCTTCTGCCTGCTCTTCGGCTGGCTTCCGGGATTGGCGGGCCGCGAACGGTTCTTTCAACGCCTTGTCCACCGGGACTTTTCAGTTTTCGTCTGGTGGCTGTCATTCTCCCGGATTGTGACCATCCGCTATGAAGGCTTCGACGGCTGGCACGCGCAGCCTGGGATGGTTGTCGCGGCCAACCATCCGGGACTGATGGACGCCGGGTGGCTGTTCGCCCGGGTGCCGGAGGCGATGTGCATTTACAAGCCGGCGGTTGGGCACAACCCCCTTTTCAGCGCCACGGCCCGCTGCGCGGGATACCTGGCGAGCGACCGCGGCTATCATCTTTTGCGGACCGCCGCGGCGATGATCGCCGCGGGCCATACGCTGCTGGTCTTCCCGGAGGGAACGCGCACCGTTGGAGGCGGCCTGAACCCGCTCAAGCCCGGCTTTGTCCTGATGGCCCGATTGGCCCGGGCGCCGATTCAGCTCGTGCACATTGCGTGCGATTCCGAGCTTATGACCAAGGCGCAGCCCTTGTGGCGGGTGCCGCGCCTGCCCGCGACTGTGACCGTCACGCTGGGACCATGCCTGCCGCCCCCCGGGCGTGACACGGCCGGAATCGTTGCCGGAATTGAGGCCTGGTTTCGCGACTTTTCCGCCGCCGGCAGCGCAGAATTCGCACCGCGGGAGCACCCGCGGACCTGAGCAATGGAGCCCTCCTCCAGCCATCTCGTGGTCCTTCCGAGCTACAACACGGGCCCGCGGCTCGCCGGTGTCATCGCCGAGGCGCTGCGCCACTGGCAGCCCGTTCTCGTTGTCGTGGACGGCAGCACAGACGGAAGCGGTCAGCCGCTTCTCGCGCTCGCGCAGCGCGAGCCAGGTCTTTCCGTCCTCGTCCTTGCGAAGAATTCGGGCAAGGGCGCGGCGGTGCTGGCCGGTCTCGGCGCCGCGCGCGACCGCGGATTCAGCCATGCCCTGGTCATGGACGCCGACGGACAGCACCCGTCGGCGAGCATTCCGGAGTTCATGGACCATTCCCGGCGGCATCCGGACGCGATGATCCTCGGCCGGCCCGTATTCGGCGCCGACGCGCCGTTCGAAAGGCTTTACGGCCGAAAGGTCAGCGTCGGCCTGGTGCGCGTCGAGACCCTGGGAGCGGCCATCGCCGACCCTCTTTGCGGTTTTCGCGTCTATCCCGTCCAGCCGCTGCTCGCGGAGCTCGGTCCCCGGCGGAGCGGGAGGCGCTACGATTTCGACACGGAGGCCGCCGTGCGGCTGTTCTGGGCGGGTGTCCCGCCCATCAATCTGCCCTCGTCCGTGCGCTACTTTACCGCCGCAGAGGGCGGTGTTTCGCATTATCACTATTTGAGGGACAACCTCACCCTCGGACTCCTGCACAGCCGGCTGATTCTCGAGCTGCTGTTCCTCCGCTGGCCGGCGGTGATCCGGCATCGTCTCCGTTTGCGGGGGCTGCGGCGGGAGTTGGCGCCCGAAACATCCGGGGGCGTGCGCCAATGAACCGGATGCTGATTCTGGCGTTTGCGGGAATCCTTTCGGCGGCGGCCCGGGCGGACGACACCGAAATGTTGACGGCGCCGGCCAGCCGCATCCCGCCGGATGATCCCGCCTGGATTGCCCTGTCGGAGGGGCTTCAGAAACGGACGGATGTCACCGCCGATTTTACCGAGAAACGCCTTTTTTCATTCAAGAAGACCCCCACGGTCCTGCAGGGCGAGGTGCGCGTTTCGGCCGGACGCGGATTGAGCCTGCACTACCTCCATCCCGAGGAACACACGGTCATCATCGACGGGCACGGCGTGCTTTTGCGCTCCGCGAAAGGCGACAGCGCTCCGCCCGCCGAGCCGGGCGCCGATGCGGCCAATGACGCGCTGCTCCACGCGCTGCGACTGGACCTCGGTCCGCTCGCAAAGACCTTTGATCTCCATGGCTTGCGCGCCGGGACGTCCTGGACCCTGGCTCTCGTCCCCCGCGCGGCCGATCTGCGGCGGACACTCGGACGGATCACCATCGAGGGTGAGGGCGAGGCGGTGCGGCGCATCGAATTGAGGCGCTCGCCGACGCAGAGCGTGGAAATCTCGGTGGGGCCGCCGCGCCCGGCCGGGCCGTTCACCCCGGAGGAACTCCACCGGTATTTTCGCTGACACCCATGCACCGCCATGACCACCCATCATCGCCGTAAATGGCTGGGAGCATCCGTCCTCGGCGCCGCGATGCTGTTCGGCGCGGTGTGGCTTGCCCGGGTCGATTTCCAACGGAAGATCTCAACCGACGTTCTCGACCTCCTTCCCACCGGGGAGCGTTCGCCCGAACTCGCCATGATGCGGGCGCTTGCGAGCGAGGCCGAGGCGCGCGTGATGCTCTTTGTCCTGACGGACGCCGCCGGAGCGCCGGCCCCCCCGGGCGCCGCCCGGCGATTCGCGGCCGAACTGGCGCGCAGGCCGGCCTTCGCGCAGGCGCTGGCGCTGAATGACTCCGCTCCGTTCAATGCCCTGGGGCACGAGCTGTTCAATCTGCGCTTCACCCTGCTCTTTCCGCAGTGGCTGCGCGGGCGCTCCGCCGCCTATTCCGAAACCGGCGGCGATCCCGCCCACATGGCCGACTGGCTGGCGGGCGACGCCGCCGACCGTCTCGGCCGTTTTCTCGCGACCCCCGGGGCCCTGCCTTACGAGGATGCGCTTCCGTCCGACCCGCTGCTTCTCGTCCCCGATGTCATCGACCGGGCCAGGGTCGGACTCGCGCTTCTCCAGCCCCCCGCCGGCTCCACGGACACCGCACCGGCCCGCGTTTGGGCGCAGACAACCGCCTCGCCCCTGCGTGAAGAGGGGCAGCAGCCGGTGTTCGCGGCGATAGGGCAGGCGCTCGCGTCGACGCGCGGCGAGTATCCGCGGATCGATGTCGCCTACACCGGGGTGAATCGCTTCGCCGCCGCCAGCAAGGCGCGGATCCAGGGCGAACTCGCGTGGCTGAACACGCTGTCGATCGCCGCCGTTCTTGCCGTTGTCCTCATCTTTGTTCGCAGAACGCGCCGCGCCCTCCACCTTGTGCCGCCGGTCCTGCTGGCCGTTCTCGGAGCCTGGGTTTGCACGACCGCGGTCTTCGAACGGGTCCACATTCTGGTGTTTGTCGTCGGATCGCTGCTCACGGGAGTCGCCGTCGACTATGGGTTCTACCTCTACATGCAGGCGCCGGCGGCGCCCGGAGAGGACTACTGGGACAAGGTCCGCCGGCTGAGAAAGCCCCTGGTTTCGAGCTGTCTTACGACCGTCGCCGGGTTTTCCCTCCTGCTCTTTTCGGAGCTGCCGCTCATAAGGCAGCTGGGCCTGTTCGTGGCGGCCGGGCTGCTGTGCGCGCTCGCCGGCGCCGTCGTCTATTTCTCGATGCTGGATGATGCGTTCCTGGAGGCGCGGGCGTTTTCCGGGCGCCGGGGAGGGGCGCCAGCCACCCGCCGCGCGGTGAGGATCGTGCTGATCGCCCTCTGGATCGCCGTTTTGCCCGGACTTCTGCGAGTCAGGTGGAAGGACGACATCCGGGACCTGGATATCCCGTCCCCCTCCGTTCAGCGCGAGGATGACCGCATCCGCGCCCTTTTCGGCGGCGCAGCGGGTCAGACCGTGTATCTCACCCATGGCAGCACCCTGGCCGAGGCCCGAAGCGCCCTCGGCCGGCTCGATGGCTGGCTCCTCGCGAAGGGCGGCGGTGCGGAATTCACAAACCTCGGCGCGATCATCCCGACCGAAGCCGAGCATGCGGACGCCCTGCGCTTTGTTCGCGAACACACGGAGTTTCCCGCCCGGCTGCGCTCTGCGCTGGCGGCAGGGGGCTTCGATGCCGGCAGCTTCGACCCTTTCTTCGCGGCCTATTCATCCTTCGCCGCGCATGCATCCGACACCGACCTGGAGGCCGCGGTGCAGTCGCTTCACGCCAGCCTCAGCGGCCCGCTTTCATCGCTGCTCCATGTCGGCCGGCAGCAAAGCTGGTTCGTCACCCTGGCAGGCCGCGCGCCCGCAGGGGCGCCGCCTGCCGAGGCGCAAACAGTTAGCGCGGACCAGCTTCAATCGCTCAACCTGATCTTCGGGCGGTACCGGCAATCCGCCCTGCAGATGAGCCTCGCCGGGCTCGCGATCGTGGGAGCCGGCGTGCTTCTCACGTACGGCTTCAGGGACGGGGCCCGGATCTTCTCAATCCCGTGCGGCGCCGCCCTGGGTTTTTTTGGACTGCTCGGCTGGCTCGGACAGCCGCTCAACCTGTTTCACGTGCTCGGCGCCTTTCTCGGCGTCTGCCTAACCCATAATTACTCGATCTTCTCGGTCTCATCGGCCTACAGGCGCGAGCCGCCGCCCGTCTCCGTGCGGCTTTCCGCCCTTTGCGCGGCGGGGTCGTTCGGGGTGCTCGCGCTCAGCGGCATACCCGTCGTGCACGCCCTGGGCGAGACGGTTGCCATAATGGTCCTCACCGCTTTGCTGGTGATCGAGTTCGAGCACTTCTCCGCGATCGCAGAAAAAACATGAGCCACGCGCTGCTTCAGGCATGGGAAAGGACTTGGACTCGCCGGGGCGCGGCCCCGGCCATCATGCAGGCGTCCGACCGGCGGATCTGCACATTTCGCGAGCTCGAACTCCGTTCGGCCGGCTGGCTGGCCGCGCACGCCCCTTTGGCAGCGTGCTCCTTGGAGGGCCGCGCCGTCGTGTTTGCCGCGCCGAACGGCATAGGCTGGTTTGAAATCTTCCTTGGGCTCCTGCGGGCGGGCGCTGTGGTTGTTCCCCTCGACGCCGCGGAGCCCCCGGCCGCGCAACGGAGGCTGGCCGAAACCCTGCGCGCGGGCTTTTGGTGGGACGGCTCCCGGCTCGTCGCCCTTGAACGCCCGAAACGGTACCGCGATCCGGGCGTTTGCCTTGTCAAGCTGACGTCGGGATCGACGGGCAGGCCCCGTCCCCTCGCCTTCACCGCCGCCCAGTTGCTCGCCGATGGAAGGCAGGTCACTTTGACGATGGGAATACGGCCGCGCGACCGGAATTATGCGCTCATTCCGCTCGGGCACTCGTACGGGCTGGGCAATCTCACCATTCCCCTGATCGCGCATGGCGTGCCCTTGGTTTGCGGCGCGGCGGCATTGCCCCACGCCATTGCCCGGGATTTCATGCAGTGGCGTCCCACCGTGTTTCCCGGCGTGCCGGCGGTCTGGCGCGCCCTGGCATCGGCCGGGGTGGAGCCGGCATCCCTCGGGAGCCTGCGCCTGGCAATCTCCGCGGGGGCTGCGCTGGCCCCCGAGGCGGCCCGGGAGTTCGCCGGGCGCTTCGGGCGCCGTCTGCACAATTTCTACGGCTCAAGCGAGACGGGCGGCATAGCGTACGATCCGTCAGGCGATGACACCGTTGCAGGCGGGGTCGGCCCGGCATTGCACGGTGTCGAAGTGACCCGGCTTCGCGGAAAGCGCATCCGCGTCTGCAGCGCGGCGGTGTTCACCCAGGCCAATCGGCGGCGGCGCGGTCGGTTCGGCTGCTGGAGGCCCCCGGATCTCGTCTCGCTCGATGGCCGGGGAGGGTTGCGCCTCGCGGGACGCCTCGGCAGGACGGTCAAGATCGCCGGGCGCCGTGTGAATCTCGGCGAAATCGAAGCGCGCTTGCGGAGTCTCGCCGGTGTTCGCGATGCCTGGGCGGGCATCGGCCCGGGCGCGCATCCCGCGCTTGGCGCCGCGCTGGCGACGGACAGGCCGGCATCGGAACTGCGCGCCGAGCTTCTCACGGATACGGCTTCGTGGAAGATACCGAAGAAGTGGATCGTTTTGCCCGCCCTGCCTCTCTCCGGGCGCGGAAAGGTGGACACGCAGGTCCTGTCCGCACGGCTTTTCGGTCAGGACGCCAGGGAGAGCGTCGCTTCGATCTCAACCACAAGATCCGCGCGGCAGATATCCGCCTTCAGATAGGACACCGTGTCGTCCGGGCGCAGAAAACCGCGGCCCAGCCTGGCCTGCGCAAATGGCAGGTCAGCCGGGTGGCGCAGGTAGACCTTGAAGGCGCGCCGCCAGCCCGCGGCGCCCCCCAGATCGGACCCGGCGCCCGAGGCCTCCCCGATCAGGGCAAGGTTATCAAGCGTGCAGCCGAGCTGGCCGTCGAGATCCCCGGCCACCGAGGAGTGGCCGCGAATCGCGGCCGTGCCTGAAACAAAGATCATCCGGCCGTCCTCGGTCGCCAAAGAGGTGGCGCGGGAAAAGCTTGGCGGGCGGGGACCGTACTGCGCGGGATAATTCCAGGCCGGCACCTGCCGGGGATTCTCAAAATGCCGCGGCGGCGCCCCGCCGGCGAGAAACCCGACGGCAAGCGGGCCGGCCGCCGAGCCGACGGCGGACGACGCGGGAAGAACGCCCTGAAAAGCCGCGCCAAACCTGTCCTCGAACGCAAGCGATCGTCCGCTGCAAAAGAGGCGGTAGTTCTCCATGTCCCCCGCGAAGGCGTTGATCTGCGGCACGTAGTTCCAGATTCGGTATATGTGCAGCCCGGCGGCGGCCTCGAACAGCCCGCGATAGAGACCTCCCGCCGCCGCCTCGAGGTCCGACTCCGGCTCTGCGACGGCAAAGCCCGCCAGCAGCATCCCGCGCCGAAAGAGGGACCATCCCCCGCGAACAGCCGGGGCGGCGGCTTCGGCGAGCAACGGCTCCGAATCGGCGCCCGCCAGCACAGGCAGCGCCACACGCAGGGACGGAAACCCGCCGGCGAGATCCACGCCGGAGCAATTCCCGCCAAACACGACGCGGCAGGCGCAGGGCCCGGGCACTGTCGGAGAGGTTGCGCTCATTCGTGCGGGGCGGCCGGACGCAATTGCCCCTTTCCGGGCAGGACGCAGGATATTCCCCGCGCAGTGAGCTGGCCAAGCAGCAGCTCCAGCGCGCGCACGCGCACGCGGCGGTCCAGCGAAGGTCCCTCGTGCATCAGGACGATCGAACCCGGGCGCACCGCCCTTGTCACCCGCAAAGCCACCCGCTCCGGGTCGCTGCCGATCGTGTCAAGGCTTCGCACGCTCCAGCCCACGCAGCAAAGGCCGCGCCCCTTCAGCATCCCCGCTAGGAACGGACTCTTGATTCCCACCGGCGCGCGAAACCACCGTGGACTCGCCCCGGCCCGCCGAAGCGCCTCGAGCCCGTCGTCGAGTTCCGTGCGCACCCGCGCCGGCGAAGCGCACCAAAATGCGGCGACGGGGTGCGTATGGGTGTGGTGGCCGACATCGTGGCCCCTGCGGAGGATTTCAGACACAAGGTGGGGAAACAGCGCCGCGCGCTCGCCCACAAGAAAAAAGGTCGCCTTCGCGCGATGCCGGTCGAGCAGGTCCAGGATGCGCGGAGTGTCGTCCCCGTCGGGACCATCGTCGATGGTCAGCCAGACTTCCGGGCGCGCGGTTTCGAAGCGGGTGAAAACGTGGCAGACTTCCCGGGCCGATGGGACGAAGATGCCGCGAATGATGAGGAGATCGGGCAGGAAGAAGACGGCGACCGCGGCCAGCCGCCAGGAGGCGACCGTCCACAGCAGCACGGCGGCGGCCTTGGCGATCCCCGAGGCGAGTAGGATGGCGCGCGACATCACGCCTATGAACCTCGAACCGTCCGGGGTCCGCAATCCCGATTCTTGCCCGGAAACCGGGCGCCCCTCCCCGGCGGCGTGTCCCTAAAATGCTGGCGGCTTCCGCGGGTAGCGGAAGCCGCCAGGCTCTCAAAGAATGCGGATTCGTACAGACCCGCTTCGCCGTCAGTTGGCCATGACCGGCCTTCCAACGACGATTTGGTTGTCCACAAGCTCCATGCGCGAGTCCGTGACCGCGATCGAGGCAATGCGCTGCTTGTCCTGTTCGCTGTCGACCCATCCGCGCAATGTGACCCGGCCGTTTATCGTCGCGACCTGCACGTTCGTGTTGTCGATGTGCGCGCTCCGGATGTCCCTGTTGATGCGAACGGTCCTGTCCAAGTCGCGGTAGCTCTCGCCCTGTTCGAGGGCGACCAGCGTGTGCGGCCCCGCGTAGGGCTCCTCCTTGGAGAAGGACTTCTGGCCGTACGCCGGTTCGATGAAGACGTAGCGCGGCTCGTCGGCGAATTCAATCTTGCTGTCGTCGAGCAGAAGCCCGTCGCGCGAGGAATTGAAGCTGAGGGCCATCGCGGGGATGACGCTCCTTGTCTTCAGGTTGCCCGGCGCAAGGACGACCACCGAGAGAATCCGGCCCTTTGTGATGTCGAGGTTGAGGGACCACACCTTGCCGAATTTCTCATGCTGGAGATTCGCCACCGGCATGTCCAGTATCCTGCTCGAGCGCTCGACATAGCCGATGACCACCTTGGGGCGGCTGGCCGTCGTACTGGCCGTGTTGCCCTCCTCCAGGAAGTAAGGCTCCTGTCCAAAGACGCGGTAGGCGGCGGCGATGCGCACGCTCCGGCCCGAGTCCACCCAGTTCGACAGGTCGATTGCCGGGGCGGACTTGAACACCTCGGCGCTCACATTGAGCCGGTAAACCTGGTTGAGCAGGTCGGGAATCAGCGCCAGCGGCGGCACCGCCACGATCCTGCCGCCCTGCCCGAGCGTGCTGTCGGAAGCCACCAGCACCTCGACGATGCGGCCGTTGACGAGGTCGATGCCCAGGTCCGTTATGCGGCCGAGCGACTCGTCCTGGAGGTTCTTGATCTCGATGTTCTGGAAATCGTAGATTCGTTTTTCCACTCCGAAATTCGTGTGGGTGGGTTCGGGCTGCGCCCAGATTGCGAGGGGGAAACCGGCGGCGATCATTGCCCCGGCGAGAAGGTTGGTTTTGAGTTTCATGGTATTGATCCTTTGGAATCTGGGTTTTGCGGAATCTGCACCCCAGCGGCTAGGGCCACGGGACGCGCCAGGGTTGGTTTTAACTCGGAGCGGTCCGCGGAACTTCGTCGCTGGACTATAGGCGACTGGCTGCGCGGGCGCTATGGGGTGTAACCCGTCTGGGTCACCGGCCCAGGGACCCGTGCAGCAATCCGATCAGTCCGGCGAGGGTCACAACCGTGCCTCCGATCAGCAGCCAGACCGGCTTGTCGGAGGTTGGGTTGGCGACCGGCTCCGGAAGATCGTCCCTGAGGGGCTTTGGCGCGCTGGCCCCGTAGATGGCCAGCACGATGCCTCCGACGATGATGACGAGCGATGGGAGTTTATCCATGATATGACCTTCCTGGAGTCCGGCCGGACGGAAATGAACGGCGCGCGGGCGGCTGCTCCATTCCTGTTTCGCGGATGGTTCAGGCGTCCTGGCGGGCCCTGACCGCGGAACTGATGATGCGCACGGCGCCGAAGACGAGGACGCCCCAGCGCAGCAGCAAAGACGGGATCCTTGCGCGGGGAAAGAGGGCGCGCCGGACGAGAAATCCCAGCGGCACGGCGCCGAAAAGGGCTGCGGGCGGCAGCCGCCGCCAAATGGCCAGCATGCGGTCCAGCCACTCCAAGGGCCGCGCAGCGGCGATCGCGGCTTCGGCGCACTGGTCGCGGCGGAAGGCAATGTCCATTCGAAGGGCAGCCTTGCAGGCGGCAAGGCGGTTCAGTTCCCGTTGCGGATACATGCCCGATCCTCCCTGATTTCCTGCCGGGTCCCCGAGAACGGACGCGCCTGGCGCGCGAGGAAGCGGCGAAAGGCGATGATGATCCCGACCATGGCCGAGGCATAGACGACGGCCAGCCCGGCCAGCGCGGCCAGGCGGGCTCCATCCCGGAACAGGTACACGAGCGTCAGGCTCGCAAACGCGATCGCCATCATGCCCGAGAACACCGCCGCGCTGATCCAGATGAAAGTCTGGATCAGGCGAAGCTTCTCCTCCTGAATCTCCACCGCAATCAACTCAAGCCTGTCCTGCACGCAGGACAGAAAACCGTCGCCAAGGTTTCGGAGCGAACCGAGGATTCCTCCCGATGCGGGCGTTGCGCGCTCCATAAGCGGAATCCGTTACTTGGTCCGGCGCCCGACCAGCACTCCCAGGAGCACCCCAACGCCGAGCGCGAGGGCCAGCGACTGGTAGGGGTTTGCACGGATGGCCGCGTCGGTGGACTTGGCCCCCTCGACGACCTTCTTCCGCGCTCCGGCATAGGCCTCCGCCAGGTGTTCCTGCGCGTCGGCGAAGCGCACGCGCAGGGAATCGACGGCCCCGTCGGGATGTTCGGTCGCAGGGCCGCCTATCATGGCTTCGGCCTCGGCGAGGAGCCCCTGCAGCTCGGTGGCGATTTCCTTGGGAGTATGGTGGATTTCTCTGTGGTTTTTCATGGTTAATTGATGCGAATCTATGAATGGCTTCCTGTTTATGAGGATCCGTCCTCTTCTGTTTCAAGTTGGGCGCGGAGCATCCAGGCCGTCTTTTCGTGCCGCTCCATCAGGCCGGTGAGGAAGTCGGCCGTACCGGCATCCCCGAAGCGCCCGGCGCAGGCTGCGCTGTCCGCGCGGAGCTGGACGATTATCTCCTCATGCAGGGCAAGCAGCTCGGAAAGCATGTGCTCGTCGGACAGGTCGATGCCGGGATCCGCCGAGGTGCGCGCCGCCTTTGCCAGGTCCGCCCAGTTTCCGCGCGCGCCCGCGCCGATTGCGCGCGCGCGTTCGGCCACATCATCGATCCATGCCGCGATCTGCTCATACTGCTCCTCGAACTGCTTGTGGAGGCTCTGGAACTCCGGACCGGTCACATTCCAGTGATAGTCGCGGGTGGTCGCATAGAGAACGTATTCATCCGCGAGCAGGAGATTTAGGATTTGACCGACTTCCAGGCGGTCCTCGTCGCTTAGTCCGATATTTGTCTTCATCGTGAGCGGTCCAAATGAGTTTTTTGAAGCGTGAGTCGCGCGGTCATTTCCGGTCAACGCGGACCCGGAAGTGCTCCATCGCGAGCATGACGCCCGCGATCAGCGCGAGCAGTCCGCTGACCCAGATCGGGATGGACAGCCCGAGCAGGAGGTTCAGGCCGAAGACGATGAGGAAAAGGGCGAGGATCAGATGGGCCATGGGAGGGGGAGTCTGGAGCCTTGATCAGATCCGGTTCAGAAGCAGCAGGACGACGAGCACGACCAGCACCACGCCGAAGCCGCTGCTGGGATAGTAGCCCCAGTTGCGGCTGTGCGGCCACGCGGGCAGCGCGCCGAGGACGAGTGCGATGAGGCAAAACAGGAGAATGATTCCAAGAAGTGACATGAGAGTTCTTTCCAGCGGCGGAGGGGAGCGAATGCGACGGCCGCCGCCGGGCGCGCTCGGACTTCCCGTGATGGAAAGCCTGAATGTTTAGTCCGGAGGTTACTCCCAACCGCGGCCGGGCGCTATGGGGTGTTGGCCTGCCCGCACGGGCACTGGCCCGCATGCATTACAAAACAGGCGAAGGTCGCATGTTATGCAATGCATGCGGGCTAGACCCCATTTTCAATGAGGCCCCTCCCACGTACTGTCGGGGATGATCGCATCGATTCCCTTTCTCGGCTCCGCCAATCCCGCCACCGGCCCCGTGGGTCGCGCCGCCCGCGCCACGCTCCACAGCCAGGAGGCGCTGCGCGACGAAGCGCTTGTCCGGCGCTTCAACAGCGGGGACGAGGACGCGTTCGCACAGATCATCGCGCATCATCGCGGAAGAATCTTTGCCATCGCCTTCCCCCTGCTGCGCAACCGCGCCGACGCCGACGAGATCGTCCAGGACACCTTTGTCCGGGCGTACCGCGGCCTCGCCCGTTTTCGCGGCGACGCCGCGCTCGGCACCTGGCTGCATCGGATCGCCCTCAACCTCTCGCACAATCGCTACAGATACCTCTTCCGCCGCTGCCAGCACACGACGCGGTCGCTCGACAGCGCGTTCAGCGATGAGAACCGGGAGACGCTCGCCAGCCTCATTGCTAGCGACGCGCCCAGCCCGCTCCAGGAGGCGGAAATCGGCGAACTTTCGGGACTCGTCGCCGCGTGCATGGAGCGGCTCACTCCGGGCCGCCGCGAGGCCCTCCTGCAGCGCAACAGCCCGAACGGCTCGTATGGCGAGATAGCCCGCACCCTTGGAATCAACATAGGCACGGTAAAGAGCCGCATCGCGCGGGCGAGGGAGAGTCTTCGCAGCGAACTGTCCCGGGAATGCCCGGAATTCGCGTCTGTTTGACCCGGACGGTAGGTCAACACCCCATATCCGGTCGCGCGGCCGGAACTCAGAATTGAGCCTTGATGGGCTCATTCTTTCCGAAGACGATCCATCCGAGTCTCGCATGAACGCTCTGCTGCTCTATCCGCGGTTTCCGGACACTTTTTGGAGTTTCAAGCACGCCTTGAAATTCATCGGCAAGCGGGCGTCGCTGCCCCCCCTCGGCCTTCTCACGGTCGCCGCAATGCTTCCCAAGGAGTGGAAAAAGCGCCTTGTCGACGTCAACGTGAGCCCGTTGCGGGACAGGGAACTCATGGCGGCGGACGTCGTCATGATCAGCGCCATGATAGCCCAGCGGGACTCGGCTGTTGAGCTGATCGCGCGCTGCCGCGCCGCCGGAAAGACCATTGTCGCGGGGGGGCCGCTGTTCACCGTCGAGCACGAGCAGTTCCCCGGCGTCGACCATTTCGTCCTGAACGAGGCCGAGACGACGCTCGCCGACTTTCTGCGCGATTTCGCGCACGGCTGCGCGCGTCGCATTTACACGTCGGACCGCCTCCCCGGCCTGTCCGAGACCCCCGCGCCCCTGTGGGAGCTGATCGATCTCCGGCGCTATGCGTCGATGAGCGTGCAATACTCGCGCGGCTGCCCCTTTGACTGCGATTTTTGCAGCGTCACGGCGATGTTCGGCCACCGGCCGCGGGTGAAGACGGCCTCGCAGATCCTCGTCGAACTCGACGGCCTCTGGCGGCGGGGATGGCGCGGGGCCGTGTTCTTCGTCGATGACAATCTGATCGGCAACAAGCGCTCCCTGCGCGACGAGCTCCTCCCCGCCCTGATCCGCTGGCGCGAGGGCCGGCGCGGCTTCACATTCTACACCGAGGCGTCCATCAACCTCGCCGATGACGGGAACCTCATGCGGGAGATGGCCGCGGCGGGCTTCGACCAGGTTTTCATCGGCATTGAGACTCCGGAAGAGGCAGGCCTGGCCGAATGCAACAAGCGCCAGAATCGGAGCCGCGATCTTGTCGCCGACGTAAAACGCATCCAGCAGGCGGGCCTGCAGGTCCAGGGCGGTTTCATCGTCGGTTTCGACACCGATCTGCCGACGGTCTTCCAGCGCCAGACCGATTTCATCCAGAAGAGCGGGATCGTCACCGCGATGGTCGGGTTGCTGCAGGCCATTCCCGGCACCCGGTTGCACGCGCGCATGAAGCTCCAGGGCCGGCTGCTCGGCAAGACCACCGGTGACAACGTCGACGGCACGACGAATTTTGTCCCGCGAATGAATCGAGAGACGCTGCGCCTCGGCTACAGGCAGCTGATGGACCGGCTTTATGCCCCCGGGCCGTATTACCGGCGGATCCGCACGTTTCTGCGGGAGTATCGCCCCCAGCGCGCCTCCGGCGCGGTGACGCCGCGGGACATCCGGGCATTCGCCCGCGCGAGCGTCCGCCTCGGCGTGATCGGCCGCGAGCGCTTTCAATTCTGGGCGCTGCTGCTGTGGACGTGCTTTCGCCGGCCGAGACTTGTTCCGATGGCCGTCACGCTCTCGATCTACGGCTTCCACTTCCGCAAGTGCTGCGACGCCCTGGGCGCCTGACACCGCCCCGGTCCATCCCGGACAAGGCGCGCCCTGGTCAGATGATCGTGACCTGCACGCTGTTCTCGACGATGCCGTGGGCGATCGCGTAGCGGGTGAGGCCCGCCGTCTCGTGGATGTTGAGCTTTTGCATCACGTGCTGGCGGTGCTTCTCGACCGTCTTGATGCTGATGCCGAGTTCAGCCGCAACCTGCTTGTTGGCCGAACCCTCGGCCACAAGCTGCAGGACCTCCGACTCGCGGGAGGTCAGACGGACGCTCTGGGGTTTATGCATCCCATTCCGGTCGAGCGGCCTGCTTTGGCTGTCGCGAAGGCGCTTGGCGATTGAAGGGCTGTAAAAGGCGTTTCCCTGCGCGACCTCGCGGATCGCCTTCGTGAGAATCTCGGCGGATGTCTGCTTTTCGAGGAAACCGGCCGCGCCGGCCTCGTTCATGCGCTCCACATACACGTCGTCGCTGTGGGCCGACAGAACGACGATCCTGGCCTTGGGATCGGCGGTAAGAATCTGCCGCGTCGCCTCCAGGCCGTTCAGCACCGGCATGGCGATGTCCATGAGGATGACGTCGGGCCGAAGGGCCTGCGCCATCTCCACGGCCTCGCGGCCCGTCCGGGCCTCGCCGAGCACGAGGAATTGCCCGTCCGCATTCAGCAGCGAGCAGAGGCCCTGCCGCACCACGGCATGATCTTCGGCCAGCAGGACCGTGATTTGCTTTGAGGAAGTCATTTTTTTATCTTCTCCTGGTTAAAGGGAATCTCGGCGCGGACAATCGTGCCCTTGCCGGTCGCGGAATCTATGCTCAGCTGTCCGCCGACCATCTCGACGCGCTCCTTCATGCCGACCAGGCCCAGCCGCTTGGGGTTCCTGGAATGCAGGGCCTCCTTGATGTTGAACGACCGCCCATTGTCGCGGATTTCCATCCGGATCGCGCCCGAGATCTCCCTGATGCTCATCCTCACCTCGGTCGCCTGCGCGTGGCGCGCGACATTGGTGAGGGCCTCCTGCGCCACCCTGAAAAGCACGGTTCGCTTGGTGTTTCCCAGCGCCTCGACGCCGCCGAAGGCCGTCATCTGGATCTTGAGCTTCTTCCGCTCCGCGAGGCTCTTGCTGTACGCGTGGAGCGCGGGGATCAGGCCGAGGTCGTCGAGCACGGCGGGCCGGAGTTCGCGGGCGAAACGGTGGACTGAGTTGACGGAATTCTCCACCAGCCGCTGGGTCCGCGCGATCTTCTCCTTCAGCGTGCGCAGGCCGACGGAGGCGCCCCGGCCGAGGGCCGACAGCTCGACGTTGATGCCGACCAGCGTCTGGACGACCTCGTCGTGCAGCTCGCGGCTGATCTCCTTGCGCTCCTCCTCCTGCGCCATGATCATCTGGCGCGTCATCTGGCGGAGTTTCTTCTGCATGACCTGCGACTCCAGGAAAAGCGCCCGATACTCCTCCTTGCCTTTTCTGACGGCCATTTCTCCGGCCATTCGCCGCTCGACCTCGACTTGGAGCCGGCGGCTTCCCTTTGTCAATGCAATGGTGAGCCGGCGCAGGGTCTCGTTGCGCTCCCGCAACTGCCTGTTCGTTTCCCGCGCATTGCGCCGGGCCATCTCCATCGGATTGAGCGCCCGGATGAGAAAGCCCCCGGCCCGCTTGAGCGAACCGTTGCGCATGTCGGCAAATTCGTGCGACGACGCAAGGGCTGTCACCGCCTGCCCGTGCATGACGGCCAGGTCCAGCGCCGCCAATCCCCCATCCAAGGCGGCCCGGCCCAGGCCCTCCGCGCCGCCGTCCCTGCCCATCCTCCGCATGCCGAGGTGGGCGCCGAGCGCGGCCTGGTAGCGCGCGGCCAGTCGCCTGCGACCGCTCCTCGTCATCCGGGGTCTTCCGTCGATCATTTGTCCTGCGGGGTATGATCGGTTGGCTGGTTTCACAAATTGGTTGAAAAGGCGGTGGCCGTCACCGGGGCATGGCGTCCGACTGGTATTCAGTTAACCCTTTCTTGCGCCAAAAAGCGATACGGCAAAACCCTACCGTCCCCCGATCGTCAATTCGACGGCATGCTCAAGGCGGTCGTCGCGGAGTGGGATCGTCCTGCCCGGCATTTCCAGCCCGTCGAGGGAAAGGCGGTCCCCGCCGTCCTGTTCGGCGCCGGCGCGGGCGATCGTGATATGGTAGACCGTCTGCCGGTAACGGTAATGAATCTTGAAGGTCGTCCAGGCCCTCGGCATCCGGGGCTCCAGGCGCAGTTTGTCGCCCTCCAGGTTGACGCCCAGCAGCGTTTCGACCAGCAGCCGGTACATCCAGCCGGCCGAGCCGGTGTACCAGGTCCAGCCGCCCCGGCCCACGTGCGGCGCGAGCGCGTAAACGTCGGCTGCAACGACGTAGGGCTCGACTTTGTAGGTGGCGATCTGCCCGGGCGTCCCGCCGTGGTGGATGGGGTTGAGCAGGGCGAAGAGCTCCCATGCGCGTTCGCTCTCTCCCATCAGGGCAAAAGCCATGACGGTCCAGATTGCCCCGTGCGTGTATTGGCCGCCGTTCTCGCGCACGCCGGGAATGTAGCCCTTGATGTAACCCGGATTGAGCCCGGACTTGTCGAAGGGCGGATCGAACAGCTGGATCAACCCGGCGTCGCTGCGGACCAGACGCCGGTCGACGGATTGCATCGCCTGGCGCGACCGGACCGGATCTCCGGCGCCGCTGATCACCGACCAGCTTTGCGGCAGGGAATCGATCTGGCATTCCGGATTGGCCTGCGAGCCGAGCGGCTCTCCGTCGTCAAAATAGGCGCGGCGGTACCATTGGCCGTCCCAGCCGTTCAGCTCGATATTCCGTTGCAGTTGATGCGCCTGGTCCGTGCAACGCCCGGCGAAGGCGGGATCGCCGCGGGCCTGCGCCAGTGTGGCGAACTGGGTGAGCACGTCGAAAAGAAAGAAGGCAAGCCAGACGCTTTCGCCGCGCCCCTTGTCGCCCACGCGGTTCATCCCGTCATTCCAGTCTCCGCAGCCGATCAGCGGCAGGCCGTGTTCGCCGAATCTCAATCCGCGTTCTATGGCCCGGGTGCAATGTTCGTAGAGCGTTGCCGACTCCTCGGAGCGATTCGGCAGATCGTAGTAGGCGTCCTCCTCCGGTTTGACCAGCCGGCCCTCGATGAATTGAATCCTTTCGTCGAGCACGCCGGTGTCCGCGACGGAGGCGACGTAGCGGCAGGTTGCGTAGGGGAGCCAAAGGTAGTCGTCGGATGAGTGCGTCCGCACGCCGCGTCCCGCCGGCGGGTGCCACCAGTGCTGCACGTCCCCTTCCCGGAACTGGCGCGCCGCGGCGCGGAGCAGATGCTCGCGGGTCAGAGCCGGTTCGGCGTGCACAAGCGCCATCACGTCCTGCAACTGGTCCCGGAACCCATAGGCGCCGCCGGACTGGTAGAACCCCGAGCGGCCCCAGAGCCGGCAGCCCAGGGTCTGGTACAGCAGCCAGCCGTTCGCCATCACATTCACGGCGGGATCGGGCGTGTCCACATTCACCGCGCCGAGCGTCCGGTTCCAATGGGACCAGACCCCTTCGAGCGCAAGCCGGCCGGCGTCCGCCCGGCGGAACCGCTGGATCAGGGACTGCGCCTCCGCCAGGCTCCGTGCGCACCCCAGGCGAAAGCTTGTCTCCCTCTCCTGGCCGTCCGGCAGATCGACTGCGACCTGCACCGCGCCGCAGGGATCCAGCCCCGCTCCCACCCTGCCCGAGAGCCGCGATCGCTTTAGCGCCGCCGGCTGCGACAGGCTTCCGTTCCTGCCCAGGAACTCCCTTCGATCCCCGGTGATGCTGCGCGCCGGATCGTTGACATCGATGAACGCGATGCGGTCGGGAAACTCGGTGTTGTAGAAATTGCGCGCGAGCAGGGCGCCCGTCTTTAGGTCCGCTTCGGTTTGCACGTGCAGCAGGCTGTTTTCCCGCAGTTCGCCCAATACCCACTCCCAGTAGCCGGTGACCGAGACCCGGCGCGGACGCCCGGACGTGTTGCGCAATTTCAAGACCGAGAGCTTCACCGGAGCGTCCATCGCCACGTAAACCCAAAGCTCGCTGGCGATGCCGTTCTCGGTGTGCTCAAACACGGTGTAACCAAAGCCATGGCGGATGACGTACGGCGCCGCGCCGCGCGCGGGCATGGGCGTCGGCGACCAGAACCGCCCGGTCTGCTCGTCGCGAATGTACAGGGCCTCGCCGGTCGTGTCCTGGACGGGATCGTCGTTCCAGGGCGTCAATCGAAACTCGTGGGCGTTCTCCCCCCAGGTGTACGCGCTTCCGCTTTCCGAAACGACCGTTCCAAAAAACGGATTGGCGAGCACGTTGACCCACGGGGCCGGAGTGCTCTGCCCCGCCTGGAGCGAAATGACATACTCATGTCCGTCGCGAGTGAAGCCGCCCAGGCCGTTCCGGAAGATCAGCTCCCGCGCCGGCAGCGGCTCCTGCGGTTCGGACCGCCCGCGGCGGGTGCGGGCCAGCGCCGGGACCGCCGGTTCCACCTCGCTCCGCCGCTCCAGCTGCTCGGCCAGGGTTCCGTTTTCGTCAACCAGGACGATCCTTGCCAGGGACTGCAGCAGGACCCGGTCGTCATTGGGAATCTGTTCGAGGCGCCGCACAAAGATGCCGCCCGGCTTGTCCAGCTTCTGCGCCTCGATCCCCGAGGAGATCAGTCCGGTGATCTGGTCCTGAAGGGACTGGCGGTAAACCGAAACATCCTCATTCAGGATGACCAGTTCGACGGTCAGACCCTTCATCCTCCAGTAGGCGTGCGCCCGGACCAGCTGGCGGACGATCTCGATCCTCTCCGCGTCGCCGATGAAGAGCAGGACAATCGGCGCGTCGCCCGAAATGCCGTAGCTCCAGAGTCCGCTTTGCCCCCGCCGGTTGCTGCGCAGGACGCCGGGGCTGGCCCGGCGGGACGGGTCCGCGTAGATCAGCGCCCCGGCCAGCCGGCCGTAGAGCTGGGCCTCCCCCTCCGTCGCATCGAGATGGCGCAGCGTGACCTGGCTGTGGGTCCAGGCCAGGTCGAAGGCCCGGTCGGTCATGCGGAAATTCTGGTATTTCTCCACGAGCGCGAGCGCGGACTCCCGGCTTTCCGCCACACCCAGGATCAGGTCGACGACGGCCGTCTCATTGGGTTCCAATGCGACCGTGCGCCGCAGCGCGACTATGGGATCGAGGACCGATCCGCTTGTGCCGGAGAGCGGACCGGCCTCCCGCAGGGCGGCGGGCGCGGCCGGCGTGCCGCCCCGGCCGATGAAGCGGAGGCGGTCGGTTTCGCAGGAAACCTCGCCTTGTTTGCCGCCCTGGCCCACCATGAGGTGCAGCAGCCACGGCGCCTTTTCCTCCGCGGATCTCGCGCGCCGTGTGCAGAGAACGGCTGAGGCGGAGCTCAAGAATTCCGTCTGCACGAAGAGATTGCCGAAGGCGGGGTGCGTTGCGTCGGCCGCCGGTGCCGCAAGCACCACCTCCGCATAGCTGGTCAGCTCGACGACGCGCGCCGACGACGAGCGGTTGGTGAGCTTGACCCTCCGCAATTCCACGTCGTCCTCCGGCGAAACGCTGATCTCGGTGTGCGTCTCCAGCCACGCCTGATCCTGGCGAAACTCCGCCCGGGCCTGGGTGAAGATGGCCTCGTGGCGTCTCGTCTCCCTCAGGGTGGGTTGGTGCGCGGCGGACCAGAAATTCCCCGTCTCCGGGTCGCGCAGATAGACAAACGTCCCCCAGCAATCGCGCGTGGCGTCCTCCCGCCAGCGGGTGACGGCCAGGTCGCGCCAGCGGCTGTAGCCTCCGCCGGCGCTGGTGATGACGACATGATACCGCCCGTTGGACAGCAGGTGGACCTCGGGCGCCGGCGGCGCCGGGTCCGTGATGACCCTCATCACGCCTTCGGCTTCGCCGGAACGCTTCCGCACAGTCTCCAGCGCCAGGTCTCCGGCGAGCACGCTGGGAGCGGTCCTCGGCACGCGCTCCTGCAAAAGCAGGTCCGCGGCCTTGAGCACGGGGCAGTCCATGAAGCGCCGCTGCATGGGCCGGTTTTCCAGCACATTCACCAGCGCCAGCAGACTCATCCCCTGGTGGTGCGCCATGAAGGACCGGATGGTCGCGCTCGATTCGTCCGGGCGCAGGCGCGACGGCGTGTAATCCACGGCTTCGTGGAAACCGTAGCCGCCCTCGCGGCCCTCGGCCGCCATCCGCTGCAGGTTCTCGCAAGCCTGCCGCGGCGCGACCATCAAGGCCATCGCGGTGGCATAGGGGGCGATCACAAGGTCCTCCGCCAATCCCCGTTTCAATCCCAGGCCCGGCACGCCAAAGGCGCGGTATTGGTAATTCAAATGGACGTCGATTCGATTGTAGCCCGATTCCGAAATTCCCCACGGAACCCCGCGCAGATCCCCATACTCAATCTGCCGCCGCACCGCCACCTGGCACGTGCGATCGAGCAGGGTGTTTTCATAGCCGGGCATGACAAGCAGCGGCATCAGGTATTCGAACATCGACCCGCTCCAGGAAACCAGGATCGACCCCCGCGGCGAAGGGACCAGCAGACGGCCGAGCGAGAACCAGTGATCCTGCGGGACCTGCCCCAGGGCAATGGCGACATAGCTGGTCAGGCGCGCTTCAGAGGCCAGCAGGTCGTAAAAACTCGCATCCAACCGGCGTTCGGTGACGTTGTACCCGATGGAAAACAGGTTTCGGTCCGGATCGTACAGGAACGTGAAGTCCATCCCGGCCATCTTGTCGCACTGAAGGGCCAGGTCCTCCAGCGCGAGCATGCGCCGCCGGGCGCGCTCGCCGGCCTCCCGCAGACAGCGCGAAAATTCGCCGAGCCATTCGCTTTCCTGCTTCCGGACCTGGGCCGGCTCCCTTTCGAAATCCCGCAGCACTTCCTCAACCAGGGGACCCAGCGACTGATCCAGGACGGACAGTTCGCGCAAAGTCGGGGCCTGGTCGAGCCTGGCGAGCTGCTCCTCAAGGTTTTCCCTGGCGCCCGGCGCCGGAGGGGATTCTCCCCCATCGCGGCCCGCCGTCCGGCGCGGCAAGGAAGGCCCCGCCCCGCCGCCCAAGCCCGGGGGCGGCCGGGCCAGCGCCAGCCAGGGAGCCAGGAGAAGCAATTCGTCCCGGTGCTCCCTGCAGTTCTGTTCCAGGGTCCGGCCCCACCTTCCCAATTCCTCCCCTTCGCTAGGCAGCGCGGCGGCAATTTCCGCTGCCTGGCTTGTCGCCCGCCCCAGCAAGGCCGAAGCGGCGGCCAGGGTATCGGGAGCCTTCGCCAGTTCGGAGTCGAGCTGCGCAAGCGCGGGATTCCTGCCAGCCAGGCTCCACAGGACCTCCACCGTGTCCCGCAAGCCGGTGAATATTCGCGGCGCAAGGATCCTCTCGTCCGCCAGTTCCCTCAGCCCGGAACCGAGCGTGAGCAAATGCCCCGCCAGATTGCCGCTGTCGACGCTGGAGACGTAGAGCGGCAGGAGGGGCCTGAGCGGCCGCGTCTCGTACCAGTTGTAGAAATGCCCGCGATGCCGCTCGAGCCGCTGCATCGTCGCCAAGGCGTTTTGCGTCCGCTCGATCAGCGAACCCGCCGAGAGGTATCCCAGGTCCCGCGCCGCCAGGTTGGAGAGCAGCGCCAGACCCATGTTCGTGGGCGATGTCCGTGAGGCGATCGTGGGCGCGGGAATTTCCTGAAAATTGTCCGGAGGCAGCCAGTTTTCCTGCGCGGTCACAAAAATCTCGAAGAAATGCCACGTTTTCCGGGCAATGCGCCGCAGGAAGACCGATTGATCCTCCGTCAGGTCCGGGCTATCCGATTCAATGGGCCGGCTGATCCACCAGGCGATCCAAGGGGCCGCCAGCCAGAGGCCGAGGATCGGCAGCGCCAGCGGCAGCTGGGCCGGGCGCCGCGTGGCCAGCAGGAACCCGCCCGCCAGCGCGACCGCCGGCGCGATCCACATGGTGGCGCAGAAGCCGGCGAAGCCGCTGCTCGACGCCCTCTCGGAATCGCTCGACGTCCGCCACTCCAGGAGCCGTTTGCGGGTCACCAGCATGCGAAGCAGCGTCCGCCCGATCGCATCCAGGCTGATGAGGGCGTCGTACGGCAGGAAAGCCAGGGTAAGAAGGGCCTGCCCGAGCTGGCGTCCGGCCTGTGCGCCCTCCTCCCGCAGGTGCATCGCCCACGGCAGGTCGGCAGGCCTGCCGACGAGCCCTACCAGCGTCGCCAGCAGGCCGGGGAGCATGATGATCGCCAGGACCAGCAGCGATCCAAGCCAGCCCCTCCCGGGTAGCATCATCCAACCGCCCAGCAGCAACAGCACCAGGGAGGCCGGGATCAGGCTGCGCCGAAGGTTGTCGAGGATCTTCCACTTCGACAGCCCGGAGAGCGGGTTGGCGACGCGCCTGACATCCGACCCGGGAACCCTCGGCAAAAGCCATGGCATGATCTGCCAGTCGCCCCGGATCCAGCGGTGCCGCCGGTTGACGTCGACGTCGTAGCGGGAGGGATGCTCCTCATAGAGTTCCACGTCGCTGACGAGGGCCGAGCGGACATGGCACGACTCCAGCAGGTCGTGGCTGAGGATGGCATTGTCCGGAAAGCGTCCGGCCATGGCCCGCTCAAAGGCGTCCACATCATAGATGCCCTTTCCAATGAAGGAACCCTCCTGGAAGAGATCCTGATACACGTCGGAGACCGCCCGCGTGTAGGGATCGATTCCCGCGTTTCCGGAGAATAGCCGGACGAACCAGGATCGGCCGGCGCCCGGCAGGCTCACCCCCACGCGCGGTTGCAGGATGCCGTAGCCTTCGCGGACAATTCCGCGCACCGGATCGAATTCCGGCCGGTTCAGCCGGTGGGCCATCGTTCCGGCGAGCTGGCGGGCGGTATCGCGCGGCAGCTGCGTGTCGGTGTCGAGCGTGATGACATACTTTATCAGGGGGAAGACCGCGGCTTCCCCGACGATCTCCGAAAAGCAATCGCTGCGACCGCCCCGAAGCAGGGCATTGAACTCCATGAGTTTTCCCCTCTTGCGTTCATGGCCCATCCACAAGCCTTCCCCGGCGCTCCAGCGGCGCGGCCTGTGGAGCAGGAAGAAGAGGTCTTTCCCGCCGCCGAGGTACCGGCGGTTCAGCATCTCGACGCCGGCCCGGGCCCGCTCGAGCAAGGGCCGGTCTCCGGGCATGACTTCCTCCGGCGCATCGCGAAAATCAGTCAGCAGGGCGAAGTGAAGATTCTGATCCCGGTTCGAGAGGTGGTGGACCTCCAGGGTCTCGATAAGGCGGTCAATGCCCTCCAGGCTCGTGAGCATCGTGGGAACGACCACCATTGTGCGGCAATCCGGGGCGATGCCCTTGGAAAAATCCAGGCGCGGGAGCAAACAGGGCTTAACCAGCAGCATGGACAGCCAGTTCATAAATGCCGTGGACAGCTGGCTGGAACAAAGGAGAAAAACCAAAGCCAGGGAAATGAGCCTCCATCCCCGCAATTCGAGCGCCGCCGCCTCCTGCACAAACGTGAACGTGGCGAGCAAAGTCAGCGCACCCACGCCACCGGCATAAAACAAGAGGGGAAACCGGTGGATGCCCCGTTCGACCACCGTGCGCCACGGCCACCGCACATTCACCCCGCGCCCCAGTTCGGCCTGTCCCTTGTCGATCAGATAGAAGCCCACGTGGGCGGTCCTGTCTTCGCGCCCCTTTTGATTTTCGGCGTTCCCGGCCAGCTGGATGGCGCGCCGCGCGACATCCGCTTCCGGGAGCCGGCTGTGCCGGGCGAGGAACTCGACCGAATGGCGATAGCGATCGCGGGTCGAAAAATCCATGTTTCCGTAGACGCCTCCCGGGTCGGAGCGCAGAATCTTCTCGACGAGACTCAGGGTCTCCACGAATTCCTTCCAGTCCGCGGCGCTTAACGATCGAAGGCTGGCGATGCTGTGACTCACGGAAACCTGGTCTGCAGCCTGGTTCTGGCTGTCCATGTGGACGAACTGCTCGATGGACAACCCTTGCTCGACGAGCCGCTGTTCGAGCCAGCTGCGCGCCAGATACAACGCCGGACTTTGCCGCGACAGGCGCTGGCAGAATTCGGCCACGAAGGAACTGGAGACGGGAAGATCCGAGGTTGCCATCTCCGCCACCACGACCACGAGGCGGGACGGGTTCGTTTCGGCCATGCCCTGCAGGCGGTCCACCCACAGGTCCGCAAGATCGCGATCCTCCCGGGCAATGGTCAGCCGGGCGGTGACGCGCCGAAGATTCTCGATCAACCCCAGCCGCAACATGATCGGTATGGCCCACAATTCGGCCAGGCTCAGGGAGGCCACCGTCTGGTAAGCGGCGACAAAGGCGGCGAGCGGCCCTGCGTCGATCTGCGCATCCGCGTGCGAGATCAACTCGAGAACGATGTCGTAAACTCGCGGAAGTCCCGCGGAAGGGCCGTTCGAGAGGCGGGGCAGCTCCCGGCTGTAGCCGCGGGGCAGATGCCTCCTGGCCATCTGGATCTGCTCTTCGATCAGGTAGAAATTGTCGAGGAGCCATTCGGCTGCCGGAGTGATGCGCCGGCTTGGATCCACGGCGAGGGTCGCGCGATTGAAGACCCGAAGGCGCTGCTCATTCTCGCCCAATCGGGCCAGCAGCCGGTTGGAGCTCTCCTGGGCGACGATACGGTGATCCGCCGCAAGAACGCGGGCATGGCGGCCGAGCTGTTCGACGCTGAATAACTCTGCCCGCAAAGGCGGCTCGCTCGCGCGCGGGCGCGCCCGCCCGGCAATCCAATCTTGCCAGCGTGACGATAGGGTCTGCAACTTCGCGCAATGGTACGCCCCCGGCCAAAGGTATGGTATGGGGTGTTGTTCCCAGACCTCTGCCTGCGGGCCGGGCGACGGCCGGTGGGGCCAATTTCATTCGCTCCCGGTGGATCTTGCACCTTTTTGACCGAAAAATCGTCTGGCGAATTTGCGCGGCAATTGGAATCATCCCGGACTTCACCCTTCCGACCGCCCATCGCTGGAAACCGGCCCCAGCCGGCGCTAACCGCCGCCCCCGTACCCCCCCTCCCCTTTCCCCATGAAACCACACCTCATCCTCTTCCCGCTGGCCCTTGGCGGGCTGCTCTTCGGAGCCGCTCCGGCCGTCAAGTCGGCGCCCGCTGAAGCGGGCAACCCCGCCGTGGGCGCGAAATTCTCCGCGCCGGCATCGCCGCGCGCAGTCTACAATTTCAATCCGGGCTGGAAGTTCGCCTTCGGCGACACGGCCGGGGCCGACAAGCCGGACTTCGACGACTCGGCATGGACTGCCGTCAGCCTTCCCCACACCTGGAACGAGACGGACTCCTACCGGGCCTTTATCAGCCACAGCGGAGGCGACCAGAGCGAGAAGATGATGGGAATCGGCTGGTACCGGAAACACTTCAGGCTGCCGGCGGGCGCCGACGGCCAGAAGGTCTTCCTCGAATTCGACGGAATGCGGCAGGCGGGCCGCTTCTTCCTCAACGGGCAGCCCGTCGGAAAATACGAAAACGGCGTCACCGCCGTCGGATTGGATGTCACCAAGGTCGCGAACTTCGGCGGCCGGGACAATGTGCTGGCCGTCAAGGTGGACAACAGCCCCGGCTACAAGGAGGAGTCCAGCGGAACGCCGTTTGAATGGAACGCCAAGGACTTCAACCCGAATTTCGGCGGACTCAACCGCGATGCCAGGCTGATCGTGGCCGGAAAGATCTACCAGACCCTGCCGCTTTACGAGAATCTCCAGACCACGGGCGTTTACGTCTATCCCGAGGCCATCGACCTCAAGGCCAGGACCGCGGACCTCAAGGTCGAGGCGGAGGTTGCCAATGACACGGCCGACTATGCCTCCATCACGCTGTCCGCCGTGGTCGTAGACGCCGACGGCGTTGTGCGCGCAAAGCTTGACGGCAACACTTCCGACCTGGTCGGAGGCCAGTCGGAAACCTTCACCGCTTCGGGCACGCTGGCCGGCGCACGCCTGTGGGATGTCAACGACCCATATCTTTACAGCGTCTATTCACTGCTGTCCGTAAACGGAAAGGTGGTGGATGTCTGGCGCACGCAAACCGGCTTTCGAAAGACGGAGTTCAAGGGCGGTGCGGGCACGGGCGGCGTCTGGCTGAATGGGCGGTTCATCTGGCTCACCGGCTACTCGCAGCGCGCGGCCAACGACTGGCCCGGTTTCGGCGGAGCCTATCCCGACTGGATGCACGACTTCACCCTGGCGCTTCTGCGCGCGAGCAATGGCAACTACATGCGCTGGATGCACGTCTCGCCCGAACGGGCCGACGTGGAGGCCTGCGACAGGCTTGGCGTCGTCGAGGTGTGCCCGGCGGGCGACAAGGAGCGGATGGTGACCGGCCGCCAGTGGGACCAGCGCGTCGAAGTCATGCGCGACTCGATGATCTTCTACCGCAACAATCCGAGCATCTTCTTCTGGGAGGCGGGCAACACGATCGTAACGCCGGAGGAGATGGTGCAGATGGTCGCCCTGCGCAAGCAATGGGACCCCAACGGCGGGCGTGTCATGGGCACCCGGGACAACGACCTGGCGGACGCCAACAAGGCCCTCACCCCGGTTTCGGAGTACTACGGCGTCATGATCGGCCAGGCGCCCCAGGCCGACAAGGTTGCCGGCGACGACATCTTCCGCGGCTACAGCATCGCGCGCCGCGACAAGGCTCCGCTGATCGAGACGGAAGACTTCCGCGACGAGGCCGGGCGCAACATCTGGGACGATTTCTCGCCCCCGCATTTCGGTTTCAAGCCGAAGGCCGGCTCGATCGGCGGCCGTCCCGTCGACAGCTGGCATTGGAACTCCGAGACATTCTGTCTCGCCGCCGCGACGCGCTACATCAGCTACGTGCGCAACCGGATCGACAACCCCGATCCCGCCCACTCGAAGTGGTCCGCCTATTCCTCGATCTACCTGACCGACTCCGACGCCGACGGGCGCCAGCAGGGCAGCTACGTCCTTCGTGTAAGCGGCAAGGTGGACGGCGTGCGCCTGCCGAAGGAGCTGTTCTTCGTCTCGCGCGTGATGCAAAGCGAGAAGCCGGACATCCACATCATCGGCCACTGGAATTATCCGGAGAGCACGAAGAAGACCATGTATGTGGCGGCATCGCAAAGCGACCGGGTGGAATTGTTCCTGAACGGCAAATCCCTCGGCGTGCAGACCCAGCCGGCCACGTTTGTGGACCCCTACCGGGGAGGCAGGCAGCAGGGAAGCGAACTCCTGGTCGGCGTTGACACGGGATGCATCTATGGGTTTCCCGACGTCGCGTTCGCGCCGGGAACGCTAAAGGCCGTGGCAAGCAAGGACGGCAAGGTGGTCGCGCAGACCGAGCTGGCAACCGCCGGGGCGCCGGCGGCCATCAGGCTCACCGTTCACACGGGTCCGCACGGTCTTCTGGCCGACGGTTCCGATGTGGTCCTTGTCGACTTTGAGGTCGTAGACTCCCAGGGCCGCCGCTGCCCGACCGACGAGGCCCGGGTGGATTTTGCGGTCGACGGGCCGGCCGTCTGGCGCGGCGGCCTGAACAGCGCCATGCTCGATTCGACGAACAATCTCTATCTCAGCACCGAGTGCGGGATCAACCGGGTGGCGATCCGCTCGACGCAGAATCCCGGTACGATCACCCTCAAGGCCACGCGGGATGGGCTGACTCCCGCGGAAGTGAAGATCGAATCAAAGCCGGCGGAGATCGCAGACGGCCTGGAGACCCACCTGCCCCAGGTGTACGACAGCCTGGCGCAGGCGACCCCGGGGCTGTTGCCTTAAGAAGCCAACCGCGAGGCGGCTTCCCTCATCAGGTTTCCGATCGGCAGCCGCCGCGGACAAGCGCGTTCCGCGGCGGAATAGTCGAGATTTGCAAGGGCCGCACGCGCCTCCGGGGCGAGCTCATTGAAGAGGGAGCGCGCATCCACTTCCCCATAATGCTCATGGTACATGAGGCAGCGGAGCACGTCGCGGACGGGCACCTCCGAGGCAAGCGCGGACTCGCAGAACCGGCTGCACCCGGCGCAGTAGCTGTTGCGGGTCGCCTCGGCATGGCGCTGCAGCGCCACGTGCTCCGCCGCCGAGAGACCGGCCGGGGTCAGCGCGGCGGCCAGGTTCTCGCGGAACACCTTCAGATTTGGCATCTGCACGCAGGCGACGGAGATCTGGGGGTTGTCCATGACCAGCTTGAGCTTGGCCTGTCCCGGCGTCAGCCCCTTGCCCGTCAGGACGGAGAGGAGGGCCGCCTGGGCGGGAGTTTCGGCGCCTTGCCGCTGCCCCTGCGTCTTCATCGCGGTCAATCCGACGCCGGCGGCGAAGCACGCGTCGATCGCGGCCTTCATTTCGGGCGTGTCCATCAGGTGGTAATTGTAGCTGAACATCATTCCGTCGATCCACCCGAGCTTCGCCGCGGCGGTGAGGCAGAGCTCCATGTTGCTGTGGGTGCTGAAGCCGAAGTGCCGGATCTTGCCGCTCTTCTTCGCCGCCTCGGCCCACGCCTTGATCTCGGGCTGGTCGACCTCGCTTATGTCGCTCATGCCGTGCAGGAAATAAAGGTCGATATAGTCGGTCTTCATCCGCTCGAGCGACTGCGAGAGGCGCTGCGTCATGCCATCGGTGTCCCGCGCGCCCGAGGCCTTGGTGACGAGGAAAATGTCCTTCCTGGCCGAGGGGTTCTTCTCGAAGAACTGGCCAAGGGCCGGCTCGCTGTTGCGGTAGCCGGCTGCCGTGTCCCAATAGGTGATGCCATTGTCGTAGGCCTGGCGGAGGATGACCGAATTCCGCAGGACATCGAACATGCAGCCGAGGCCGAGGACCGGCAGTTCGACGCCGGTTCTCCCATACTTTCTGCGCGGTATCGACGGCGCCGGTTCGGCGGCCCAACCGGCGGATGGCATGAGGAGCGCGCCGGCGCCGAACAGGGCTGAGGTTTGCAGGAAACGGCGGCGGGTGAGCGGAGTATGATTTGTGTTCATGGAGTGGTATGGGAGGACGGTTCGGCCGCATGCGCGGCAAGAAGGACGGAGTGGCGCGGATCGCGGGTCTCGTTGTCGGCTGTGACGCGGATCGCGCGAAGGCCGTTCATCGGGCACTCGTGCTCGCACACGCCGCATCCGATGCAGCGCGCAGGGTCGACGACCGGACGCTGAAGCCGGATCTGCACCTCGACCCGGGCGCCCGGTGCGGGCGCTTCGGGCCAGGCGGCCGCCGCGTCGACGGTGAGCGTGTCGCCGATGTTTGCGACGATCGCCCGTCCGCGCTCCTCGGAGGCTAGCTTGCACGTGTAGTCGCCCGAGGCGAACTGGCCCGGCGTCAGCCCGGCGCCCCGGATCCGCAGCGTCGCGCCTTTTGCGGCCACGACTTCAAATACGCCATCGCGCACCGTCTGCCTTGTCTCCGACACAGTTATGGCCTTCGGCGTGACCGGACAGTTCTCCTCGCAAACGATGCAGGGCCGGTCCATCGCCCACGGCAGGCAGCGGCCGCGGTCAACGCTGGCGAGTCCGATGCGCAAGGCGCCCGCGGCCTCGAAACCGCCGCGACCCTGCTTCTGATCGAGCGAAATCGGGCGGATGGCGCCTGTCGGGCATGCCTGGCCGCAGGCGATGCAGTTGAGCTGGCAGCCGCTTGTGCCGATCCGGTTGTTGAGAGCGGGCGTCCACAGCGCCTCCCAGCCGTGCTCAAAGGTTGCCGGCTGCAGGACGTTGGTCGGGCAGACGCGCACGCACTCGCTGCACTTGATGCAGCGCGCGAGAAACTCCTCCTCGGCGACGGAGCCGGGCGGCCGGATGAGCGCGGGCGACCAGGCCGTCCGGGCGCCGCCGAGCCGCGCGAGAGGGACCGCCGACAGGCCGCCCAAAGCGGCGACCAGAAAGCCGCGCCGCGTGACCCCGTGCGAGGTCACCTCCCCGCCCTGCGATGGCCGCTCGAGGTAGCCCAGGGGCTCGGCCCCGGGGCACGTGTCGAGGCAATTCATGCACATCAGGCACTCGCTGATGTGAATCGGGCCCATGGGATTGCAGGCGCCCTCGCAGTCGACGTCGCACAGCGAGCACTCGCTGCACTTCCGGCCGGTCTTTCCGATTCCCCAAAGCGTGCGTCGCGCGAGGACCCCGAGCAATGCCCCCAGCGGGCACACGAACCGGCAATAGAAGCGCGGTATCCAGAGATTCAGCAGGATAAATGCGATGAACAGGCCTCCGACCAGCGCCGCTCCCGACGAAAAACGGCCCGCCGGAAACACCCGGTCGAACGCAAGGTCGGCCGCCGGGAGGACGACCAGGTTGAAGCTCCGGCTCAGGAGCGAAATCGGGTCGAGCAGCCCGGTGTGCAGCCGGCCGACGAATCCGCTTCCCGTGGAGAAAGCCGCGGCGCCAATCATCGCGATGAGAATGTAGTACTTGACGGCCTGCGCGGGCCGGTATGCGTTGGCGGCGATCTTTTCCCTGGGGCGGCGGGCCCGGCGGCCAAGCCATCCGGCAAACTGGTGAATGGCGCCGAACGGACAGACAAACCCGCAGAAGACGCGGCCGAAGACGATCGTCAAAACGATCGTCGCCAGCGCCCAAACCAGCCCCGGGTGCAGCGAATGCGTCGTCAGGACCGTGCCGACCGCTGCAAGCGGATCGAGCTGCAGGAACCACGCGACCGGCCAGCCGCGCCACTGGGCCCAGCCGGTGCCGACCGTGGCCACGAGGGCCAGCCATGCGAACGTCGCAAGGAAGAAGATCTGAGCCAGGCGCCGTGCGGTCGTGATCTTCATGAGACTGTGTCGCGCACGGGCTTCAGCGCGTCGAAGTCGATCCTGCCGCAGCCGAGCGCCGCCGCGCGGGCGAGGTACGGGAGGTCGCCGTGTGTCTTCCCAAGCAGCGTGGCGCCGAACGCGTCGGCCGCGACCGGATCGGTGCCGACGACCAGCGTGTGCGTCGGCTTCAGGTCCGCGAGCGAACCTCCGGTGGGGCCGTTCGTCATCATGCTCGTCGTCCCGTCGAGGACGACAAACGTCGGGCGGACGAACTGCGCCAGTTCGACGATGATTCCATTGATGTCCTGGTGGAACTGGTTGCGCCGGCCGCCGAGCAGCCCGTACCAATTCTTGATTGTCATCGAGGCTCCCGCGCGCGCGTGGTCCTTGACCGGCGCCACGCCGATCAATTTTGTCACACCGCGGAACGGCCCGTGCAGAACCGGCCAGTCCCGGATCAGCCGGCCGCCCGGCAGGGTCCCCGGGGTGAAATCGCCCGCCCGCGGCAGGACCACCGTGCCGCCGGCGGCGGCCACGGCCGCGCCGATGCCCGTCAGCGCAAAGCAGCTCCCGGGATCGTTGATCGGATTGTCGGTCACGATCACGCCCGAGGCGCCCGCGCCCAGGCAGAGCCGCACCAGCTCCGCGGCGACGTCGGGATGCGTGGTCGCCGATAGGACAGCGGGCGACGCAAAGGCGGCGTTGACCTTCACAAGCACGCGGTCCCCCCGCTTGATGAACCGGCCGATGCCTCCAAGGGCGTCCAGCCCCCGGCGCAGCGTGCGCACGCGGTCGGAGCCGGTGATGATCGCAATCCTTCCCCCTCCGTCGCGGACCGAAAAATCCGGCAGCGACAGACCCGCCTCGCCCCGTCCGAGCGTTCCGGGGGGATGGCGATCCCAAAGAAAGGCGGCAAGTCCGCCCGTCGCCGCGATCGCAGCGCCCGCCTTCAAGCTCCTTCGAATGAATTCCCGCCGTGTCGGCGCCGGCTGCGGCATGGAAAAGTCGGAGTCGCTCATGGTTTCAAGGAAAGGTTCTGGCTGAGCCGCCTGACCCAGCGCTCTGCGCTTTCGCGGCTCGGCGCCTGGTGCACGCCGGCCAGGAATGCGCCCGCCGCGAACACGCCTTCGAACGATCCGCCCGAATCAATGATGGCGGCGCCTGCGGGGGATGTCAGGCGCCCGATCTCCTTGCCGCCGCAGTCCTTGACAAAGAAACCGACGAGGGCGTCCGCTGCGCCGCGCGCGTCCGCCGCGCCCGCACGCCTTGCGATGAACAGGGTGAGTTCATCCGCGCCGTCGCGGAACTGCGCCGCAAACACGTCCTTCAGCCCGTCGAAGCCGAAAACGTCGGAGCTCACCAGCGTCACGCTGCCGGCGACAAGCCCCTCGCTGGGAAAAAGGGCCTGGTCGGTGCTCACATCCGCATGCGCCGCGACGGCAGTCCCGGCAATGTAGGCCCTGGCAAGGGCGGTCGCGGCGGCGATCGTCGCGGGCGCCTCATCGGTGGCGACGACTTCGACGTAGAATGGGCCGTGCACAAATGCGAGCTCATTGCCCGCGCGATACGCGTAGTCGCCGAGGCTCATGTCAGTCACGTCGGGGCGCCTCTGGGAGCTGAAGACGGAATAGGCGGCGGCCGGTTTGCCCATGTCAAAGGCGCACATCTCGAGCCATGTCTGCGGGGAGCTGACAAGCGTCGCACGCTGGCACCGCAGGCCGACGACGCCCGCGGGAAGATACACCTCGGCCTTGCCGTCGATCTTGTCCGAAAGGGTTGCCGGGGAAAAGGTCTCGGCGGCGCTCATCGGACGGAGGACCTCGGGCCAGGGGGAAACCAGATCCGGGATCGCCGCCCGCACCGGCACGGATGCGGAGCCGGAGTTCGCCTGGGCGAGCGCAACCGTCACGGCGGGTGAAAACTGGGCCTGGGCGCGGATGAGCCAGGCAAGGGCCGCAGCGAGAACCAGGCATACGCAGGCTGCGGCGGCGGTTTCGCGCGCGGACGGACGGCGACTCGATAATGGCGTGGCCATGGGACGGGAGCGGACCGGCCGGACCCGCAGCAATGCCCGGCTGGACACTCTTTCATTCTGGATCCGCCAAGCGCCGCCGACACCGCATCGGTTGTCGAAAACATGGCATTAATTGGCTTTTGCTCCGGCGGCGATGTTTCCGCCCGGCGCCTCCGCCCATCGCCCGAACAGGGGGTGTTCAACCCATAGGACCAATCAGGCTTCCCGGTGTCAGTTTCGCCTGCCCGTTCCATCACCCGCCCTCTTCCGGGAGGCCGTGTGCAACCGTCCCATATCCATGAATCGTCTCCCCATCCCGTCGCTCCGCTCCTTCCTCGTCCCGTTTGCGTTTCTCGGCCTGGCGGTTGCCGGCCGCGCGCAGACGATACTTCCCGATCCGACCGCAGGGCGGGCGTATTCATTCCAGATTGTCACCAATCCCGCACAGCCCGCCGGCACGGTCTACACCGCGGACGGGCTTCCGACGGGCCTCTCCATCAACGGTTCGAGCGGCGTGATCAGCGGCACGACGCAGACCGTGGGGGCCTTCAAGGGCAACCTGCATCTTTCGACAAACTCCTCCACCATTCCCTATCCCTTTCAGATCACGGTGGACCCCGCCGCCGGGTCGCCGACGATCACCAGCGCGGGAGCGGCCGTCGGAACGGTCGGCACTCCGTTCCTTTACACGATTGCCGCGTCGAACGGCCCGACCAGCTACAATCTGGCCCAACTGCCCCCGGGCCTGACAGCTTCGGGCGCCGTGATCAGCGGCACGCCGACGACGTCGGGCCTTTTCTTCACGTCGACAAGCGCAAACAACGGAAACGGCCAGGGGGCGATCGTTGTCCTCATGTTCACGATCAGCCCCGCGGGGCCCATTCCCGCCCTGACGAACGCCCTGCTGGTCTCAAATCCCGTGGGCGCTCCCCTGAGTTTTGCCATTACCGCCACCAATGGACCCACCTCCTTTTCGGCCACCGGACTCCCCCCGGGCCTTACGCTCAACGCCTCCACCGGTCTGATCAGCGGCACACCGACCGCGCCGCAGGTCGCGATTGTCCCCATCGCCGCCGCCAACGTCTACGGAAGCAGCCTCCCCCTGAACCTGATCCTGACGATTGGAAACTTCTCGGCGATCACGAGCGCGACCTCCATCACGGGTTCGGTCGGAAGCGTTTTTTCCTACGCTCTCGCGGCAAGCAACAGTCCGCTGATCTATAACCTGACGGGGTTGCCGTCCGGACTCTCCATCAACTCGGCGACGGGGGTGGTTGCGGGCACGCCCGCGACCGCCGGAACCTACACGCTGGCCGCAAGCGCCGGCAATGCGTTGGGAACCGGCGCCTCCACCGCCATCACCCTGACGGTGGCCAACCCCGTCTCGGGCGGAGGCGGCCTCACCGCTCCCCTGATCCTCGTCGCACCCCAGCCGCAGTCCTCAACCGTGGGCTCCACGGCGCAGTTCTCGGTGACTGCGGTGGGTTCCGGCACCCTGAATTACCAGTGGTCGCTCAACAACGCCCCGATTGCCGGCGCGAACGCCTCCACGCTTTCGGTCGCCGCAGTCGCAGGGACGGACGCGGGATCCTATACGGTCACCGTGACAAACTCGGTCGGCGCGACCGTTTCCGCGCCGGTCAGCCTGACGATTCTCTCGCTGGTCGTCCCGCCATCCATCACCTCGCAGCCGGCCAAGATTTCGGCAACGGCCGGTTCCTCCGCAAGCTTTACGGTTGTAGCGTCCGGCACGGGAACCCTGGCCTACCAATGGATGGTGAACGGGGCGCCGATTGCGGGCGCAACGACGGCAACCCTCACCCTGCCGAACGTCCAGCTGACCGACGCAGGCACTTATTCCGCTGTTGCGAGCAGCGCCTACGGCTCGGCGACGAGCGCTGGCGCCGTTCTGACGGTGTCCGCAGGGGCCACCGCGCCGATCTTTCAATACCAGCCCAACTCAACCTCCGTCACGGTGGGAGGCACGGCCAGCTTCTCCGTCGGCATGGTGGGGTCCCCGCCGATCACCTATCAATGGTCAAAAAACGGGACTGCGATTCCGGGGGCAACCTTGTCCAGCCTGACATTTGTGACTGCCAAGGCAGCCGACGCGGGCTCGTTCTCGGTGGCGATCACCAATCCCGCCGGAAAAGTGGCAAGCTCGAGCGCAACCCTCGGCGTGTCGCCCGTTGGCGGCCCGCCGGTTCCGGTGTCCATCGTGCTGCAGCCGGTTCCCGTTTCAACCACGGTGGGAGGCGCCGCGACTTTCACGGTGGCGGTGACAGGCGATGCCTCCATCACCTACCAGTGGCAGAAGAACCAGGCGCCGATCGCCGGGGCGACGAGTCCCTCGTTCACGGTCACCGACGTGCAGCCCTCGGATGCCGGGACTTACTACGTCATGATCGCCAATGGCTTCTCGGCCGTCATCTCGTTCCCAACCCCCCTTGTCGTCACGCCGGTGACGGTGCCCAGCCGCCTCACCAATGTATCGGCTCTCGGTTTTGCCGGCAGCGGGGCGCAGGCGCTTGTCATGGGGCTGGTGGTCGGGGGAACAGGCGGCGAGACCACGCTCGTGCGCGCGATCGGTCCCACCCTGTCCGCGTTTGGCCTGACAGCCGTGCTGGCGGATCCGCAGCTGAACGTGTTTTCGTCGACCGGTGCGTCGATGGCGTCAAATGACAACTGGGGCGGGACGGGCGCACTCTCCACCGTGTTTGCCCAGGCGGGCGCCTTCCCGCTGCCCCCGGCCTCCCTGGATGCCGCAGTCGTGATGAGCCTTCAGCCGGGAATGTACACCGCGCAGGTCACGGGAGCAAACGCCGGGACGGGCGCGGCGCTCATGGAGGTTTATGACGCCGGCACGGCGGCTGCTCCCACGGCGCATTATGTCAATGCGTCGGGCCGCGGATTCGTGGGCGGCTCGCCGAGTGTGCTGACGGTTGGATTCGTGATCGCCGGGACATCGAGCAAGACGCTCCTCGTCAGGGGCATAGGCCCAACCCTGGCTGCGTATTCGGTGGCGGGATCCCTGGCGGATCCGCAGCTGACGGTCTTCGACTCGAACCAGAACGTCGTTGGTTCCAACGACAACTGGGGCGGGACGGCCGCGCTGCAGGCCGCCTTCAATGCGGTGTATGCGTCTCCCCTCCCCATGACATCGAAGGACTCGGCTGTCGTCGTCACCCTCCCGCCGGGCGCCTACACCGTGCAGGTGAGCGGCGTCGGCGGCTCCACCGGAATCGCCCTGATCGAGCTGTACGAAATGCCCTGACCTCCGGCGCCGGGCTCCATGGGGTGGTCACCCAATGGACGCCGCGCGCGAATCGGGCTACCCTGAATTGCCGTTTGGCCTGCAAACAAGTCAATGCCCACCACAACACCCGCGCTAATCGCATCGGAGTTGCGCTACCGCCGCCTTTTCGAGGCCGCGCGCGACGGCATACTCATCATCGATCCCGCGACGCGCAAGATCATCGACGTCAATCCGTTTCTGGTGAGTTTCCTCGGCTACACCCACGCGGAATTCATCGGCAAGGAACTCTTCGAGATCGGCCTGCTCAAGGATGAGGCCGCCAGCCAGTCCGCCTTCGAGGAACTCCGGACGACCGGCTATATCCGATACGATGGCCTGCCGCTCCAGACCAAGGATGGGCGGCTGGTGGATGTGGAATTCGTCAGCAACCTCTATCGGGAAGGCGACGAGGAAATCATCCAGTGCAACATCCGCGACATCTCCGAACGGAAGAAGACCGAATCGGCCCTGAACCACGCCAAGGAGCAGCAACGGCGGCGCAACGTCGAGCTGGAGACCATCGTGGGCCTGCGGACGGCGGAACTCCAGCTCAGCAACGCTCAGCTGGAGACCTTTGTCTATTCAATCGCGCACGACCTGCGCGCGCCGCTGCGCTCGATGCAGGGCTTTTCCCAGCTCCTTGTTCAGGAACACGCGGCCAGCCTGGACCCGCAGGGCAAGAAGTACGCCAATTTCATCAACGCGTCGGCCCAGACGATGGACCGCCTTCTGGCCGACCTGCTGACATTCAGCCATGTCAGCCAGCAGAAGATCGAGCTGGTGCCGGTCGCTCTCGATTCCGTCGTGCAAAGCGCGCTCTTCGCTTGCGACGCGGAGATTCGCGAAAGCGGGGCAATCATAGAGAACATCCAGCCGTGGCCAACCGTCCTGGCCCATGAGGCCACGCTGCGCCAGGTGCTCGTCAACCTGATCAGCAACGCCGTCAAGTTTGTCGCATCCAAGCCGCCGCGGGTGCGGCTCCGCTCGGAGGAGCAGCCCGGCGGATTCGTCCGGATCTGGGTCGAGGACAATGGCATCGGAATTGCCCCGGAATTCCATACCCGCATCTTTCAGGTCTTCCACCGCCTCCACACGACTGCGTACGACGGCACGGGAATCGGGCTCGCCATCGTGCACAAGGGCGTGGAGCGATTGCGCGGGCGCGTGGGCGTCGAGTCCGCCCCCGGGGAGGGCAGCAAATTCTGGATCGAGCTCGCCCGGGCTCCAGCCGCGGCAGCCGCCCTTTACCGAGAACGGAAAATAGCATGACCATTGACGATCCCGTCATCCTCCTGGTCGAGGACAGCGAAGAGGATGCCCTGCTCATGCGCACGGTCGCCGGACGCGCCGGGTTCGTGCGGTCGCTGCAGCTGGCCCGCAGCGGCGAGGAAGCGATCGCCTACCTGCGCGGAGACGGAGCCTACCGCGACCGCAAGCAGTTTCCCCTGCCCGCGGCCGTTCTGCTCGATTTGAAGCTGCCGCGGAAAAACGGCTTTGAGGTGCTGGCGTGGATGCGCCAGCAGCCCGCCTTCAGGCATCTGCACACCTACATCCTGACCTCGTCGAGCCGGCCCGAGGACATCCAGCAGGCCTACGACCTCGGCGCGAACTCGTACCTGGTCAAACCCGCCAATTTCGACGGCCTGCTGCACCTCGCAAAATGCCTGCTCGACTGGCTGAGGCTCAGCAATTTCGCCTCTTTCGCCGAGGATGGAGAGAATCATGGGTTCGCCATGCTCTCCGGCAACGGAGCCCGCCTGGAAAGCACGGGCTAGGCAGCGGACGGAAATCAAACAAGGTCAGGTCGAAAACCCGCGTTGGCTGCGGC
>CAZSEH010000011.1:58132-60430 GCA_964605835.1 uncultured Opitutaceae bacterium
AGGCAGCGGACGGAAATCAAACAAGGTCAGGTCGAAAACCCGCGTTGGCTGCGGCCACCCGGCGTTTTCAACCCGACCCCTTGTCGCGCGCCGATCACATCGCGCCGGCCCGATGATTATGGGACCTCGTAAACCTCGATCATGACGTTGCCCGCCGCGTTGCTGACACTGGTGACCGCCGCTGTGTAACCGCCGGGCGGCAGGGTGAGCACGATCGCCGAATCCCTGCTGTTGGGGTCGGTGAAAGGTTGCGCGTACACGGAGGCGGCAATGGATGCGAGCGCCGGGCTGCCTCCCCATCCTGCATTGGAGGCAATCACGTTGGAGGCCGCGTTGTAGACCGTCAGTTGCGGGTCGGGCATGACGCCTGTGACGCCTTGCGCGAGAAGGGCCGGGCCATCGGCCCGGATCAGGACGGTTTTCGATGTGGTGCCACCGATCCAAAATCCCGCCGCCAGACTGCCGCCCGCGGCCACCTGGAGGCGGCAGGATATGTTGATGAGCCTCGGCGTCGCCGCCGTATAGGCCCCCGGCGGCGTATTGTCATAGAGAGCCGCCAGCGTCTTGCCCGAGACGGACGAGACGCTGCTCACCTGAACGGTGTATCCGCCGGGAGCGACGGATGTCACAAGGGCGGAATCCTTGCTGGCCGGATCGGCCAGCGCCGTTGCGTAGGTCGCAATGTCTGCGGCGATCACGGCGAGTTGATTGCTCAAGGGGCTGCCCCAGCCCGTGTTGGAACCGACGATCGTCTGGTTGGAGAGCACATTCAGCCGGGGATCGGGCATGACCCCGGGCACATTCAAGGCGGACAATGTCGGTCCCAGTGCCTGAACAAGCAGCGCCTGCGACCCGGTGGTGCCCGCCCCGCCCGTGAAGAATCCAACGGTCAGCAGGTTGCTGCCGCCTCCCGCGACAGCGAGGGTCGACAGGTTGGTCAACCGTCCGGGATTCGCGGTCGTGGTCACGGCAAGCGCAGCCGGGCTGCTGAGGGTCGAGCCGGAGGCGTTGGTCAGAAGGCAGGTGTAGGAGCCGGCGGCCGCGGCCTGGAAGACCAGCATTGAACCGGTTGCGCCGGCGATGGCGGTTCCATTCAAATACCATTGGTAGGTGAAGCCGGCGCCGCCGGTTGCCGTGAAGTTGAAGGCCACCGTGCTGCCGCTCGCGACCGTCTGGCCCTGCGGCTGCGTCGTGAAGACGGGCAGGACCGAAGGCGTGACGGTGAGGGTCGCCATGCCGCTGAAGGTCGTGCCCGCCGCGTTCGCAAGCTGCGCACGGTAGGTGCCGCCGCTCATCGCCGTGGTGGCATTGCCGACGCTCAGCGTAACCGTCGTCGAGCCGCCGTAGGTGGAGTTGTTGCCCAGCGAGACCCATGTCAGGCCCCCATTGGTCGAAACCTGCCATTGATAAGTCGTCTGGGAAGCGGCCGAGCCGAGCGTGAAGGTCGCGGTTTGGCCCGCGATGACCGTGGTGCTCGCGACCGCACCGCCCGACGGCGGCGGCGCGACCAGAACGCCTTCGACGACGGATTGGTTGTCGCCGTCGGCGACGTACAGGTTTCCCGCGCCATCCATGGCGACGCCCTGCGGATAGTAGAACCGCGAGTTCGGGCCGCTGAGCGTCGTGACGACGCCGCCGGCCGTGACTTGGCGAATCGCGCGATTATAGGTATCCGCGACAAAGACATTGCCGCTGCCGTCCACCGCCACTCCGTAGGGCTGGTTGAATCTCGCCACAACGCCGGCACCATCCGCCATGGCCGCCTGGCCGGCGAGTCCGGCGAGGGTCGTCACCGCGCCGGCGGGGGTGATCTTGCGAATCGTCGCGTTGAAGAAATCGGCGACGTACACATTCCCCGCGGCGTCGACCGCCACCGCGTACGGAGCGTTGAAGCGGGCTGCGCCGGCAAGCCCGTCGGCGCTTCCGGTCTGCCCGGCTGCGCCGGCGATCGTCGTCACAGCGCCGGCGCTGGTCACCTTGCGGATTGTGCTGTTGTTCGTGTCGGCGACGTAAACGTTGCCCGCGCCATCGACGGCGATGCCCTGCGGCGCGTTGAACCGCGCAATGGCGCCCGTGCCGTTGGAACTGCCGGCGACGCCGGAAAAGCCCGCGAAGGTCGTCACGACGCCTCCAGCCGTGATCTTGCGAACGGACGTGTTGCCCGCGTCGGCAACGTAGACATTGCCGGCGGCGTCGACAGCCACGCCGGTCGGTCCGCTGAAGCGGGCGGCGCCGCCCGCGCCGTCGGCGCTGCCGGGGACTCCCGCGGAGCCGGCGAGGGTCGTGACCGCGCCGGCG
>CAZSEH010000012.1:0-2688 GCA_964605835.1 uncultured Opitutaceae bacterium
GCTAACGGGGCCCGGGCGCCTCACATCCCCGGGAAGCCGCCCTTGCCCTTCATCGCCTCCATCTGGCGCATCATTTTCCGGGCGCCGCCGCCCTTGAACATCCTCATCATCTTCTGCATCTGCTGAAACTGCTTTATCAGCTGATTGACCTCGGCGATCTTCACCCCGGAGCCCGAGGCGATTCTCAGCCGCCGGCTGCCGTTGAGGATCTCGGGCTTCCTCCGCTCCTGGACCGTCATCGACTTGATGATCGCCTCGGCGCGGACCATCTGGCGCTCGGCTCCGTCCCCGATCTTCACGCCGCTCATGCCGGGCATCATCCCGAGGATGCTCTCCATCGAGCCGAGCTTCTTGACCTGCTGCATCTGGGCGAGAAAGTCCTCCAGATTGAAGTCCGCCTTGCGCAGCTTCTCGGCCATCTTCCCGGCTTCCTTCTCGTCGATGGCATCCTGGGCCTTTTCGACGAGCGAAACGACATCTCCCATCCCCAGGATGCGGGAGGCGAGACGGTCCGGATGGAAAGGCTCGAAGTCGGCGGATTTCTCACCGGTGCCGACAAACTTGATTCCCACCCCGGTGATCGACTTTATCGAAAGGGCCGCTCCCCCGCGCGCGTCGCCGTCGAGTTTCGTCAGGATGAAACCGGTCAACTGAAGCGCCTCGTGGAAGGCCTTCGCGACATTGACGGCCTCCTGGCCCAGCGCGCCGTCCGCAACCAGCAGGACTTCGTCCGGCTGGACGCGCTCGCGCAGCCGCTTCACTTCCGCGATGAGGTCCTCGTCGACCTGAAGCCGTCCCGCCGTGTCGAAGATGATCGCGTCGGCGCCCGCGCCCAGGGCCGCGGCCAGCGCCGCGGCGCCGATCGCCGGAACGTCCTTGGACTCGCGGTCCGCGTAGAAGGCCAGCTCCTCCTGCCTTGCCAGGATTTCCAGCTGATCGATGGCCGCCGGGCGCTGGACGTCCCCCGCCACGAGCGCCGGCCGGTAGCCCCGCTTCTTCAACAGGCGCCCGAGCTTGGCCGCGCTGGTCGTCTTGCCCGATCCATGCAGCCCGACCAGCATGACCTTGAGCGGCCGCGCTGGGCTCAGCTCGTTCGCACCCTCGCCCAGAAGCCGCACGAGCTCGTCATGGATGATCTTGATGATCTGCTGGCCGGGCGTGACGCCCTTGAGGACGTCCTGGCCTGCGCACTGGGCCTGGACCCGCTCGACAAACTCGCGCGCGACCTTGAAGTGCACGTCTGCGCCAAGCAGCGCCGTCCGCACTTCCTGGAGGGTCGCAGCCATGTTTTCGGGCGTCAGTTTCCCGACCCCGCGAAGATTCCGAAGGGCCGCGCCCAGTTTGTCGGTAAGCGATTCGAACATGGTCGCGGGTCATTGGTACCGGGCGGCGGCCAATTGTCCAGACTCACGCCGACTAAAATTGTGTCTGGTCAAATCCACCGGGATTGCCGATGATGCGCAGCTCCCATGAACCCTGTTCTCAAGCTCCTGATCGAAGGCGGACAACTCTCCACAGCGCAGATGGCGCAGGTGGCCGGGTTGACCGAGGCCGAGGTTAACAGGCACCTGGAACAGCTGAAGAAGGACAAGATCTTCCTTGGCTGGCGCCCGGTGCTCGATCTCTCCCGCGAAGCCGCCGCCGACGCCGCCGTCCGGGCCGTCATCGAGGTGAAGATCACGCCTGAACGGGGCGGTGGTTTCAACCGGCTGGCCGAGCGGCTCAGCCGGTTCGACGAGGTGGAGTCGTGCTACCTCATGTCCGGGGGCTACGACCTGCTGATCTTCATCACGGGGCCGAGCCTCCAGAAGGTGGCGGGCTTCGTTTCTGAAAAGCTTTCCACCGTCGAGGGCGTGCTTTCGACGAGCACGCATTTCATGCTGCGCTCCTACAAGGAGGGCGGGTACCTGATCGACGTGCCTCAGGAGTCGTCCGAGCGGCTCAAGGTGTCGCCCTGAACATCCAATCGGGCCGCCCCTTCGCAAGGGACCGGCCGGCCCCCGTGGCCGGCACACCGGGCCCCTGAACCCCCGGGCTCCCGAATCGAGCACAATGGACAACCAACGCTTTATTGCACGCCACGTCTTCGGCCTCCCGAAGTCCGGGATTCGCGACTTCTTCGAGATTGTCTCGAAGATGAAGGACGTCATCTCCCTGGGGATAGGGGAGCCGGACTTCGACACGCCGTGGCACATCCGAGAGGCAGCGATCTACGCCCTCGAGAAGGGAAAGACGCACTACACCTCCAATCTCGGCCTGCTCGAACTCCGGCGCGCCATCAGCCGCTACGTGGAGAAGAATTTCGCGCTCGCCTACAGTCCGGACAACGAGGTCATCGTCACGGTCGGCGTTTCCGAATCGATCGACCTCGCCCTCCGGGCGCTCCTTAATCCGGGCGAGGCCGTCCTGTACCACGAACCCTGCTACGTCTCCTACCACCCGGGCGTCGCCCTGGCGCACGGGATCGCGGTGCCCGTGACGACCCGCGCGGAGGACGGATTCTCGCTCAACGCCGAGGACATAGCCCGGGCGTGGCGGCCCGGATGCAAAGTCCTGATGATGAACATGCCCTGCAATCCGACCGGAGGGACCTGCGACCCGGGCCGCCTGAAAAAGATCGCCCGGTTCGCCGTCGAGAAGGACCTGGTCGTCCTGAGCGACGAGATCTACTCCGAGCTCACCTACGAG
>CAZSEH010000012.1:2788-52477 GCA_964605835.1 uncultured Opitutaceae bacterium
CGAGAAGGACCTGGTCGTCCTGAGCGACGAGATCTACTCCGAGCTCACCTACGAGGGCGCGCACACGAGCATTGCCGTCTTTCCAGGCATGCGCGAGCGCACGATATTCCTGCATGGCTTCTCAAAGGCGTTTGCGATGACCGGATTTCGAATCGGCTACGCATGCGGGCCGGCAGGGTTCATCGAGGCGATGATGAAGGTGCACCAGTACACGATGCTGTGCGCCCCGATCCTGTCCCAGGAGGCCGCGGTCGAGGCCCTCGTTCGCGGCGAGGACTCGATGAAGGCGATGCGCGAGCAGTATCACCGCAGGCGCGACCTGATTGTCCGGCGTTTCAACCAGGCGGGCCTGAAGTGCCACATGCCGCGGGGCGCCTTCTACGCGTTTCCCAACGTCGCGGCGACGGGACTCGCCGAGCGCGATTTTGCGTACGGCCTTCTGGGGGCCGAGCGCGTGGCCGTGGTCCCCGGGTCCGCCTTTGGGGAAAGCGGCCGCGGCTTCGTCCGGGCGAGCTTTGCAACGGGGTACGAGCAGATCATCGAGGCCTGCGACCGGATTGAACGGTATGTGCAGGGCCTTGGAGGAAACCGGCCGAAGGACTCATCCCGACCGTGAACCGAATCGTTGCAATCGTCGGGCGGCCCAATGTCGGAAAGAGCCGGCTTTTCAACCGGCTGGCCCGGCGGCGGATCTCGATTGTCCACGACCAGCCGGGGATCACGCGCGACGTCCTGTCGGCCGAGGTTGCGGACGGCGCCTATGTGCTTCTCGACACCGGAGGGCTCGGATTCCGGGGCGATGAGACCCCGGCCCAGGTTTCCGCGCTATCGGAGGACCAGGCGGGTTTCGCGATCGAGGCTGCGGGGCTGATTCTTTTCATCGTCGACGGGCTGTCCGGGTTCACCTCCCTTGACGAGAAGATTGCCGAGCGCCTGAGGAAGAGCGGCAAGCCCGTGCTCCTGGTCGTCAACAAGGCGGATTTTGGCGAGGAGAAGATCGATCTTGCCGCGGGCTACAGGCTGGGGCTGGGGGAGCCATTCCCGGTTTCCGCCGAGCACGGCCGGGGCGAGGACGAACTGCGGGCCGCCATACTCGAGCGCCTTGGGCCCGCCGAGCCCGAGCCGGCCGCCAAAACGGCGAAGGATCCCCTCTGCTTCTGCTTCGTCGGCCGTCCGAACGTGGGCAAGTCCTCCCTTGCGAACCGGCTGCTCCACAGCGACCGGCTGATCGTCAGCTCCGCGCCGGGCACGACGCGCGACGCCGTGGAACTGCCCTTTGAGTTCAAGGGGCGCGACGGGAGGCTGTACCCGTTCCGCCTGATCGACACGGCGGGGATCAAGTCCGCGGCGAAACTGTCGTCGCCGGTCGAGTATTTCTCAAGGCTGCGGTCGTTCGATGCTATCCAGCGGGCGGACGTCGTCTTTCTGGTTCTCGACGCCATGGAGGGCGTGACCCAGCAGGACAAGGCGATCGCCGGCGAGGCGCTGAAGGAGCGCAGGCCGATCGTCGTCGTGGTCAACAAGTGGGACCTGGTTCGGAAGGCCTTTTCAGGAGGGGGAGGCGTCCCGCCCTACCAATCGGAGCGCGAGTATCGCGAAATCTACGAAAAGGCGCTTTTCGACCGGCTCTTTTTCACGCCCGGAGCCCCTCTGGTCTTCGTTTCGGCCATGAGCGGCTACGAGGTGGACCGCATGCTGAATGCCGCGGTGCAGCTCAATCGCACGCTCGACAAGAAGCTGCCGACGGCGAAACTGAACCAGCTGCTGTCGCACCTGACCGAACGGACTCCCCCTCCGTCCATCGGGGCGCGAAGGTTCCGCATCTACTATGCGACTCAAACCGGCCATCGGCCCTTTCGGATCCGGCTGTTTTGCAACCGGGAGGAGAAGCTCACCGAGTCCTACCGGCGCTACCTCGAAGGAGGGATCGTCGAGGAATTCGGACTGAATGGCTGCCCCGTGTACTTTGACCTCGTCGGCAAGCCGCAGTCGCAGCCGGGCGCATTTTCCCCAAGAACCCATGAAGCTAGCGAAGACTGAATACCGGGGCGCCCCCGCCCTTGCGCTGTCAACACGCGCGCTTGAACTTGTGGCCACGACGCAGTGTGGTCCGCGCGTCATCTCGCTCAGGGCGAAGGAGGCCCCGAAGGCGGGGAATCTCTTCTTCGAATTTCCCCCGGCCGAGAAGCGCTTCCACGGCTACTACCTTCGCGGCGGCCACCGGCTGTGGAGCGCTCCGGAGCACATCGTGCGGACCTACCAGCCGGACGATTCGCCGCTTCGCGTGCTGCCGCTTTCCCGGGGAGTTTCGCTGGAGCAGCCCGTGGAGGAAAAGACCGGGATTCAGAAGACGATCCAGGTTGAGTTGACGGGCGAGAGGACGGTCAAGGTCACCCACCAGCTCACGAACCGCGGGGCGTGGCCGGTTGAATGCGCTCCGTGGGCTGTCACCGTTCTGCCGACCGGCGGGTACGGGGTCCTGCCGCTTCTCCCGAAGGGCAGCCACGAAGGGGGCGATCTTCTGCCGACCTACACCCTCATTCCCTGGTCGTTCACGGATCTGTCGCCGCCGGTCTGGAATTTCAGGCGCGATTTCATAGGCATAGACCCGGCAAGGGCGGCGTCGGCGCAAAAGCTGGGAATCGGCAATTTTCCCGGATGGGCCGCGTATTGGCGGGCCGGGGCGACATTCGTCAAGTACGCGCGCCCGGCGCAGGGGGCCGCGTATCCGGACCTCGGCTCCCGTTTCGAGGTCTTCACGAATGGGAGGATCATCGAGTTGGAATCGCTCGGGGCGCTGAAAAGGATCGAACCCGGCAGGAGCGCGACCCATGTCGAGTATTGGACCGTATTCACCGGCGTTCCCAAGCCGTCCAGCCCCGCGGCCTTCTCCCGCTTCCTTGTCCCAAGGGTGAATCGGTGGCTCGGCAGCCTGGGCTAAACGGTCCGCGCCCGGCCACCCGCAACGCCGATGCCTTCGCCGCTCCGATTGGTGTTTCTCGGCTCGGACCCCATCGCGCTGCCCCTCCTGAACTGGCTGGCAACCGAAGGCGGGGAATTGGCGCGGACAGTCGCCGTTTTCACCCAGCCGGACCGCCCGGCCGGCCGGGGGCAAAGGGTCGAGGCGAATCCAATAAAATGCTGGGCGCTCGAGCGGAAGATTCCGGTCCGGCAGCCGGAGAAACTCACGCAGACTGAAAGGGAGGAACTGGCCCGGCTCGGCGCCGACCTGAGCCTTGTCATGGCCTACGGGCATATTCTGGGCGTGAAATTCATCGAGACGCCCAGGCTCGGCACGCTGAACCTGCACGCCTCCCTGCTTCCCCTGTATCGCGGTGCCTCGCCGATCCAGACTGCGATCGCCTGTGGCGAGAGGGAGACGGGCGTGTCCCTCATGCGCATCGTCCGCGAACTGGACGCCGGACCCGTTGCCGACCGCGAGGGAGTCGGAATCGGCCCGCTCGACACAGCCGCGGAAGTGGAGGCGAAAATGGGAGCCGCCTGCATTCCCCTGCTCGCGCGGACCCTCCCGCTTCTCGCCGGGGGAGGCCTCGCCTTCTCCGAGCAGGATCCGGCTCTCGCGACTTATTGCCGGCGGTTGTCGAAGGAGGACGGAGCCGTCGATTTCCGCGCGGATGCGCCGGGCCTGGCCGCCCGCATCAATGGCCTCCGCCCCTGGCCGGGCTGCTCGGTGGATGTCAACGGGCTGCCCGTGAACATAGGGCTGGCCGACGCCCCGCCCGATGGCGAACGGGGCCGCGCGGAGCCGGGAACCGTCCTCGGCTCCGACCGGGAGGGTCTCCTGGTGGCAGCCTTGGCCGGAGTCCTGCGCCTCCGGAAGCTCCAGCGACCCGGGGGAAGAATGCTTCCGGCCGCCGATTTTCTCCGCGGTTTCCCGGTTCAGCCCGGCACGCGCATCCCGTCGCAGCCGATGCCCGTCCTTTTGAATGCGAGGCCGTTTTCCTGATTTGGAGCGGTACGCAGCGTCCCAAAACGATCCTCTTGTTTTCATCGGACCTTTCATCAAGGATCGGCCCCATGTGGAAACGGTTCCTGCTTCTGCCGGTCCTCGCGCTGGGGCCGGGCGCTCGCGCCCAAACCGCCGCGCCGGGCCTGGAAGCGGCCAATTTGCGGGAGGACGTGCGCGAGTTGTCGCGGCGTGTCGCGGACCTCGGATTGCGCGTCGAGAAACTGGAAGCCGAAAATTCCGCGCTCAGTGCGAAGGACAGGCCGCCAGGACAGGGTTACGCGACCGTGGCGCAATTGGCGGACGCGGTCGCCGAGCTCAATCGCGTGATCCAGTCCTCGCAGGCGGCGTCGAGGGAGGAGGTGCTGCGGCAGGTCGCAGCCCAGCTGGACAGGCCCGGCCGGCAGGCGGGTGCCGCTCCGGAGACCGCGTCGAAAAGCCAGCCGCCCCGCGCGCCCGGCTTCTCCGACGATTTTCCCAAGGAAGGGGTGAAGTACATCGTTCAAAAGGGCGAAACGCTCGCCCAAATCGCAAAAAAGACAGGTTCCAAAGTGCAGGATATCATCAACGCCAACAAGATCGGCGACCCTTCGAGGATTCTCGCGGGCCAGACGCTCTTCATCCCAGGGGGCAAATGAAATGACCTCTCACTCAAAATCCCGGCTCGGTCGCGGCCTCGGCGAATTAATAGCCGCCGCCAGGCCCCCCATTGCGGCGGCTCCCGCCGCCCCTTCATCGCATCCTGCCGCGGCTGTCGCGCCGCTTCCGGGAATGGCGGGATACCAGGAAATCGCCGTCCATCTGATCGAGCCCAGCCCCTACCAGGTTCGCCGTGAAATTCCGGCGGAGCAATTGAACGAGCTGGCGGAAAGCATCCGAAGCGAAGGGCTGCTTCAACCGGTTGTCGTCCGCCGCCACGGGGATAAATTCCAGCTGATAGCGGGAGAACGCCGGTGGCGCGCATTCCAGCAGCTCAGCCTGAAGGTGATACCCGCGCGGATCGCCGAGGCGAGCGACGCGTCGGCGGCGGCCCTGGGCCTGATCGAGAACCTGCAGCGCGAGGGCCTGAACCCGATCGAGGAGGCCCACGGTTACGCGAGCCTGGTCCGCGATTTTGACCTAACCCAGGAGACGGCCGCCGAGCGGGTGGGGAAGGGACGGGCCTCGGTGGCAAATTCCCTGCGGCTGCTGTCGCTTGACCCGGAGATCCAGGGGTACCTGGCGAAGAGCCTGCTGAGCACCGGCCACGCCAAGGTCCTTCTGGGGATCGAGGATGCGGGCCACCGGCTTGTCCTCGCCCGTCGCGTGATAGCCGAGGGGCTGAGTGTGAGGGGAACGGAGAGACTGGTGCACTCCTCACGGGGGGCGGCGGCCTCAAAGCCGGGCGCCAGGCGCCGCAAGGGCGCATCCCCGGCGGATGCGGCCACCGTTGAGGGCATAGAAAAAAAGCTCACTTCGCACCTCGGCGCCCGGGTGGCCGTGCTTCACTCGGCAAAGAAGGGCCGGATCGTAATCGAATACCGCGGAAACGACGACCTGCAGCGCATTCTTGGGAAGCTCGGCATCGAGGCCTGAGTTTCCATTGCCAAAGGCATGCCTGCTCTCGTCGGAGCTGCCAATGCCCGGATCCGCCGTCAATGCCGGCCGCCAAGAACCGCCGGCTGATGCCGGCCAGATGGCGGCCAAGAGACGTCGGAGGCAGGCAGCAACGACTCGCGCAGGCATGCCTTTGGCAATGGAATACGACCTCCAAGGCTTGGCCGGACTGCACCGTTTTCCAGTATCTAATGAATTGACAATCGGGGGCGGTCTGTTCCGTTGGACCCTCACCATCATGACCAGCATCCTTCTCGGAGTATTCACCCTAGTCCTCGTGCTCGTTTCGGTCTTTTTGATCCTCGTCGTGCTGATGCAAAAGGCCCGGTCGGACGGAGGCATGGGGGCCGCGATGGGCGGCGGAATGGCGGAGGCGACCTTCGGCGCCGATACGGGCAACGTCCTCAGCAAGGCGACGATCAACGCAGCCATCATCTTCTTCGTCCTGAGCTGCGCCCTGTACCTGGGCCGGATTTACGAGCACAAGCACGCGGCGGCTTCCGGGGCTGCGCTGCCCAACATTTCCGCGCCTCTTCCGAAACCCGTTTCCCCATCCCCAAATTCCCCGCTCGCCGCACCCAAGCCGGCAGCGCCTGCCCAGACTCCGGCGGCGGCGGCCGACAGGAAATAGCGGTTCGAATCAGGCACGCGCGCGCCCCGACAGATGATTGGAAGACGGACTTGCGGCGGCGGCCGGATGGCAGGGCGGATTGTTGCATGCCTTTTCATGGCGTCCCGGCTGGCCGCCGGGCCTCCGTCCGCGGGCCAGGCTCCCGATTTGGCCCAGGTGGGCGTGCCGGACCAGGCCCAGGGCCGGGGCATCATCGAGCGGTTCAGGGAATCCGGTCCCGCGCAGAACTACTACGCCGAGTTTGAATTGAGGCAGTTGCCCCGAAGGGGTCCGGAGAAGACCTTTCGGGGACGGTTGTGGGCCGGGCGAAACCAGGAAGGCAGCATCCTGCGGGTCGAATTGAACCCGGGTGAAGCCGGCGAACGGCGGTTTCTTGTCCAGAACGGTGAATCGGCCGCAGTCTGGTTTTGCGATCCGAATGAAGTTGCGGCCAGACCCCGGAAGATCGGCCCCCTGACGCCCCTTGTTCCGGGCATTGAAACGACGCCGTTCGACATCCAGATGCCCTTCCTGTACTGGCCGGACGAGACCTTGCTGAGCATCAGCCGCGCTCCCGGGCTTCAGCGGCCGGCCTATGTTTTTCTCTTTCGTCCGCCGGCGGCTTTCGAGGCCTCAGCCCCGGCGATCGGCGGGGTTCGCGCGTTTCTCGACACCCAGTACAACGCCCCGGTGCAGACCGAGACGATCGGCTCGAACGGCCGTATCCTCAAGACAATGTCGCTCGTCGATCTGAAGAAGGTCCAGGGGCAGTACATGCCCAAGGAGATCGATGTGCGCAATGAGGCGACGCGGGACAAGACGCGTTTCGAGCTGACCGCCGCGGCGATCGGCGTCGCACTGCCCCCCTCCTTCTTCGAGCCTGCGCAACTGTCCGGCCCGGCCAGCCCGCCCCCCTCGGCCAGGATCGACCGTTTCGGTCCCTAGGACCAGGATGTCCGGCGGGTTGGACGGGACCATGTGGCCATGGATGGCACATTTGTGTTGCGGGCCGAATTTGCCTGTGGCATTCAACATTGTCCCCAGTTCAACCCAACCCGTTCATGGCTACGCGTATCTCAAGTGTCTCTGCTCCCCTGACGTTTGATCTTCCCCTGTCTCTCATTTCCAAGATCGAGACTTGCCGTAAAGGTCGCGGCCTGAAGACCGCCAGCGAGGTGATCCGCCTCGCCCTCGACCAATACGATTTCGAGGCCTATCACCCCAATCACGATCCGCACCGGCAGATCTCGGTGCGCATCAGCGCCCGTCAGCGCTCCTCGCTTAAGAGGCATGCGCGAACCAAGCACGCCAGCGTTGGCGAGCTGCTGCGCCTCGCGCTGGAAAAACTTCCGGCGAAGGCCTCCCAGAAGAAGGCCCGGGGTTAGGTCTTTTTGCGGGGCCCTGGGTTGCGGTTCGGACGGGGCGGCCGCAGGGCCGCGTCAATCGTGCGGTGCCGTCAGGGAGGTCCGGGCCGCGCCATGCGGGGTCGGGGCTTGCGTTCCGCAGTGCATGACGCATTCCTTTCGATAAGATTGAATTTATGTCCTCCATGCCGCTGTTATCGAGCTGGGCGTTGAACGTCTCCCCATCGCCAACCCTGGCGATAGATTCAAAAGCGAAGGCGCTGCAGGCCGCCGGCGAGGATGTTTGCGGGTTTGCGGCGGGCGAACCCGATTTCGACACACCGGACCACATCAAGGACGCGGCGATCGCGGCGCTGAAGGCGGGCAAGACCAAGTATGCGCCAACGCCGGGGATCGAGCCGTTGAGGCAGGCGATCGCGGCCAAGTACGCCTCCGATTACGGGCTCAAGGTGGCGCCGTCCCAGGTCGTCGTCAGCCCCGGCGGAAAGTTTTCGTGCTATCTGGGGATTCTCTCCGTCTGCTCGCCTGGAGACGAGGTGATCATCCCGGCCCCGTATTGGGTGAGCTATCCCGAGATGGTGAAGCTCGCCGGCGCCGTGCCGCGATTCATTCTGGCCGACGACACAACCGGTTTTCGCGTGACGGCGGCACAGGTCGAGGCGGCGGTGACGCCGAAGACGAAGCTTCTCGTCATCAACTCGCCCTCGAATCCGACCGGGGCCGTTTACCCGCGCCAGGAAATGGAGGCGATCGTGGAGGTCGCCCTGCGCCATCGGATCACGATCCTGTCGGACGAGATCTACGAGTACCTGGTGTATGACGGCGTCAGGATGGTCGCTCCGGCGACCCTCAGTCCGGAAGCCGCCGCGGCGACGATAATCGTTTCGGGGTTTTCGAAGACCTATTCGATGACCGGCTGGAGATTGGGCACGCTGGTTGCGCCGCAGCCGATCGCCAAGGCGGTCGCGGAGCTTCAAAGCCAGATGTCCTCGAATGCGACCACATTCGCCCAGTACGGCGCGCTCGCCGCATTGCAGGAGAAGGACAAGACGCAGGCGGCGCTGTCACGGATGCTCGAGAGCTTCGACCGCCGGCGAAAATACCTGCACGCTGAGCTGAACAAGATTCCGGGAATCACATGCCAGCTCGCAAAGGGGGCATTCTACCTGTTCCCGAACATCTCGAAGCTCGGGGTGCCCTCGCAGGATTTCTGCGCACGGCTTTTGGAAACGAAGCGGGTCGCGGCGGTTCCCGGCAGCGCCTTCGGCGCCGAAGGGTACCTCCGCCTGAGCTACGCCACGAGCGATGCCGTCATCGCGAAGGGTGTCGAGCGGCTCGCGCAATTCTGCAAGGCACTCTAGAAATTATGGCATACAAGGATGTGACACCACCTCCCGGCGACAGGATCACGGTTGCGCAGGGCAGGCTCAGCGTTCCCAACCGCCCTGTCATCCCGTTCATTCGCGGTGACGGCACCGGCCCCGACATCTGGGCGGCCTCCGTGCGCGTCTTCGACGCCGCGGTGAGGAAAGCCTACGGGGGCGGGCGCGAAATCGCCTGGTTCGAGGTCTTTGCCGGCGAGGAGTCGTTCAAGCGGTTCCAGAACTGGCTGCCCGACGACACGGTCGAGGCCTTCAGGGATTACCGGGTGGGGATCAAGGGTCCGCTCACGACACCCGTCGGCGGCGGCATCCGGTCGCTCAACGTGGCCCTCCGCCAGATGCTCGACCTTTATGTATGCCTGAGGCCTGTGCAGTGGTTCAAGGGCGTGCCGAGTCCGGTCAAGCACCCCGAGAAGGTCGACATGGTGATCTTCCGCGAGAACACGGAGGACATTTACGCCGGAATCGAGTTCGCAAGCGGAACGCCGGAGGCCGGCAGGATCCTCGATTTCATCGCGAAGGAGTTCCCGAAAAGCTTCGAGAAGGTCCGCTTCGGCACGAAGGCCAAGGCGGAGGCCTTCTGGCGGGAGGTCGGCGCGCCGAATTTCCCGTCCGAGGTGCGGGTCGGCGTCGGGATCAAGCCGGTCAGCTACTCGGGCAGCGTGCGCCTGATCCACAGCGCGATTTCCTACGCCATCAAGTTCAAGCGCAAGAGCGTCACGATCGTCCACAAGGGCAACATCATGAAGTTCACGGAAGGCGCCTTCCGCGACTGGGGCTACGAGACGGCAAAGCAGTTCTTCGGCGCGGTGGAGATCGACGGAGGCCCCTGGTGCAGGATCCCGGACGGCAAGCCCGGAGCGGGAATTGTGATCAAGGACAGCATTGCGGACATCACGCTCCAGCAGGTCCTGACGCGGCCGACGGATTTCGACGTGATAGCCACCCTGAATCTGAACGGCGACTACCTCTCGGATGCGCTCGCCGCGCAGGTGGGAGGCATCGGCATCGCCCCCGGGGGCAACATCAACTACATAACCGGGCACGCCATTTTCGAGGCGACGCACGGCACGGCGCCCAAGTATGCGAACAAGGACGTCGTCAACCCGGGCTCGGTGGTCCTCTCCGGGGAGATGATGCTCCGCTACCTCGGCTGGACCGAGGCGGCCGACCTCATCCTAAAGGGCCTGAACGGAGCCGTCGCATCCCGCCGCGTCACCTACGATTTTGCCCGTCAGATGGAGGGCGCGATCGAGATCAAGTGCAGCGAGTTCGGAGACAACATCATTTCACAGATGTGACGGGACAGACCCCAGGCCTCCGGAAACGCAGAAGACCTCCGGTTGCCCGGAGGCCTGGGGTTGTGCTCTAGCTGGACGGCCTGCCTTGTGCCGGTGCGCGCGGATGCTGCTGCTCGTCCGGCAGGGATTCGTAGACGTGAACAGAATGAGCGGTGTCGCTCCACTGGGGAAGGGTGTTGCGGCGCCAGTCCCGCACCTGGAGGATTTCGGCGCGCACGCCGGGGTCATTCGACTGGAGCATGAGCCGGTGCAGGGCGGTGTAGGCGACGTCGTCCGGGCTGACCTTGAGGGCGTCGCCCAGGCGCTTCACCGCGACGAGTTCCTCGTTCTCGACGTGAAGTTTGATTGCTGCCATGCCCGACGGTAGTCCCGCCAGGGTGAACTTGCTCCGCATCGCTTGCCGTTCGCGGCGCATTAATTGACAGGCTCGCGTCAAAGGTTGAGTGATTTTGGCGCTCCGGCACGTTGAACATGTGAACATGAAACCAGATCCCATTGACCAGGCGCTCGCCTCCTACGCACGGCAACCCCTTCCGGCATGCCCCGATCGGCTGACGGGCGGGGTGTGGAGGGAGATCGGCAGCAGGCGCCGGTCCGTGTGGGCGCGTCTGTTCCCCGCGGCCGAGTGGCGCGGGCTGTTCGTAAATCCGCGTCTTGCCTTGCCGGCCGTGGCGCTGGCCCTGGCGGTGGGACTCCTGCCGGGATTGCTGCTGGCTTCACCGGGGGCCGAGCAGAACCTGGCCCGCGAATCGCTTCACTTCGATGTATTTTCGTCCCGGGCCCCCCTTGCCGCCCTGGAGAGATTCAACGCGGGTTCCGGACGCGTCCAACCATGAAAAACGCCGCCCTTTTCTTCATGGCGGTCATCGTGGTGGCCGCCCTGTCCGCGGTTTGCGCCACGCGGTGGATGTCCGGCCGGTCAGCCGGGGCGACATTGACCGCTCACGAATGGCTGCACACCCAGCTGCACCTGACCGAGGCCCAGCACGAGGCCCTGGAACCCGTGGAGGCGCAATTCGCCGAGAAGGAGCGCCGCCTGGTCGACCAGCTCCACGCAGCGAATCGGGATCTGGCGAGCGCAATGGGCGAGGACAAGGCGTACACCCCGCGGGTGGCCGCAGCCGTGGAGATGGTGCACCACCGGATGGGAGACCTGCAAAAGGCGTCGATCGAGCACGTGTTCGCGATGCGCTCGGTGCTCACGAAGGAGCAGAGCGACAAGTTGCTGGAACTGGCCCAGCGCACCCTGGAGCAGGTTCCCTGAGCAGCCGTGGATCCCGACCTGCCGCTGGTTCAAGCGCTTCAGGCCGGCGATGACTCGGCTCTGGACAGGCTGATCGAGCGCCACCGCGAGCCGCTTTTCCGGTTTGTCTTCCGGTTTCTGCGGGATGAGACCGCCGCGCGCGATGTCGTGCAGGAGACCTTTGTTCGGATCTATTTCAAGGCGGCGGGGTTCCAGCCGCGCTCGACCGTCAAGACCTGGTTTTACGCGATCGCACTCAATCTCTGCCGCGACCATGCGCGGGTTCTTGCGCGGAGACGCGGCGACGTGCCGCTCGACGCTCCGGCGACCGGGCCCCAGCCAGGATTTGAAATCGCCGACTCCCGGCCGGGCCCTTCCGAGCAGGCGGCGCAGTCGGATCGCTTCGGCCGCCTTCAGCGGGCGATCGACCGTCTGCCGCACAAGCTGAAATCCGCCCTGATCCTGTGTTCCCTCGAGGGCGTTTCGCACCAGGAGGCGGCGGAAATCTTCGGCACAACGCCAAAGACCATCGAGCTGCGGATCTATCACGCCAAGGAGAAGATGCGCGCATTTCTCGAGGGGGAATTCAGCCCGGATGACCGCCGGTCGGCGTAATTCCGGCTTTGCAAACAAGATCCGCACAGGGTTTGGCAAGAATTGCCCGAGGGAAACGGCCCGGGGCATCGTATAATGGGGAGACAGCGGCAAGAATCCGTTCCCGGAGTCCCACGAACACAACCCATTCCAATTCAACGGCCGGCCTGCCGGCCTGCATTCTGCTCGCGCTGGTTCTCGCGGGTTGCTCGGTCGCGCCCTCCATCGGGGAGAGGGAGGCGGATGCCCGTGTTGAACGCATCGGCGGCACATTTCGGCCCGCCGGACAAAAGCCTGTCCTGCCCGCGCTGGCGCCCGACTCGCCGCCGGCCGACTATGTGCGTTTCGCCGTTCTCAATCATCCCTCGGTCGAAGCGGCCTACGACGACTGGCGCGCCTCGGTCGCCGCGATAGCGCCGGCGCGGGCCCTGCCGGACCCGCAGTTCACGTTCCAGGCCGACGTGTGGAACACCCTGATGAGCTTCATGCCGGGGCTGATGTTCGATTTCATGGCGTCGGGCAAGCGAAGCGTCATGGCAGGGGAGGCATCGGCGGAGAGCATGGTGCAATACAGGGCCTTCGTCACGTCGGCGCTGACGACGGCCGCGGATGCGCGGAAGGCGTGGATCGATCTCGCGTCCGTCGACGAGACGATCCGGCTGCGGGAGGCAGCCCTGGCGTCGCTTGGCCAATCGTCAGCCCTTGCCGGCGCCGACTACGCGACCGGGCGCGGCATGGCCACCCTCGAGGCGCAGGTGCGGCTGGGCAATGAAATCGCGAAGGCCGGCGCGGATCTCGACACCCTTCGGGACCGGCGGGCCTCGGCCCGAACGCTTCTCAAGTCCGCCCTGGGCCTTGGGCCGGCGGACGCCGATCCGCCGTGGCCGACCGCTGCACTCGCGCCGACGACCCTCCCGGGCGAGGATGAACTGTGGCGCCGCGCGCAGGCTTCGAACCCGGAACTGGCCCGGATGCGCGCGATGGTCGAGATGGCGGTTGCGGGCGTCGAGGTGGCGCGCAGGGCGGCGACGGCGGATTTCTCGCTGGGGGCGATGGCCAATGTGCTGGACACGCAGGCGGACCCGCGGATGGTCCGGCCGGTCGCCAGCATCACCCTTCCGATCTGGCGCGAGAAGATCGCCGGCAACATCGCGGCGGCACAGGGGCGGAGCGAGGCGGCGGGCGCCCGCGAACGAGCGGCGCAGATCGCCCTGGCAGCCGAGCTGGCGCAGATGCTCTACACGGTTCACGAAAGCGACCGCATGATCGCCTATATCGACAGGACGGGGCTGCCGAATCTGGAGCGGATCATAGCCAGCGCCGAGGCGGGGTATCAGACGGGCATGTCCGGAGCGACGACGATTCCGGACACCCGGCTCATGGAACTCGACATGGCCTTGGAGCGCGTCGCGGCCCTGCGCGAGCGCGAAATGGCGGCCACCGACCTGTCCTTGCTCACCGCGGACGCCGCCCCGCCGGAGCTCCATTGACGGGCGCCGATCCCCGAACGCTTTCGAAAAATGAAATCCTTGCTTTACATTCTCTTCGCCGCCGGCCTCGCCTTCGCGGCGGCCGCCGACACGCCGCCGCCGAAGCAGCTCTACACCTGCGGCATGCACCCCCAGATCATCCGCGACGCGCCCGGCTACTGTCCGATCTGCGGAATGGAGCTTGAGCCCGTCCGGGCCGGGGTCGTCGCGGCCGCCGGCGAGCGCAGGATCAAGTACTACAAGTCGACCATGATGCCCGGGGAGGTGAAACCCGCGCCAGGGAAGGACTCCATGGGGATGGACATGGTGCCGGTCTACGAGACCGACGACTCCGCTTCGCAGAACGGCATCCAGATCGATGCGGCAACGATCCAGCGCATGAATCTCAGGACCGCCCTCGTCGAGCACGGCCCCGTGCGCCGCGAGCTCCGCACCGTGGGGGCGATCGTCTACGACGAGAGGGGCCTCGGGGAGATCGCGATGAAATATGACGGCTGGCTCGAGAAGCTCTACGTCAATGCGACCTGGACCCCGGTCAAGGCGGGGGATGCGCTCTTTGAGGTGTACTCACCCGACGTGTACAACGCCCAGCTCAACTACCTCGTGGCGCTCCAGTCGGAGGGGGGCGCCGGCGGCCCCCTCACGCGCGCGGCATTGGCCCGCCTGCGCCTTTTCGACGTGCCGGCGGATTTCGTCTCCGACCTGGCGCGGTCAAGGGAGGCGCGGCGCACCCTTGTTTTCCGCGCTCCGGCCGACGGCACCGTGATCGAGAAGATGGCCGTGCAGGGCCGGATGATGAAGGCCGGCGAGCCCATCTACCGAATGGCGAACCTGGCGACCATCTGGGCCGAGGCGCAGATTTACGAGAAGGATCTGCCGTACGTCCACGACGGCCAGGCGGCGACCGTGCGCACGACTTATGGATCGGGAGAGACCTTGAACGGGACGGTGCAGCTCGTGCTGCCCCAGGTCGAGGACCTGACGCGCGCCGCGACAGCCCGCATCGTGCTGCCCAATGCGAACGGGTCGCTGCGCCCCGGCATGTTCGTGGACGTGCGCTTCACGGCCAAGATTGCGGACGATGCGGTGCTCGTCCCGGACATGGCGGTCCTTCGCAGCGGCGAGCGCGACACGGTTTTTGTGGCGCTGGACGGCGGCCGGTTTGAGGCGCGCGAGGTCAGGCTTGGCGCGCGCAGCGAAGGCGACCTCTATCAGGTGCTCGACGGACTGCGCGCCGGCGAGCGCGTGGTCACCTCGGGGCAGTTCATGCTCGATTCGGAGAGCCAGCTCCGGGAGGCCATCCAAAAGATGCTGAAGCCGGCCCCGGCCGCGTCCCGCTGACCATGCTGAAGTCCGTCATCGATTTCTCGATCCGAAACAAGGTTCTCGTCCTGGCGGGGACGGCGGCACTGATATTCGGAGGGCTGTACGCCCTGCGCCAGATTCCGCTGGACGCGATCCCCGACCTGTCGGACACGCAGGTGATCATCTATACGGAGACGCCCGGCGAGGCTCCGCAGATCGTCCAGGACCAGGTAACCTATCCGATCACGACAAAGATGCTGTCCGTGCCCAAGGCCAAGGTCGTGCGCGGATACTCGTTCTACGGATTCTCGTTCGTCTATGTGATCTTCGAGGACGGCACCGACCCGTATTGGGCGCGCAGCCGCGTGCTTGAGTACCTGAACGGCCTCGCCGGCAGCCTTCCGTCCGGCATCACGCCGCGGCTGGGTCCCGACGCCACGGGCGTCGGCTGGGCGTTCATGTATTCGCTGAACTCGAAGAACCACGACCTCGCCCAGCTGCGCTCGATGCAGGACTGGTTCCTCCGGTACCAGCTTTCCAGCGTCGAGGGCGTGGCCGAGGTGGCCTCCGTCGGCGGATTCGTCAAGCAGTACCAGATCACGGTCGATCCCCACCGCCTGCACGCCTACAACCTTTCGATCAGCGATGTCGCGATGGCCGTGAGGCGGAGCAACAGCGAGGTGGGCGGTCGGTCGATCGAGATGGCCGAGAAGGAATTCATGCTGCGTGTGCGCGGCTACGTGGCGGGCCTGGACGACCTGCGCAAGATCGCCGTCGGCCGCGGACCCGGAGGCACCCCCGTCCTTCTCGGGGAGGTCGCCGAGGTGCAGCTCGGCCCCGACATGCGCCGGGGGATAGCCGAGCTGAACGGCGATGGGGAGACGGTCGGCGGCATTGTGGTCGTGCGTTACGGGGTGGATACCCGCAGGGTCATCGGGGCCGTCAGGGCGCGCCTCGATGACGCGATGAGGAGCCTTCCGGAGGGCGTCAGCTACAGCATAGCCTACGACCGGACGCCGCTGATAGACCGCGCGGTCAGGACCCTCGAGGAGAAGCTGGTCGAGGAGAGCATTGTCGTGGCGCTTGTGTGCCTCCTTTTCCTGCTGCACCTGCGAAGCGCGTTCGTTGCGATCGTCATCCTCCCGATCGCCGTCCTGGCGTCGTTCATGGTCATGTTCGGCCAGGGCCTCAGTTCGAACATCATGTCGCTTGGAGGGATCGCGATCGCCGTCGGTGCCATGGTGGACGCGGTGATCATCATGATCGAGAACGCCCACAAGCACATGGAGCGCGACGGGGGCCGGAAGCCCCACTGGGAGATCATCCGTGACGCCTCGGTCGAGGTCGGCCCCACGCTTTTCTACTCGCTTCTGGTCATCACGGTTTCGTTCCTGCCGGTATTCACCCTCCAGTCGCAGGAGGGAAGGATGTTCAAGCCGCTCGCCTTCACGAAGACGTACTCGATGGGCGCCGCGGCGCTCCTGTCCATCACCCTGGCGCCTGTGCTTATGGGCCTGTTCATCCGCGGGAAAATCCCCGCGGAGGAGAGGAACCCGATCAACCGGTTTCTCGTGTTTGTCTACCATCCGGTCCTGGACCTGATGATCCGGTTCCGCTGGGCCGTGATTCTGACGGCGGGAATCGTTGTGGCCTGGGTGTTCTTCCCGTGGAACGCGTGGATCGTGAATCCGCTGCCCGACGGAGGGGTGAAGAATCTCGCGGCCAGGTTCAGCGGCGCGTTCCCGTACCAGAGCCTCGGCTCGGAGTTCATGCCGCCGCTCTACGAAGGCGATCTGCTCTACATGCCGACGACCTTCCCGGGGATTTCGCCGACGAAGGCCCGGGAGGTCCTTCAGCAGACCGACCAGATCATCCACGCATTCCCCGAGGTTCAGAACGTGTTCGGGAAGATCGGCCGGGCTGAAACGGCGACCGACCCCGCGCCGATGGACATGATCGAGTCCACCATAATGCTCAAGCCCGAGCCCGAGTGGCCGGTCGTGGACATTAGGGATGCGGACGGAAGGGCCGTCGCCCACCGGCGCCGCACGGTCGACGAGCTCGTCAGCGCGATGAACAACGCGGTGCAGATACCGGGACTGACCAATGCCTGGACGATGCCGATCAAGACGCGGATCGACATGCTCGCCACCGGCATCAAGACGCCGGTCGGAATCAAGGTTGCGGGCCCGAATCTCGCCGAACTCGAGCGGATCGCGGGCCAGATCGAGGGGAGGATCCGGCGGGTGCCGGGCACGGGCAGCGTGTTCGCCGAGCGGGTCATGGGGGGGAACTACATCGAGTTCGAGATCGACCGCGACGCCATCGCCCGTTACGGGCTCACGCTCGGCGACGTGCAGGATGTACTGGAGGTCGCGCTCGGGGGAATGCCGCTTACAACGACGGTCGAGGGACTGGAGCGCTACGACGTCATCATGCGCTATGACCGCGACTACCGCGAGAATCTCGAGGCCCTGCGCGACATCCTGGTACCGGTCAAGCCGGCCGGAGCGTCCGCCATGATGGCCCAGGTGCCGCTCAGCCAGCTTGCGACGGTCCGGGTCGTGGCGGCGCCCATGGGCATCAAGAGCGAGGGGGCGGTGCCGAACGCATGGATCTACGTCGACGTGCAGGGCTCCGACATCGGCACCTACGTGCGGGAGGCGCAGCGCACGATAGGCGATGCGATTCGGAACGGAGAAATCAAGCTGCCGACCGGCTACAGCGTCATCTGGAGCGGGCAGTACGAATACATGCTGCGCGCGCAACAGCGGCTGATGATCGTCGTTCCGCTGACCCTGCTGATCATAGTCTTCATCATCTTTCTCAATACAAGATCATGGATCAAGACGGCCATCGTTCTTCTAGCCGTTCCGTTTTCGCTCGTGGGCGCATTCTGGATGATCTACCTCTCCGGCTACAACATGAGCGTGGCCGTTTGGGTCGGCATCATCGCGCTTGCGGGCCTCGATGCGGAGACCGGCGTCGTGATGCTCCTGTACCTCGACCTCGCCTACGGCGAATGGAAGGAAAACGGGCTGCTCACATCGGACAGGGGGTTGCGCGATGCCATCTATCACGGCGCGGTGAAACGGGTGCGGCCGAAGGCAATGACAGCCGCGGTCATTATCGCCGGCCTGCTGCCGATCCTCTGGAGCCATGGCACGGGGGCCGATGTCATGAAGCGAATTGCGACGCCGATGGTGGGCGGCGTTGTCACGTCGACCATCATGGAGCTGATGGTCTATCCAGCGATTTTCTTCATCTGGCGCCGCCGCAGCCTGCCGCCGCCGGAACAACCCGGGCGGATCAATCCTCTTGCAGCCGCGCAATGAACGCCGATGGGATGTGGGGACAAGGCGCCATGCCGATGAAATGAATCCCGCTCCGTCAAATCCAGGAAACCCCGGTTCGTCCCGGCCGGCCTATTTCTGCCCGATGTGCGAGGGCGTGGAGTCGGACAAGCCCGGCGAATGTCCGATGTGCGGCATGGCGTTGGAACGCAATATAGCCCATGCCGGCGCGGGAGGAGAGGGCGGCGATGACCATGAACTGCGCGGCATGACCCTGCGCCTTTGGATCGGCGGCGCCCTGGCGCTGCCGGTCTTCGTTCTGGCGATGGGCCATCTTTTTCCGCCGCTTGCGCACCTGGCCGGAGGGGCGGCCGGCCGGTGGGCCCAGTTTCTCCTGGGCACGCCGGTCGTCTGGTGGGCGGGCTGGCCGTTCTTTGTCCGGGGTGGTCGGTCGGTCCGCAACGGCCACTGGAATATGTTCACGCTAGTTGCGCTTGGGGTGGGCGCGGCGTGGAGCTACAGCACCGTCGCGTTCTTCCTGCCCGGAGCGTTTCCGCCGGCCATGCGGACGCACGGCGGGAATGTGGACGTCTATTTTGAGGCCGCGGCAGTCATAGTCGTCCTGGTCCTGTTCGGGCAGGTCCTTGAGCTCCGTGCAAGGGCTCGCACGTCGGGGGCCATCCGGGCGCTCCTGGATCTGGCCCCTCCGGCGGCGACGCTGATCACGGAAGTGGGCGAATTCGAGGTCGAACTGCCGGAAATCAAGGCCGGGGACCGGCTGCGTGTCCGGCCCGGCGCGAAGGTCCCGGTGGACGGCATTGTTGAAAGCGGCTCGTCGTCCGTCGACGAATCCATGATCACGGGCGAATCGCTGCCGGTCGAGAAGAAGGCCGGCGATCGCGTGACGGGCGGCACGGTCAACGGCACCGGCGGGTTCGTTCTCCAAGCCGACAAGGTGGGCGCGGATTCCCTGCTTTCGAGGATCGTGCAGATGGTCGCCGAGGCCCAGCGCAGTCGCGCCCCGATACAGGGAGTGGCGGACAGGGTCGCCGGCATTTTCGTTCCCGCGGTCGCGATCGTGGCTGCGGGCGCGTTTCTTGCCTGGTATTTTTTCGGTCCCGAGCCGCGCCTGGCGTACGCCGTCGTCAACGCGATCGCCGTCCTTATCATCGCCTGCCCGTGTGCGCTCGGGCTGGCGACGCCCATGGCCGTGATGGTTGGCGTCGGCCGCGGCGCGCAGGCCGGCGTTCTCGTCAGGAACGCCGAGGCCCTCGAGCACCTCGGGAAGGTGAGGTGGCTCGTCGTGGACAAGACGGGAACCCTCACCGAAGGGAAGCCGCACCTGACGGATGTCCTCCCATGCGCCTGGCTCGACGGGGCTTCGCTGCTCCGGATGGCGGCCTCGCTCGAACGACTTTCGGAGCATCCCCTTGCTGCCGCGATCGTTCGCGGGGCGGGGGAGAGGGGAGTCGAACTGCACGACGCGGACGATTTCCGGTCGGTCACCGCGGGCGGCGTGTCTGGAACAGTGGACGGGAAAAGGGTTCTCGTCGGGAAGGCAAAATTTTTGGAAACCGAGGGGGTGGCGATGGACGCCGCCCTCGAGAAAAGCGCGGTCGCTCTTCAGGCCGATGGCAAGACCGTCCTGATCGCAGCCGTGGGCGGAAAGGTTGCGGGCCTGCTGGCCGTCGCCGACCCCATCAAGGAGTCCACCGCAGAGGCCATCGCGATGCTGCATGAACTCGGTGTCGGGCTCGTCATGGCCACGGGGGACAATCAGCGCACGGCGGAGGCCGTGGCCCGGGAACTGGGGCTTAAGCGGTTTGAGGCGGAGATAGAACCCGCGGACAAGATCCGGATCGTCAATTCGCTCAGGGAGGGCGGCCAGGCTGTCGCGATGGCCGGCGACGGCATGAACGACGCGCCCGCGCTTGCTGCTGCCGATGTCGGCATCGCAATGGGCACGGGAACGGACGTTGCGATGGAAAGCGCCGGGATCACGCTGATAAAGGGCGACCTGCGGGGCATCGCAAAGGCGATCCGTCTGTCCCGGGCAACAATGGGCAACATCCGCCAGAATCTTTTCTTCGCATTTGTTTACAATGCTCTGGGCGTCCCGATCGCCGCCGGCGTCCTTTATCCGTTCACCGGGGTCCTGCTCAACCCGATGATAGCCGGGGCGGCCATGAGCCTCAGCTCCGTCAGCGTCATTTCAAACGCCCTTCGGCTGCGCCGGCTCAAACTCTGACCGCCGGGCTGTATAGCATGCCGAAAGAGGGTTCTTCGGGTCAGCTACTCCCCTCAGGAACCCTCTTTTGCCATGCTGTACCGCACTGCGAAACGCAGATTGTTGACCCGCGGCGGCGTTTGCATAATGGTATCTGGATGCAACCAAGGCGCCTTTCGGGCGTCTTGCAGCCATCCAACCAACCCCTCCCAACCAGTTGATACAAAAATGAAAACTCTGCGATTCCTCCTTCCCCTCGCCGTCCTTATCGGCGCAATCCCGATGATGGCCCAGCAAGCCCAACCGATGCCGATGCCCGCGAAGAAGGGCATGGGCATGGCGGGCCGCATCAGCCCGCATGAGACGGTCGGCCGGGTGATCGACGGCAACCGGGTCACGATTGTCTACGGAAGACCCTATTCGAAGGATCCCAAGAGCGCGGAAATCCGGAAAATCTGGGGCACCCTGGTGCCCTACGACCATTGGTGGAGGCTGGGCTCTGACGAGGCCACGCTGCTTGTCACGCAAAAGGCGATCGTCGTCGGAGGATTGAGCGTTCCCGCAGGCGCGCACACCCTTTTCCTGCTGCCGGCGGCCGACGGATCCGCCAAGCTGATCGTCAGCAATCAGCTCGGGCAGTGGGGCCTGCAATACGATGCCGCACAGGACCTCGGCCGGGTTGACATGACAAAGTCGGAACTCCCCAAGCAGCTGGATCAGTTCACAATGGCCGTCGACCGAAACCCGGACGGTGGAGGCCTCCTGAGCCTTAGCTGGGAGACGACGAAATACTCGGTGGCATTCACCGTGGTGAAATAGCCTGCTGCGCCGGCCGATGCTGCGCTTGTGGTTTGGAATTGTTCCGGCGATCTTCTTCGCCGTTTCGGGGGCCTGCATTCCTGCGCGGGCGGACGCGCCCGGGCAGGATCCCAAGGCGATCCTGCAGGACCTCCGGAGTTTTCGTGAGATGGGCAGCGTCCTGTTCGTGGCGGCACATCCGGATGACGAGAACTCGCAGCTGATCGCGTTTCTCGCGCGGGGTCCCGGCTACAGGACGGCGTATCTGTCGCTGACGCGGGGCGATGGAGGACAAAACCTTCTCGGATCGCAGTTTGGGGACGAGCTTGGGGCGATCCGCACGCAGGAGCTGCTGGCTGCGCGGCGGGTCGACGGAGGGCGGCAGTTCTTCACCCGGGCCAGGGACTTCGGGTATTCAAAGGATTATCGCCAGACGATTCAGAAGTGGAATCGGGAAGAGGTCGTCGGGGATATTGTGCGGGTCATCCGCACGTTTCGGCCCGACATCGTCATCACGCGTTTTTCGCCCGAACCGGGCACGACCCACGGCCATCACACGGCGTCCGCCGTCCTCGCAATCGAGGCGTTCAAGCGGTCCGGCGACCCCAAGGCCTTCCCGGACCAGCTCGGGACGCTCGAACCGTGGCAACCCAGGCGAATCCTGATGAATTCCGGAGGCTTCGGACGGGGCGGCTCCGGTCAGCCCGAATCAGCGACTCTGCACATGGAGATCGGCGGAACCGACCCTGTGACGGGCCAGGCTTTCGGAGCGATAGCGTCCCGCAGCCGGTCCATGCACAAGACGCAGGGCATGGGATTTTTCGCCGTGGGCACGAGCGGCTCGCGGTCGGAGTCATTCCAGTTGCTGCTCGGCGAACCGGCGGCCAACGACATTTTTGACGGCGTGGACACGACCTGGGCCCGCGTGCCGGGAGGGGCGGAGGTCGGGCGTCTTGCGGAACGAGTTATCGCCGGTTTTGACCAAAAGGATCCTTCGGCAAGCGTTCCGAGCCTGCTGGAGATTCAGGAACGTCTCTCCGGCCTTCCGACGGACAGACTCATCGACGAAAAACGCCGGCAGCTTGACCGCATCATCGGGAGCTGCCTTGGCCTTTCCGTGGAGACAACCACCCCACAGGCAGAGGTTGTTCCAGGCGAATTGTTTGAACTGCATCAGCGCGTGGAAATTGGCACGGCTCCTCCCGTTCGATGGGCGGCGATTCGTTATCCTTCGCTCGGGCGGGAGACAGAAACAGGAATCGACCTGGTTTCGGGCAAACCTTCGCTTCGCGATTCGCAGCAGACTTTGCCGGCCAACACCCCGGTCAGCCAGCCGTACTGGCTTCGGGAGGAGGGGACTCCCGGAATGTTCAGAGTCGACGATGCCTCGCTCATCGGACGGCCCGAAAATCCGCCGATCATCCCGGTCGATTATGTTTTCGAGGTTGGCGGCCGGACGATCGTCCTTTCCGATGAGCCGGTCGCGTTGGGCAAGGATTCGAAGGGCGCGCAGGTCCGCAGGCGCCTCGAGGCCATTCCACCGGTCTCGCTTCATTTTCCGTCCGGCGTGGAATTGTTTGCGCCATCGGCCACGCGGCAGGTCGCTGTGGACATCGTTGCGTACCGGGCCGAATCCTCCGGGTTCCTGCACTTGGATGCGCCCGCGGGATGGAAAGTTGCCCCGGATGGCCAGCCGTTCCGGCTGGCCGCCGTCGGGGACCGCGCGCGGCTGTCGTTCAGCGTCACCGCGCCCCCTGAGCCCGCCAAGGCCACTCTTAGCGTCCGGGCAGCCCTTGGACGGGCCGATGACGGAACTCGATTTGGCACGGATCGCGTGGAGATCCGCTTCGGCCATATTCCTCCGATTCTGCTCCAGCCCCCGGCGACGATGAAGGCGGTCTGCCTCGACCTTGCGATCCGCGGACAGCGTGTGGGCTATATCGCCGGGGCCGGCGACAGCATCGCGGACAGCCTTCGGGAGATGGGTTATTCGGTCGCCGACCTGACCGGTGCCGACCTCGTTCCGGATCGCCTCAAGTCCTTTGATGCCGTGGTCATCGGCGTCCGCGCCTTCAACACCCGCAATGACCTGGTTTCCGGATTTCCGGCCCTTCTTTCCTATGTGGAGGGGGGCGGCACGGTCGTGGCCCAGTACAACACCCCCAACACTTCTGCGGCGACCCGCCTGGGACCGTACCCCCTTTCGCTCTCGCGAAACCTCCCCGCAAACCGGGTCACGGACGAGAACGCGCCGGTTACGCTGCTTGCGCCGGACCATCCGGCGTTCACGACACCCAACCGGATCGCCCCTTCGGATTTCGAGGGGTGGGTGCAGGAGCGCGGACTGAATTTCCCAAGCGAGTGGGACAGCCGGTATGCCACGATTCTCGCCTGCAGCGATTCCGGCGAGGCGCCGCTCAAAAGCGGCATCCTCGTCGCCCGATACGGGCGGGGTTATTACGTGTATACGGGCCTTTCCTGGTTTCGTCAGCTGCCCGCCGGGGTCCCTGGCGCCTACCGGCTATTTGCGAATCTTGTCTCGCTCGGAAAGTGAGCGCGCGCATGGAAACGCCGCGGTCCGAGGATCGTGAAACCGGGCTGCCGGCGCTTCGCAGCTGGAAGGCCGTGTACGCCGCCGTCACGGTTGTCTTTCTGGTGTGGCTGGGGCTGCTCGCGGCCCTGACGAGGCTGAATTCGTGAACGCGCTGGACTACGGGGTTCTCATCTGCCTGTTGGCGGGGATCGCCCTCTACGGCATCTGGCAGACCCGGGAACGCCGCAGCCTTGCGGGATATTTGAAGGGGGTGGGGCAGACGCACTGGTTGACAATCGGCCTTTCGGTTATGGCCACCCAGGCGAGTGCAATCACGTTTCTTTCGACGCCGGGACAGGGCTATGAAAGCGGGTTGGGTTTCGTTCAGAACTATTTTGGCGCGCCCTTCGCGCTGATCGTCGTATCCGCGGCATTTCTTCCCCTTTACCGGAAACTCGGGGTCTACACGGCCTACGAATACCTCGGCCGGCGTTTCGACTCGAAGACGCGGCTCCTGGGAGCGGGGCTTTTCCTCCTGCAGCGCGGGCTCGGCGCGGGTATCACGATTTATGCGCCGGCCATCGTGCTTTCCACCGTTCTTGGCTGGAGGCTCGATCTCACGATTGTCTGCAGCGGGCTGCTGGTCATCGCCTACACCGTGAGCGGGGGAAGCGATGCCGTGAACCTCACCCAAAAATACCAGATCGGGGTGATCTTCGCCGGGATGATCGCGGCGTTCTTCGTCCTCCTGGCCCGGCTGCCGGACGGCCTTGGGTTCGGCGGGGCCCTGGCCCTCGCCGGGCGGTTCCACAAGCTCGAGGCGGTGGACTTCTCCCTGGACGTCAACCGCAGGTACACGCTCTGGACGGGCCTTCTCGGCGGCTTCTTTCTGGCGCTTTCGTATTTCGGGACCGACCAGTCCCAGGTGCAGCGTTACCTTTCCGGCAGTTCGCTCCGCGAAAGCCGGCTCGGGCTGATGTTCAATGCGGTCTTCAAGATACCCATGCAGTTCTTCATCCTTCTCATGGGTGTGCTGCTCTTCGTATTCTATCAGTTCGAACGGCCGCCGGTTTTCTTCAACCAGGTCGCCTGGAGCCGCCAGACGGCGGCACCCGGGGGTGAGCGACTGAAGGCCATCGAGGCGGGCTTCGGTTCGGCGCACGACGAGGAGGCCGGCAGGTTGAGGGAGTGGCTGGACGCCAGGCGGGCCGGAGACCGCACGGCGGAGGCGGCGGCGCTCGACCAGGCTCAATCGGCGCAAAAGCGCTCGGAGGAGGCGCGAAGCGGGGCGAGAACGGCGCTGCGGGCGGCTGACCCGAAGACGGCGGCGGGCGATGCGGACTATGTGTTCATAGCCTTCATCCTCGGTTTCCTGCCGCACGGGCTCATCGGGCTCCTGATTGCCGCCTTCTTTGCGGCTGCGTTTTCCTCCAAGGCGGCCGAACTGAACGCCCTCGGCTCCACGACGACCGTCGACATTTACAGGCATATTGTCAGGCGCGGGGATGGCGACGCGCACTATGTCGCGGCCTCCAGGGTGTTCACAGCCCTCTGGGGTGCCGTCGCCATCGCCTTCGCGCTGTTTGCCAACCTGACCGAAAATCTCATCCAGGCGGTCAATATCGTCGGATCGCTGTTCTACGGCGGGGTCCTGGGGATCTTTCTCGTCGCCTTTTTTCTGCGATGGATTGGCGGGACGGCCGTCTTCTGGGCCGCCATTGCGGCTCAGCTTCTCGTGATCGTGCTCTATCGGGCACTCGACATCTCCTACCTCTGGTACAATCTCATCGGCTGCGCCGCCTGCGTCTTCCTGAGCGTCATGATCGAGGGCGTGCTCGCCTTGGGAGGGAAGACGGGTTCGCCCCCGCCGCAATGAGCGCCCCCATCATTTGCTTCGGCCAGCAGCCGTGCGGCTTCTTTCCAAAGAGGTTTCTTTGGGCGAAGATCACTGCATCCCGCCGGCTTCAGCGGGAGATCGGCGGCGAGATCGTGTTCTTCTACCACGACAGCGATCACGATCCACGCGAAACCCGGACGCTTCTGCCGGGCCGGTCCGGGGGCGCGCCCGCCCAGCTGAATTTCGCCTTTGCCAATGCGATTCAGCGGAAATGGTCCCCGCTGTACCTGAAGCGGGTCGTTCCGGGGTGGGTCGCGCAAACCGCGCGCCAGCTTCCCGCGCACACCGGGAGGGCGCAGGCGGAGCTTTTCCGCAGCACCGCGGCGGGGACGGTCGCTGATTTCTGCCTCGAGATGTACCGGAGGATGGGGCTTTTGGAGGGAATCCGGGTCGTTCGCTCGAGCGATCCCGCGGTTCGGCGCGCGGCCTGTCCGGTGGGCGAGTTTTTCGTCGATGTTCCCCATGCGGGCGAGATCGTGCGCGCCCGGTTCGCGGACGGGGCGCTTCGCCTGCACGAGGGAGGGGATCGCTACGTCGATCTGCCCTCGGCGCAGTTCGGGCCGGAGCAGGTCAGCCCCGCGCGCGACGCGCGCCTTCGCTGGATGCAGGCCGTCGTGCGGTGCACGCATTATGTGGCGGGGGCGGGCGAACAGGCCTATCTTCACACCGAAGACGCCCCCGACGTCACTTTCCTCAAGCGAGACCCGATTGACCGATCCGATGAAGCCTTCACCGAAATCCAGAGTTGAACCGCCTTCCCTGCTCGCATTTGGAGCCCATCCCGACGACATCGAATTTGGATGCGGCGGGATTGTGGCCTGCGAAACGCAGAAGGGGCGCGCGGCCCACCTGGTCGTCTGCTCCCGTGGAGAGGCGGCGACGCACGGCGATCCTGAAAAAAGGACGGCCGAGGCGCAAAAGGCGGCCTCCTTTCTCGGCGCGACCCTGGAATTCGCGATCCTGGACGGGGATGCCCGGCTGGAGTGCCGCCCGGAACACTCCCTTGCGCTTGCGCGGATCATCCGCCGCGTAAGGCCGGGCATCGTCCTCGCGCCGAGCCTTTCGGAAAACCAGCATCCCGATCATCCGAGGCTCGGCCGCATCGTGCGCGACGCAGCACGCCTGGCGCGCTATGGTGGGCTTGCCGAGCTTCGCGACCAGCCCGCCCACGCGATTGGCCAGTTGTTCTTCTATGCGCTGGGTCCGGGCTCGGAACCCAGGGATTCCCAGCCCATCCTGATCGATGTTTCGGCTCCAGCCGTCATGAGGGCATGGACCGCGGCCATGCGGGCCCATGCGACCCAGATGAGGACCCGCGACTATCTGGAGCTTCAGCTCGTTCGCGCGCGCCTGCACGGCCTGACGGCCGGCGTGGGCCATGCACAGCCGCTTTATCCGGCGGATCCGCCCGTCTTCACTTCCCTCGATTCCCTGGCGCGCGGCGCGCGTCATTTCTGACATGACGCCCGACCGCCCCCTGAAGATCGGCATAACCTGCTATCCGTCGATTGGCGGCAGCGGCATACTCGCCTCCGCCCTTGGCGAGGAGCTGGCCGCGCGCGGGCACGAGGTCCACTTCATAAGTTATGAGCGCCCCTTCAGGCTTCCCTCAGGGGTGGCACGGCTTCACTTCCACCCGGTCACGATCAGCAGTTACGGGCTGTTCAAGTACCCCGACTACACGCTTCCGCTTTCGGTCAAGATGGCCGAGGTGAGCCGCGAGTACGGGCTGGACGTCCTTCACGTGCATTACGCCGTGCCGCACGCCACGGCGGCGTTCCTGGCCCGGTCCATGCTCGAGCCTGAGTCGAGGCCCCGCCTTGTCACAACCCTTCATGGCACGGACACGACCCTTCTGGGCAGCGATCCGGGCTACGGCCCCGCAATCCGGCACGCCCTGACCCATTCCGACGCAGTGACCACGGTTTCAGCCTACCTCGAGGGGGAAACCCGCCGCCTCCTGGGGTTCAAGGGCCCGATCGATGTGATCCACAATTTCTTCTCCCCCCGGCCGGCGCGGCGCACGCGGGATGAGGTGCGGGACGAACTCGGCTTGAAGGACGAGGTCCTGCTCCTGCACATGTCGAACCTGAGGCCCATGAAGCGGATCGGCCTTCTGCTTGAAACGGCCGCGCGCGCCAGGCCAGTTTCCCCATTCAAGCTTCTCATTCTCGCCGGCGGGGACTTCACCCCCTTTGCCAACGATGTGGAAAGACTGGGGCTGTCCGGCCGGGTGATCGTGCGTGAAAATGCGGTGGACATTGAGGATTATCTCCAGGCCGCGGACCTGGGACTCTTCACTTCCGAGGTCGAGAGCTTCTGCCTGAGCATACTCGAGGCGATGTGCTTCGGCTGCCCGAGCGTTTCAACCGCAGTCGGCGGAATCCCCGAAGTGGTGGTTTCCGGGGTGAGCGGCAGGCTCGTCGACGGCGACGACGCGGATGGCCTCGCCCGCGCGGTCGAGTCCCTGATCGACGATCCCGCGCAACGGGCGGCCCTCGGCGGCGCGGCCCGGGAGCGGGCGCGCGAGTTCTTTTCGGCGGACGTGATCGTTCCGAGGTATGAACGGCTCTATCGCCGGGTTTGCGCCGGCCTGGGGCCGGGGTAGCGGGCCGTCTCGCGGACTGGGCGCAAGCGGCGGCTCCCGGCTCCGGCCGCGCTCAGTCGCCGAGGCAGGTGCCGACACGCCTCGCCGTTTCAATCCAATGATGGTCCAGGGGCACCGTCTTCAGGTTCCCGGCGACCCTCTCGATCGGCACCGCCTTCACGCCGCCGCCGCGCGCGCCGACCATGACCCCGAAAACGCCCTCGTTGATGAACCCGACGCAGGCCGTGCCCAGACGCGTGGCAAGCAGCCGGTCCGTGACGGACGGCGTGCCGCCGCGCTGCACGTAGCCCAGGATCGTGACACGGGCCTCGAGCCCCGTCAGCTCCTCGAGCTCCTTTGCGAGGCGCCATGTGTTCCCTGTGTGCTTCAAATCGAGCTCGTGCAGTTCCGCCTTGATGCGCATGCGATCCTCTTCGGTCTTCGCCTGCCGTTTCCGCGCTGTGGCGTCGGCGAAGGCCGCCGCGTAGCCCCTGGAGAGGGCGCCCTCGGCGACGGCGACGATGCTGAAGTTTGCGGCGCCTTTCGAACGGCGGCGAATCGCGGCGGCGACCGTCTGGGAGTCGTAGGCAATCTCGGGAATCAGGACGACGTCAGCCCCGCCGCCGATGCCGGCCCCGAGGGTCAGCCACCCTGCGCGATGGCCCATGATTTCAGCGACGATGATGCGGTGGTGGCTGTGCGCCGTGCTGTGCAGGCGATCGAGCGCCTCGGCGGCAATTCCCAGGGCAGTGTCGTAGCCGATGGTGGCGTCGGTATGGACAACGTCGTTGTCGATGGTCTTGGGCAGGGTGATGATGTTGAGGCCCTTCTTGAGCAACCGGAGCGCGTTCTTGTGGGTTCCCCCGCCCCCCACGCATACCAGGGCGCTGAGCCCGTGCTTCCGGTAGTTGGCGGCGATCACGTCGGTCATGTCCCGGACCTTGCCGTCGATCTCCATCCTGTGCGGCTTGTCGCGGCTCGTGCCGAGGATCGTGCCGCCGATGGTGAGAATTCCGGCAAGGGTCCCCTTGTTGAGCTGGATCGAGCGATTCTCGGCCAAGCCGAGGAAACCGTCGCGAAACCCGACGACCTCCCATCCGTACTCGCCTATGGCCGCCTTGCCGACGGCACGGATGGCCGCATTCAACCCCGGGCTGTCGCCACCGGCGGTCAGGATCCCGATGCGCAGCGGCGGCTTGCGTTTCATGGAAAGCAGCTAAAGCGCGAAGACGCCCCGCGTCCATGATTTTTAGGATGGCCGCATGCGCAATTTTCAAGTTCAAATGCGCATTGACCCCTTCTCCTTTTACCGTGATGGGGAGATGATCAGGCTTCAGTCACCCCGATAAGATGAATGCTTTCCCCCACCGATTGATTCCCGCCGCCGCCGTGGCCATCCTCGCGGCTTCGTGCCCGGCCGCCGAGCCGGCGAGCCCGGCTTCGTTCGAACCGTTCCCCGTCTCCATTCAGGTGAATGCCTCGCAGGTGAAGGGCGAAATGAAGCCCATCTGGCGGTTCTTCGGGGCGGACGAGCCGAACTACGCCACGATGAAGAACGGAAAGAAGCTCGTGGCCGAGCTCGGCGAACTCCGTCCGGGGCAGGTGTATTTCCGCGCGCACAATCTGCTCAACACAGGCGATGGCGTGGCGGCGCTCAAGTGGGGGAGCACCAACGCCTACACCGAGGACGCCCAGGGCCGGCCTGTCTACGATTGGAAGATATTGGATGAGCTCTTCGACACCTATCTCGCCCGCGGAGTGCGGCCCTACACCGAAATCGGCTTCATGCCCGAGGCGATGTCGGTCCACCCCGAGCCCTACAAGCACCATTGGCAGCCCGGGGCAGCCTACGGCAACATCGGCACGGGCTGGTCCTATCCGCCCAAGGACTATGGAAAATGGGCGGAGCTCGTCTATCAGTGGGTGCGCCACGACATCGATCGCTACGGCAAAGCCGAGGTTGAACGGTGGTATTGGGAGGTCTGGAACGAGGCCAATGGTGCCTCCTACTGGCACGCCACGCCGGAGGAGTTCTACAAGCTCCATGATTACGCCGTGGACGCCGTCCGGCGGGCCCTCCCCACTGCGCGCGTCGGCGGCCCCGACCTGGCGGGCAGCGGGGGGAAGTTCATGGAGGATTACCTGGCCCACTGCGTCAGCGGGACAAACTACGCGACCGGCGGGAAAGGGACGCCCGTCGACTTCCTGTCCTTCCACGCAAAAGGGCAGCCGCGGTTCGTCGAGGGCCATGTGCGGCTCGGGATTTCGTCGCAGTTGGGCGGCATGGACAAGGGTTTCTCGATGTTCGCGGCCGTGCCCGAGTTGAAGGACAAGCCCATCGTCATCGGCGAGTCCGATCCCGATGGATGCGCCGCCTGCCAGGGGCCGCAGCTCGGCTACCGCACGGGTCCGATTTACGCGAGCTATACGGCGGCGTGCATCGCGCGCGAGTTTCTCCTGGCGGACAAGCACGGAGTGAACATCGAGGGAGCGCTCACCTGGGCGTTCGAGTTCGAGAACCAGCCCATCTTTGCCGGCCAGCGCGTCCTGGCGAGCAACGGAATCGACATGCCCGTTTTGAATGTCTTCAGGATGTTGAGCCGGATGGGCGGCCGGCGGGTGGAGGTGACGAGCAGCGGCGAAGTCCCGCTCGCAACCATCATCAAGGACGGCGTGCGGGGCGCTCCCGACGTAACCGCGATCGCATCCCTGGAGCCGGGGAAACTGGCGATCCTGGCCTGGCATTATCACGACGACGATGTTCCCGGACCCGACGCCCGCGTGGCGTTGGCCGTCGGCAACCTGCCCGTGAAGGGCGGCTCCGTCCGGCTGACGCACTACCGCGTCGACGAGAGCCACAGCGACGCGTTCACCGTGTGGAAACGGCAGGGTTCGCCGGCGGCGCCCGACCCGGGGCAGTACGCGGAATTGGAAAAGGCCGGCCGCCTGGAAAAGCTCTCCGGAGAACCGGAGACCGTGCCGGTGAACAACGGCTCCGCCACCTTGGGGTTCCAGCTGCCGCGGCAGGCAGTTTCGCTTCTCGTCCTCGAGTGGGACCCGGTCTCAAAGTGACCCTGTCTTTCGCGCCCGGTTGACGAGCGCTTCCAGGCAATCTATCGGGAGGGGTGCCCACTCGCAGACCCAAAGCACGCCAGCGGACCCGCGTGCCGAAGGTGGCGCTGCTGTTTGAAGTCGGCAATGCCTACGCGCGGGGGCTTTTGGGCGGGATCGGCAAATTCATCCTGAGCCACGGCCCGTGGAGCGTTCATTACGCGGAGGTCGGCCCCAGCGATGATCCTCCGCCGTGGCTGTCCAAATGGAACGGGGACGGCGCAATTGTCCGGGGTGAGAACGCCGGTCTGGCCCGCGCGGTGGGGGCGCTTTCCGTCCCGGTTGTCGACCTGACGCCCTCCCGCCTTTTGCGGCGGGCTCCATGGGTCAAATCGGATGATTCGGCGATCGCGGCGCTGGCGGCCCAGCATTTTCTCGAGCGTGGGTTCCGGAATTTCGCCTTCTGCGGCGACGGCCGGTTTAATTGGTCCGCCAGGCGGGGCGAGCGGTTTGTCCATTTCGTGCGCGGTGCGGGCTTTTCCTGCGCGCTTTACGAACCCGGAAGGGTCTTTCCGAGCGGCGACGCCGAGGTCGACAACATCGGCTCCTGGCTCCTGCGACTGCCCAGGCCGGCGGCGATATTCGCCTGCTACGACAACCGCGGACAGCAGCTGCTCGAGGCCTGCCGGAGAGTGGGGCTGTCGGTGCCCGAGGAAATGGCGGTCCTTGGAGTCGATAACGACGAGGTCTTGTGCATGCTTTCCCCGCCCCCTCTGTCGAGCGTCATACTGAATCCGATGCGCACCGGATGGGAGGCGGCGACCTTGCTCGCGTCGCTGATGGAGGGCCGGGCACCGCCGCCTCTGCCGCTCCTCATTCCGCCCGTCGGCATCCAGATCCGGCAAAGCACCGACATTCTCGCCGTTGCGGATGCCAAGGTCGCAGCCGCGCTCCGGTTCATCCGCGAGCATGCATGCGAGGGGATCAGCGTGACGGACGTCCTGCGCCAGACGCCGATGGCACGGCGCGCCCTTGAAATGCGCTTTGCGAGGCTGCTCCATCGCAGTCCGCGGGCGGAGATTTTGCGCGTCCGGCTGAACCGCGTCAGGGAACTCCTCATCGGGACGGAACTGCCCATCTGGGAGGTCGCCGGCCGCGCCAGCTTCGACCCCGAATACATGAGTGTCGTCTTCAGGCGGCAGACGGGGATGTCCCCGCGCGAATACCGCCGCGCCTATGGCTTGAAGGGGTCAGCCTGACCCGTTCCGTCGCCATCAAGTTTGCGCGGAGGCGAGCTGCCTCATGACGGCGAGCGAGCGGCGGGCGTCGGCTGCGAAGTCGGCGGTGAACGCCTCGATGCTGCACCGGGCAGAGTAGCCATTTTGGCGCAGGCGGGCGAAGAACCTCCGGTAGTCGTCCTCGGTCCGGTCGGGAAATGTCCGCCCCTCCACCTTTGCAAAATGCGTGTGGCGGAGGGCCGCTCCCGCCTCGACGATGATCCCGGGATCCTCCTTTTCGATCGCAAGGTGATAGTAGTCGATCAGCAGCTGGACGTTCGGATGGTCCGCCTCGCGCGCAAGGCGCAGCCCTTCGGAGCCAAGATTGACGATGTTCGATTCCCCGCGGTTAAGGGGTTCGATTGCAATCGTGAGGCCGCGCCCGGCCGCCAGGGGCCCGAGGTTGCGCAGCAGCTCCACGATCTGCCGCCAGGCGGCGTCCATGGGATAGCCGGCCGGCACATTCTTTGCCCCGGAGCTGCCGAACACGATTATCTCGGCCCCGAGGGCGGCCGCCCGGTCCATTGCCCCCGCTGCATACTCAAGCGCCAGGTCGAGGCGGGCCATGTCCCCGGTCAAACGAACCCTTGCCGGGAAGAAGTTGTTGAGGGCCTCGCACCGGATGCCCGAGCGGCGAACGCGCTCGACCAGACTGGCGAAGGCGGGCCCCGGCAGCGCTGCCACGCCCGACATCGACAGCTCGACATAATCGTAGCCGATCTCACCGAGCGATTCGACGACGTCCGCGCCGACGGGATCCGCCGGCGATATCATGCTTCCGCAACAACCGATGCGCATAGGGGTACGGGATTACACTGCCCCGGCGGCGAGCTCGAGCTTATTGGGCCCGATCGGCTGCACGATCCGGATGGTCAGCAGGACGACCGCGAAACCGGCCAAATGGAGCGACCCGGAAATCAGGAACACGGGGCCGTATCCGCGTCCGCTGCCGAGCAGCCACCCGACGAGCAGGCCGAAAACCGCGCCGCCCATCGCTCCACCGAATCCGACCAACCCGGCGACGGTTCCCACGGCCCTCTTCGGAAACAGATCGGCCGGCAGGGTCATGATCAACGTGGACCACGACTGCTGCCCGAAGTACGCAATGCTAAAGAGGACGATGGCGAGCTGCACGGGCGACCGGGTGATGAAGATGACGAGGGGCATCATGGCCGCGCTGGCGCCGAGCGCCACCTTGCGCGCCATGTTCAGCGAATGGCCGCGCCCGATAAGCCAGCTCGAGAAACCTCCGCCGGCGAGGCAGCCGAGCCCGGCGGCGGCGAACGGTATCCAGGCGAAATAGCCCACGTCCTTGACGTCGAAGTGCCGGGCATCGTAGAGGTACTTGGGCAGCCAGAAGAGGTAGAAGTACCAGGCGGCGTCTGTGAGAAATTTTGCCGTCACAAGGCCCCAGACCTGCGGCAGGCTGAGCAATTTGCCCCACGGAACGGGTTCGGCCTTCTTCTCCGGCGCTGCCAGCACCTCCGCGATGCTTGCGCGCTCCGCGGCGCTCAGCCGCGGGTGCTGCAGGGGAGGGAAATAAGTCCGGATCCAAAGGGCGGTCCAAAGGAGTCCGATCGCTCCTGAAACATAGAAAACCCAGGGCCAATGCGCGATCGACAGAATAAAGGCGATCCCCGGCGGGGCGAGAATTCCACCCCAGGCCGTGCCTGCGTTGATGATTCCCATCGCCGTGGAACGTTCGCGCACAGGAAACCATTCGGCAACAGCCTTGGTCGCGGCCGGGAAGCCGCCGCCTTCGCCCATCCCAAGGAGCAGCCGGCTGACGGCGAGCATGGTGAACGACGTCGCCAGGCCGTGGCTCGCGCAAGCGAGCGACCACCACACCATGATCAGCATGAAGCCCCGGCGCGTTCCCAGGATGTCGAGAAGCCATCCGCCCCCGATGTACATGAGGCCGTACGTGAGCAGGAACGCCGTGGTCAGCCCGGCATACTGGCGATCGGTGATGGCGATCGAGCTTTCGATCGCCTTGACCGCGACGCCCAGCGTTTGCCGGTCAAAATAGCTGATCGCAATCGCCGCGCTGATCAGGAGGGCCATGCCCCAGCGCAGGTTTGATCCGTTTATTCTCGGCATCATGGGGTGGGGCGGATCTTATCCCGGGGAGAAGGCCGCTCTGCAGGCCGCCCGCCTATTTTGACGCCGCCTTTTCGACCGCGGCGCAAATGTGGCGCGGCGTGAGACCGTACTCCTCCAGGAGGTCATCGTAGCTGGCCGCGGACTGGCCAAAGCGGTCCATGATGGCGACGCATTCCGTGCGCAGGCCGCTTCCGCGGAACACATAGTTTATGACGCAGCTCAGGCCGCCCATGATGGAATGTTCCTCCGCGGTCACGATTCCCCGCATCCCGCGCGCGCAGGCCTTCAGCGCGGCTTCGTCGTAGGGCTTGAGCGAACTGACGTTGACGACCCGGACGGAAATTCCCCTGGCTGCGGCCATGTCCGCCGCCTCGAGCGCCTTGGACACCATCTGGCCGCAGGCGAAGGCCACGACGTCCGATCCCTCGCGCACCAGGTACGGCTTCCCTATGACAAACTCCTCGTTCTCCGGAAAGATCGCGGGCATGTCATTTCGCGTCAGGCGCATGTAGACGGGCCCGTGATAGGCGGCGATGGCCCGCGTCATCTTTCGGGTTTCCGTGCCATCGCAGGGCACCAGAACGGTCATGTTCGGTATGGCCCGCATCAGGGCGAGGTCCTCGATCGTCTGGTGGGTCGAGCCGTCGCCGTAGTCCGACAGGCCGGCGCTGGACCCGACCACTTTGACGTTGAGTTTCGCCAGGCAGACTCCCTGCCTGATCTGGTCGTAGGCCCGGCCCGCCGCAAAGACCGCGAACGAATTGGTGAAGGGTATCTTGCCGGTGAGGGACAGGCCGCCTGCAAACGAAGTCATGTTTGCCTCGGCGATTCCCATCTCGAAGAAACGGCTCGGAAAGGCCTGCTCAAAATAGCATGTCATGGTCGACTTCCCGAGGTCCCCTTCCAGAACAACGATGTTCGGATTCTCCCTGCCGAGCTCGACCAGGGTTCGCCCGTAAATCTCCCGTGGATTCTGCAAGGTCATTGTTTATGCCTCCCGTCAGGTGACCGCCGGCTCCGACGCGAGCACGCGGCAGGCTTCCTCATACTGCGCGACCGTCATTATGCCATTGTGGAACTCGGCGCGGCCCTCGGCGAATGGGATGCCGGCCGCCTTGACAGTCCGGGCGATGATGATCTTGGGCTGCCCGTGAATCGTATCCGCCCTGTCCAGCGCATCCAGGATCTCCCGCATGTCGTGGCCGTTGATTTCCTGGACATGCCAGCCAAAGGCGGCCCACTTCCTGTCGACGGGGCTGGGGCTGTAGCGAACATCCGTCGGACCATTGGTCATGAGCCCGTTGCGGTCGAGGATGGCGACGACGTTCTCGAGCTTGTAGTGGGCGGCCGCCATCGCCGCCTCCCAGATCTGCCCCTCCGCGATCTCCCCGTCGCCCAGCACACAGTAGACCTTGCAGTCCCGGCCGTCGATCCGGAGGCCTGCGGCCATGCCGCAGGCAAGCGAGAGCCCCTGGCCGAGCGAGCCTGTATTGGCCTCGACGCCGGGCGTTGTAAGCCGGTCCGGGTGCCCCTGGAGCATGGACCCGAGAGTCTTGAGTTTCTTCAGCTCCCCCATTGGGAAATAGCCCCACTCGGCGAGCGCCGCATACTGCACCAGCGCAGAATGCCCCTTGCTGAGCAGGAAGCGGTCGCGATCCTCCCACGCCGGGTTCCCGGGGTCGTGGCGCATCTTCGAAAAGTACAGGGCAGTCACGAAGTCCGCGCTTGAGCACGAACCGCCGAAATGACCCTTCTGTCCCGGTCCCACCATCTGGACGATGTCCAGCCGGATCTTGCGCGCGATCCGCTGGAGTTGCGCGATGTCACGCGTCTGCACGGGGCTTTTCATGCCTGCGATTCCAGAATTTCGCGCACCCGGTTGAACGCGGTGCGGCCGCTGTTGTAGACGGGCACCCGGGTCTTTCCCAGCCGGGGCTCCAGGGCTGTCATCGAAACCTGGGCCATGACAATGGCGTCCACCGAACCGGACATCGCGTCGATTTCCTGGAGAAGCATCTCATTGTGCTTTTCGGGATCGCCCGCCTTGAGGACCTTGAAGGCTTCGCTGCACAGCCGCAGGACGACCTCGATCTCCGTTCCCGCATCCCTTGCGGCGAGGCGCAGCAGCCGCTCCGAGGAGGGGACCGTCGTCGGAACGGTCGCCAGAAGCCCGATCCGCCGCCCGTCGCGCACCGCCAGATCCATCATGGGGCGGTCGATCTGCAGGAGCGGGGTGCTGACCATGGGCCGGGCAAACTCGACCGCCTGATTGAAGGTGGAGCAGGCCAGCAAAATCAGGTCGACCCCGTATTCCTCCTGGGAAAGGGCGCCCTGCACGAATTTGGCGAAGTTCTTCCTCGGGATCACGCCGGGCGGGCTCGCAAAATTCAAATTCTGAATCGTGTCGTCCACCCAATGAACCACCTCCACTTCGGGTATGATCTCATCGATGTACTTCTGGACCGCGCGCGTCGTTATCAGTGCGGCGTGGATGATTCCCAGTTTCTTTCCGCGCAGATTCTTTGGCATGGGGTCGGGATTGTTCGGAAAAAGGAGCGCTCGGCGGCGCCGTTTATAGCACCGATCGGCCCGAGTATAGCGGCAGGAATGCGCATTAAAACTTCAATTTTGCGCAGGGCGCACCGGAGGCCGTCTTGCCCGCGCCCCCAAGGCCGTCCGCCCCGTTACGGCGCCGGCCGGGCATTCCAGGCGGCAAGGGCGTCCGGGGAGCCCGCGGCGCGAATGCCGTTGTCGGTCAGGATCTCGTCGGTGGCCGCGAGCATTCCCGCACGCGGGAAGACCATTGTCTCCGCCGTGCGCGTGGCGTATTCGATCGTCACGAAGTCCTCCCTGGAATCCCGCAGAATCTGCACGAGATGGAGCAAGTTCTTGACGGGGATGCCGTTGGCCGCCTTGACGACCTTGAAGACCGGGGTGCCGTAGCCGATCGAAAGCTTGTGGGGCAGGAAGGGGGAGGGAACGATGACCAGCTCCTCCCCGGCGAAGGCCGGCTTGTCGCTGCGCCGTGTGAGCAGGGGGCTGCCGAGGGAACTGAAGGCGGTGAGGACGGAGCCGCCCGCGGGGCCGCCGCTCATGCCCACAAGCAGGTCCTCGGTTGGGACGGAAAACACAAGCGGCCCGAATATGAAATACGAAGGGTAGGCGCCCTTGAGGAACGGTATCAGTTTTGGCCGGTCGGCGGACACGGGCACCCGCACGGCCATCTCCCGGCCCGCCCGCACAACGGTCAGCGGCACCTTGCCATCCTGGACGGTGTGCTGGACCAGATAGCCGAAGCGGACCCGCAGGTTGTCGCCCAGCTTGACCATGCCCTGGTCGTCGATCGGTGTGTTTCCGATCCTCGTTATGACATCCCAGGTCCTGAGGGGGTAGGCCGCATCATCGCTGAAGGGCGCATGCACGACGATTCCGTGAACCGACTTGTCGATCTTGAGAAACGCGCGGAGCACCGGGTTTTCCAGCGTCTGGAGGTCGTCGTAAAGCGCCGGCTTGCCCTCGTAACGGCCGCGGGCGACGCCCTTGAGGAACAGTTCGATCTCCTCGCACGGGATGATGTATCCGATGTTCTGGGCGTTGGCGAGACGGCTGAAGGCGAGGCCGATGACCTTGTCGCCGACGAGCGCCGGTCCGCCGCTGTTGCCAGGGTTGATCGCCGCGTCGATCTGAACGCGCAGGCCGGCTTCAGGATAATTGTAGGCGGCAAACTCGATGCGCGAGACGATGCCCTTGGTGATGGAGAGGCTGGTCCCCCCGGTTGGAAAGCCGTAGACGAGCACCGAGTCCTTGATGAGGGGAAGCGCGGTGGCCCGCGGCAGGGCGACATGCGTGTCGAAAAAGGTTTCGTCGTCGAGTTTGAGCAAAGCGAGGTCGATTCCCTGGGCGACGGCTTCAACCGTGGCGGAGATCTTGTCGCCGGCCTGGTTGGCCTGGATCTGCACCTGGCTCGCATAGAGAACAACGTGCGCATTGGTGAGGATTCGCCGGCCCTCGATGACCATGCCGGTGCCGCTGATTTCGCGGGGCTCCTGCTTCGTCCACGGCTTCATGAGCTCCGGGCCGCGAACCGTCGAGAAGACCTTGACGACGGAGTTCTCAACGGCGCTCCCGGTTGCAGGAGCCGGCGCGGCCTGGTCAACCGGAGTGTCGGAGCTTTGCGCGCAGACGGCGGCCATCGGGAGGATGAGCGCGAGCAGGCAGGCCGTCCGCAATTCCGGGAGAGGCATGGGGTGCATGCGGCCCAAGTGAATGTGCGACCAAATGAAAAGACCAGTAACTTCTTCGGGCGAATTCGTGTGGCGCCCGGGAGGCCGCGCAAACCGCGGCTGTGCGAGCCGCTTTGGAGCCCGGCCGCAGCATTCTCATCAGGCGCAGTGCCGCCAGCATTAGCCGTTCTATTGCTGGGTCGCTGGATGGGGGGGGCTCGTAGGGAATGTGGATATAGGTATATAATTGTAGGTGAATGCGATACGGCAAACTTGTCCGGGCAGGCGAGTTCGACCTTTTTTGCCTCGTAAATTCGGCCGGCATTCCAATCGTGAGACGCAATGTGGCCGGTCGCCTTTTTGATTTTCGCCGCTGGGCTGGAGATTGTAATCGCAATAACTGTGTTTCGGCGTCTGCGCGGGCTCGTGGCCGGACCGCTTGTTCTCGGAGCCTTCCTCGCGGCACTTTGGGCGGTTGACTATGCCCTTGACCTGAGTTGCTCGGGATTCGCCGAAAAGCTCCTTTTGCTGAGGCTGCGGTTTCTTTTCCTGCCATTCTATCCGGTCGTCTGGTTCGAGGTCGTTTATCGGTTCGTGTACAGCCGCAGGTGCCTTTACGGCATCCGTCTGGCGCTTGTATCGATTGTTCCGGCCATAACGGTCATCGTGTCATGGGTGTCGCCGCTCACCGGCTTGCTCGCCTTCCAGTATGGCTTCTGGCTGGACTCGAGCGGACGTCTTCCGCTGCTGCGATTCTCCCTGGGGCCCTGGTCAACCGTCTTTTTCGGCTTCAGCTGCGTCATTTCCATCTGCGGCATTGTGCTGCTTTGGCGGGAAATGCCCCGCACTTCCTGGGAGCGAACGGCGCGCCGCCTGTTCACCGCCGCGTATGTTTTCGGCCTGCTCCTGAATGTCCTCTTCGCCGTCAACCACCCGACAACCCCCGGCCTCAACTACGCCCCGATCCTTGCCCCGTTCACCTTCGGCTTGATAGCCATCGCGCTGACCCGCGGCCGGGTGCTTCGCCTCGCTCCGCTGGCCCGGACGGCCCTGGTCGAAAACCTTGAGGAGATGCTCCTGGTCGTGGATCGGGCCGGACAGGTCATCGATCTGAACCGGGCCGCCGCCATGGCTCTTAGGATCGCTCCTGAAAAGGCGCTGGACACCCCTTCAACGGAGGTCCTTGCAGTCTGGCCCGAGATGGTTGCCCGCCTCCGGCAAGGCACGCCCGGAGAGGGCGAAGTCCGTCTCGGCGGTGTGATTCACGAGTTTCGGATCCTGCCGGTGGCCGACCAGGCCGATCGCGTTCAGGCATGGATCCTGATCCTGCGCGACATCACGGCGCGCAAGCAGGCCGAGGAGCAATTGCGCCATGCAAAGGATCTGGCGGAGGCCGCCAACGAGGCGAAGAGCCGGTTTCTCGCCACGATGAGCCATGAGATCCGAACGCCGATGAACGCAGTCCTCGGCTTCACCGACCTCCTGCAGTCCACGCCGATCACCTCGGAGCAGCGCGAGTACCTCGACCTGATCGACCAGGGAGGCCGCGACCTGCTGGCCATGATCGATGACATCCTAGAGTATGCGAAGATAAACTCCGGGAGGCTGAAGCTGGAGGAAAGCCCCTGCAATATCGCCGAACTGACCGCCCATGTCTGCAACGTCCTGCTGCCGCGGGCAAAGCTGAAGGGAATCACACTGGATTGGCGGATCGGGGCGGCCGTGCCGGCCTTCATCATGGGCGATCCGGTCCGGATCGGCCAGATCCTTACGAATCTGATCGGAAACGCGGTCAAATTCACCGAGAAGGGAGGGGTTGACGTCGGGATTGAATGCGTCGGGCAGACGGTTGAGGCGAACCAGTCCGAAAGCTGCAGTCTCGCCGTCAAAGTGAGGGACACCGGGATCGGCATGGCGCCCGATGCGGCCTCACGCTCCTTTGAACCTTTCAGCCAGGCGGACAGTTCCATCACCCGGAAGTATGGCGGCGCCGGCCTCGGCCTCGCGATCACCCGGCGCCTTTGCGAACTGATGGGAGGAAGCCTGAGGGTCGAGAGCCGGCTGGGCGAGGGGGCGACCTTTACGGCCGGGATCCGGGTTCGGCGGGCGCCTGACTATCTGGTCTGATCCGTGGAGGAGACAGCGGCTACCCCGGCCTCTTCTCGCGGTCCTGATTGGCCGGAAAGTGCTCGGCCAGCAGGGCTCCCGCTTTCTCGACGCCGTGGAGGAGGCCGGCCGTAAAATTGCCCCGCTTGAATTCGGCGCCCATCGCAAGGGCGAGCTCCCTCCAGAAGGCGTCGCCGCATTTATCATGGACGCCCTGGTCGCCGATGACCGCAAACGTGTGCGAGCGCGGGGCCACGAAGATGAGGACCGAATTTCGGTGCCGCGTCTTCTGCATCCCGAGCCGGTCAAAATGACGCCGTGCGGCTGCGACCGGATCGGCCGCCTTGTGCCGGGCGACAAATATGCGAACCTCGGCCGACGTGCGCTTCTCGACCGCCTGGAGCGCCTCCAGAATCCGGGCGTGGTCGATCTTTGCGGGAGAGGAAAAAAGCCAGCGCATGACGGATGCCCTCACCATGACCCACCGGCGCCACCGCCGCCGAAACTGCCCCCGCCGCCGGAGAATCCGCCCCCTCCACCGCCAAAGCCGCCTCCGCCGGACCAGCCTCCGGTACCCCCGGAAAATATCCAGGGGCCTCCGCCCCACGACGTGGTCCGTCCTCCGCTCCGGTAGACGACATGCTGGCGGCTCCGAATGAACGACCAGGAAACGAGAAAAATGACCAGAACGAGCATGAACACAATGCTGAGCGGGTTGTCCGAAGTGCGGCGTGTTCCCTCCGCCACCGTGCGCCCCGTCCCACGGTACTCGCCGCGCGCTGCGGCGATCAGGGCATTGACGCCCGCCGTCAGGCCTCCGTCGTAGTCGCCCTGGCGAAAGCGGGGGGTGATTTCGCCATCGATGATCTGCTTGCAAAGGGCGTCCGGCAGCACGGATTCAAGACCATAGCCGGTCGGGATAAAGAGCTTGTGATCCTGGACGAACACAAAGAGCACGGCCCCGTTGTTCCTCCCTTTCCTCCCGACCCCCCAGGACTGGGCCACGCGCACGACATAGTCCTCGATCGCAGAATCGGACTGCATGCGGGGATAGATGACGACCAGGATCTGGTTCGAGGTGGCGCGCTCGAATTGTTCAAGCTCGGCATTGAGGGTGCGCGCCGTTGCGGGCTTAACAACACCCGCATAGTCATTGAAATACGCACTTGGGGCAGGAGGGATGACCTCGGCCGCCCGCGCATCTGCCAAACCCAGGCCAGTCAGAAGAAGGATCGGGAGGCGGAGCAGGTTCATGCGCGAACCTTTCGTTATCCGCCAAAATCGACCTTGGGCGGCGTCTCCGCCCCCGGGGCAGCCGAAAAATAGGGCCGCGGAGCAAACCCAAATGATCCGGCAAGAATGACACCCGGGAACTTCCGGATCGCCGTGTCGTACGCCTGGACGGCCTGGTTGAAATTACGGCGTTCGACGGCGATTCGGTTTTCCGTTCCCTCGAGCTGTGCCTGGAGATCCCGGAAGTTTGCCGTTGCCTTGAGATCGGGGTACTGCTCCGAAACGACGAGCAGGCGCGATAGCGCGCTGCCGAGCTGGCCCTGGGCGCGGTCAAAGGCCGCGAGCTGCTGCCCGTCGGTTGGGGCCGCCCCCGCGGGAAGCTGGACGCGCCCCACGGAAGCGCGGGCCTCGGTTACGGCGGTCAGCGTGGATTTCTCGAAGTTTGCTGCGCCCTTCACTGTGTTGACGAGATTGGGAACGAGATCGGCCCGCCTCTGGTACACGCTTTGAACCTGCGCCCATTGGGCGTCGACCCCCTGCTGGAGCGTGACCATGCCGTTGTAAGATCCCACAGCCCAGAGGACAACGACAAGCACAAGGGCAACGAGGACACCGAAGACAGCAAGAAGGGTTTTTCCGGCACTCATGAGGCCTAAGTTAACTGCACGGATTGGTTTGGCGCAAGCGGCAAGGCCGGGCGGTCACGATGCGGGGCGAATGTGCGGGCGCGGGATCCTGCAATTGAGAGTTCGGGCTTGGCCTTGTCCGATTGGGCTCTAGGAAGAGCACGCTCATCATGCCGTCCCTGGCTTCAAGTCCCCTTGTCACCGTCGAAGAGTTCGATTTCGGGGTTCCGTTCGAACGGCTGTTCGAGGCCGTCAGCGAAAGGAATGGCAGCTTCCTTCTCGACAGCGCCCAGTCGTCCGGCGGGCTGGGCGCCTGGTCGTTCATGGGATTCGATCCGTTTCTGGTTTTTCGTGCAAAGGGGGACACGGCAATACTGGCAAGGGATGGAGCGGCCGAGGTCCGGAAGGGGGAGCCCCTGGCGGAACTCCAGGCCGCTCTCGGCCGGTATCGCGCCCAGCCGATTTCCGGGCTTCCATTTTCCGGCGGAGCCGTCGGCTGCCTTTCATACGAGATCTGCAACCCGGCCGAGCGAATTTCGCACACACACCCGGACGATGCGGCCATTCCCGACGCCGAATTCGGGTTCTACGATGGACTGCTGGCCTTTGACCACGGCTCGGGACGTGTCCTCATTGTGGCGAACCCCGTGGATCGGCGGGATGCGGCGACCATCGTCCGCGAAATGCGGGACATTGTCCGCGACGCGCTGGGCCGGCGGCCTGCATCCGGGCCCGATCCCGCCCGGCAGCGGGCCCGGCCCACCGGGAATTTCACAAAGGGGGAGTATTTTGCCGCAGTGGGCAGGATCCGGGACTACATCGCCTCGGGCGACGTGTACCAGGTGAATCTGACCCAGCGATTCGAGGCCCCGCTGCCGTGCCGTCCCTTTGAACTTTACAAGCGCCTTCGCCGCCACAGCCCCGCTCCGTTTGCGAGTTACTTGAACCTGGGGTCTCTTCAGGTGGTGGGCAGCTCGCCGGAGCGTTTCCTGAGGATCCGAGGCAGGCGCGTGGAAACCCGGCCGATCAAGGGCACCCGGCCGCGGGGAGGGACAAGCGACGAGGACGCCCGGCTCAGTCGCGAGCTCCTGGCGAGCGAAAAAGACCGGGCCGAGCTTCTCATGATCGTGGATCTGGAGCGAAACGACCTTGGCCGGGTTTGTGAATTCGGATCGGTCCGTGTCGACGAGCTTTGCCGGGCGGAAACCCATCCCACGGTCCATCATCTGGTGGCCGCGGTTTCGGGGCTCCTGCGACCTGAGTGCGATGCGATCGATTGCCTCCGGGCGATGCTGCCGGGCGGGTCAATAACTGGGGCGCCGAAGGTGAGGGCGATGCAGATAATCGACGAGGTGGAGAAATGCCGGCGCCATTTGTACACGGGTTCGGCTGGCTATCTCGGTTTCGACGGCAATTGCGACCTGAATATTGCGATCCGCACGATGTTCTGCCGGGGAGACCGCGTTTGGTACCATGCCGGGGGAGGCATCGTGTGGGACTCCGATCCCGGGCGCGAATATCAGGAATGTCTCGACAAGGCCCGGGCCATGAACGCCGCTTTAACGGAAGAGGAGGGGCCCTTGACCGGGTCTGAACGCTGATGACTGCGGAGGGATCGCCAGTAGTCAGCGTAAACGGCCGGCTGGTTCCGGAGGGCGAAGCGCGGATTTCCCCGCTGGGGGAGGGTTTCCTTTACGGGGCGGGCGTTTTTGAAACAATCCGGGTCATTGGCGGGAGGCCTGCGTTCTTCGCCCCACACATGGCAAGGCTTCGGCGCAGCGCAGCGGAGCTTGGACTGTCGCCGGCCGGAGATGATGGAGAAATGCGGCTGCGGTGCGCCGCAGTCATTGGCGCGAACCGTCTCGGCGACGGCAGCCTGAAGATCGTCGTTTTTGAAGACGGCGGAAAGACCGGCGAAATCCTGACCGCAAGGCAGGGCGGTTATCCGCCCGAAATGTACGGGCTTGGATTCAAGCTTCGCACGGTCGCGGACGGGCGGCGCATGGGTCGGATTTCCGGCCTCAAGTCGTTGAATTACCTGAAGAACATTGACGCGAAGCGCGGGGCGCAGGCGGACGGTTTCGACGAACCGCTCTTTGTCGGCGACGGGGGCCTCGTCCTTGAGGGAGCGACGACGAATGTCTTCTGCGCGCGGGACGGCGCGGTCGAGACCCCGGGTCTCCACCTGGGGATACTGCCGGGAATTGTCCGCGATGTGCTCCTGGGCCTTGGCGGCGGCTTCAGAATCCGGGAAGGCGCCGTCACGCTCGAGAATCTCCAGGCTGCCGACGGGGTCTTTGTCACGAATTCGCTGCTGGGCGTGATGCCGGTCTGCCAGGTGGACGCGCGCCGGTTCGACATTTGCCGCGGCCCCGTTACGAGCGCGATTGCAGCGGAGTTCCGCGCCAGGGAAACGCAGTCGCTGGAGTGATTGCCTGGGCCCGCCCAACGAAGGCCGGCCCGATCATCTCATGAACACGAGATGCCTCGTGCTTCGTGAAATGTTCGGGCTAAGTCGCGATCACAAGCGCTCCGGCCGCAATCAACGCGCCCCCGACCGCAGTCTTCCAGGTGAGGGATTCACCGAGGAAAAGCGCCGCGAATAGGATCACGAGGACGACGCTCAGCTTGTCGATCGGGGCAACCTTCGATGCCGGGCCAATTTGCAGGGCGCGAAAGTAGCATAGCCAGGAAAGCCCCGTCGCAAGGCCGGAGAGGATGAGAAAGGTCCATGTGCGGCGAGGAAGATCGAGCAGGGCCGAGGCGGGGCAGGTGGCCAGCGCGACGCCCCATGCAAAGACCAGGACAACGGTCGTTCGCACGGCGGTGGCGAGATTCGAATCGACGCCGGCCACCCCCAGCTTCGCCAGGATAGCAGTCAAGGCGGCGAAAATTGCGGAGAATAGGGACCAAAGGAGCCAGTTCATGCCATGCGAATTCGCCCGAGTTTGAGGGTCGCCGAATGCGGGTGCCAGCATGTATTGTTGCTTGCCGCTTGAGCAGGTGCCGCTGGACGCATAGGGAAAACCGTGCAATCTCAACACGAATGCATGACGTGAATACCCGATGAAGGCGCTGGTGCTTAGGGAATACCGCCGTTTTGAATTCGAAGACGTGCCGAAGCCGCAAGTGCAACCCGACGAGGTGCTGATCCGCGTCCGGGCGTGCGGAATTTGCGGCAGCGACGTTCACGGCATTGACGGCAGCACCGGCCGCCGCATCCCGCCAATCATCATGGGGCATGAGGCCGCCGGTGAGATCGCCGAGGTCGGCGGGACGGTTACCGGATGGAGGACGGGAGACCGGGTGACGTTCGATTCGACGTTTTATTGCGGTCGGTGCTGGCACTGCCGGCGCGGTGAGGTGAACCTGTGCGACGAGCGCAGGGTTTTTGGCGTTTCCTGTGCGGACTACCGGCGCGATGGGGCGTTCGCCGAGTTTATCGCGGTGCCTGGACGGATCCTTTACCGGCTGCCGGACAACTTGAGCTTTGAGAAGGCGGCGATGGTCGAGGCATTGTCGGTCGCGGTGCATGCGGTCGAAAGGACGCCGCTGGCGCCGGGCTCGGCCGTGGCGGTGGTCGGGGCTGGCATGATCGGGCTGCTGGTGATCCAGGTGCTCAAGGCGGCCGGTTGCAGCGTGATCCTTGCGATCGATTTGGATGCCGGCCGGCTGGAGATTGCCCGCCGATTGGGGGCCACATCCGTCTTCAAGGCCGATTCCGCTGATCTGCCCGAGAGCGTCCGCCGGCTCACCGATCGCCGGGGAGTCGATGCGGCTTTTGAGGTGGTGGGCGTGGCCCCCGCCGTAAAGACGGCCATTGCGTGCGTGCGCAAGGGCGGCAGCGTCACGCTCGTGGGAAACCTCGAGGCCAAGGTGGAGCTTCCGCTGCAGGCTGTTGTGACGAGGCAGCTGACGCTTATCGGCACCTGCGCGTCCGCGGGCGAGTACCCCGCCTGTCTCGACCTCATCGCAAGCGGCAAGGTCAACGTCACCGAATTCATCAGCGCCGCGCCGCCCCTGGAGGAAGGAGGGCAATGGTTCGAGCGCCTGTATGCCCGCGAAAAGGGCCTGATCAAGGTGATCCTGAAGCCCTGAGCGGACCGGAGAGTGGCTTTCCAAATGAGAAGACTCAAGACAGCCCTGGTCGGCACCGGCAGCGTAGCCCATCTGCATGCTGCGGCGCTGCAGACGCTGCAGGAATCCGAGTTTGTCGCGGTGTGCGGCCGGCCCTCCGAGAAGCGGCGAAGCTTTGCCGCCCGGTACGGGGTCCGCGAGTTTTCCGACGTCGGGGAAATGATCGATCGGGCCGGAGTGGAGGCGCTCTGCGTCTGCACGCCCCATCCCAACCACGCGGCGCCGGTCATCTCAGCGGCGGGGGCGGGCGTCCACTGCCTTGTTGAGAAGCCTCTTGCCTCGTCGCTGGCGGATTGCGATGCGATGACGGCGGCGGCCGAAAAGGGCAGGGCCACGATCGCAATGGTGTCCCAGCGCCGCTTCTATCCCCCCTGCCAGCGGATTCGCCGCGCACTGGATGCGGGCTCCCTCGGCCGGCCGGTGCTCGGCGCGGCGACAATCTTCGGCTGGCGTGACCAGGGCTATTATCGGAGCGACCCGTGGCGCGGCACCTGGGACGGGGAGGGAGGAGGCGTTCTTGTGAACCAGGCCCCGCACCATCTTGACTTGCTTCTTTGGTACATGGGAGAAGTGGCGGAACTGACGGGTTACTGGGCCAACCTCAACCATCCCTACATCGAGGTGGAGGACACCGCGGTCGCCGCGATCCGTTTCCGGAGCGGCGCCCTCGGCAACGTTCTGTTCAGCAACAGCCAGAACCCGGCGATCCACGCACGAGTGTCTGTCCACGGGATCAACGGAGCCTCGATCGGAGTGCAAACGGACGGAGGCGCGATGTTCATCGCCGGGGTAACCAAGGACATCGAAGCTCCGTTCATTGACCTTTGGACAATCCCCGGTGAGCAGGACCGGATTGCGCAATGGAAGCAGGAGGACGCGGCGTTCTTCCGGAGCATTGACGCGGTTGCCTATTTTCACCGCCTTCAAATCGAGGATTTCCTTCGTGCGATCATTGGCGGACGGCCGCCGGCCGTCAGCGCCGCCGAGGGCCGCCGGGTTGTGGAACTCTTCACGGCCATCTATCGCTCAAGCCGCGATGGCCGGTCCGTGAAATTTCCGCTGTCGGCGGATTAGGCCTGGATTTTTTCACCCCCATGAAGAGCCCGGCCGCCTCGCGCATCCGATACGGAGTCGCGGGCATGCTTTTCGTCACGGTGGCGATCAATTACCTCGACCGGGGAAACCTTTCCGTGGCCGCGACCGGCATCGCGCGCGATCTGCGGCTCGACCCGGTCCGCCTGGGTCTGATCTTTTCGGGATTCGGCTGGGCGTACGCCTTCTTTCAGATTCCCGGCGGCTGGCTGGTGGACCGGGTGAGGCCGAGGCTGCTCTTCGCCCTGGTCTGCGGCCTTTGGTCGCTGGCGACCCTGGTGCAGGGGTTCGCGGGCTCCTTTTTCACCCTATTGGGCTTGCGCCTCCTCCTGGGGCTTTTTGAGGCTCCCTCGTTTCCCATCTGCAACAAGCTGGCGACTGCGTGGTTCCCGGAGGCCGAACGGGCGGGCGCCATTGGCTTCTATACCTCGGGCCAGTTCATCGGCCTGGGGATGCTGACGTGGCTGCTCGTCCTGGCGCAGAGGCATTTCGGCTGGCGTTCGGTTTTCATGATCACCGGAGGCATCGGACTGGCCTGGTCGGCCTTTTGGTATGTCCGTTACCGCGATCCCGATGAGAACGCACGGTTGTCGCCCGCGGAACGAGAGCATATCCGCGCCGGCGGCGCCTGGGCAAATGCGCCCGGCACTGGGTCTGGACCAGCCAGGTTCAGCATTGCGGACCTGCGTTTTGTGCTGTCGCAGCGCAAACTCTGGGGCATCTACCTCGGCCAGTTCGCGCTGAACGCCGTTCCCTGGTTTTTCCTCACTTGGTTTCCGACCTATCTTGTTCAATACCGGCACTTCGACTTGTCGCAGGCAGGGTTTTTCTCCGCCATGCCTTATCTTGCGGCGGTCGCGGGCGTGCTCGCCGGAGGGGTCTGCTCGGACTTTCTCGTGCGGCGCGGCGTGTCGGCCTCGTTTGCCCGCAAGGCGCCGATCATCGCGGGCATGCTTCTGTCGACGAGCGTTGTCGGGGCGAATTTCGTCACGGGACAGCGGTGGGTGGTTTTCTTCTTCACCTTTGCCTTCTTCTGCAACGGTTTCGCCTCGATCACGTGGATCCTCGTGTCCCTGCTGGCGCCGAAGCGGCTGATCGGCCTGACGGGCGGCGTATTCAATTTCTTCGGGAACATGGCTTCGGCTCTGGTGCCGCTCGTGATTGGTGTGATCGTCAAATACGGGGGATTCGCGCCCGCGCTCGCATTCATCGCCGCAGTGGCCCTGGGCGGCGTCCTCTCCTACCTGTTGCTGGTTGGGAAAGTGGAGCGGATTCCCTCCTCAATGGTAATCGTTTTGATGGGCGTGGCGGGCACCGGAAAGACGACGATCGGTCGCCGGCTGGCCATGGAGCTTGGCTGGGCCTTCCATGATGCGGATGAGTTTCATCCGCCGGGCAATATCGCAAAGATGGCGGCCGGGATCCCGCTGGAAGACGGCGACCGGCGCCCCTGGCTTGCCGCGATCCGCTCCGGGATTGACGAGACCCTCGCGCGGGACGAAGGGGCTGTCTTCACGTGCTCGGCATTGCGGGAGGCCTACCGCCGGACGATCGTTGGCGATCCCCTCCGCGTTCGGCTTGTGCACCTGCAGGGAACCCCGGAACTCATCCGGGAGCGCATGCGGCAGCGCCAGGGGCACTTCATGAAGGAGGA
>CAZSEH010000012.1:52577-58164 GCA_964605835.1 uncultured Opitutaceae bacterium
AACGGAGCCTTCGGCGCCTCCTTTGGCCGGACGCTGCGCGGTCCGGCGGGTGCCTGGCGACGCGGGCTCGCCGAAATTGAGGGCCAGGCCAAGGCCGGCCTTCACCATTTCCTCCGGAACGGCGATTGATTTCACATAAGTTGCGACGCCCGAGAAATTGCGGGTCGACTCATCTTCGGTCCATGACTGGAGGTGATCCATCGCCATGGGTTTGCCGTCGCTGCCGAAGGCAACGGTCCATCCGCTGCTGAGGTCGAGCGGGGCCGGCACAGGGACTGCGGGGGCCGGTGCAGGAGCCGCGGCCAAATGCCGGGATGAAAAGACCAGGGCCCGCGACCCAAACGCAGGCAGCTCGATTCTAACACTCGTTGTCCGCCCGTCCTGTCGGGCGATTGCCGCGGGTTCGACTCGCCCGTTCATCAGGTCCCACCACTCGGGTTCGGCTCCGGCGACCCGGAACGTGCCCTCGGTGCGGACTGGCCGGCCGCCGGTGTTGGCGATGAAATAGATTTCCGCATCGGCCGTGTGGCGATGCACGATTCCGACATCCGGCGCAGCCGGCGTGAACCCCGCGTCGGGTGCGAGTTTGGGGTTCAATACGGCCGCCAGGCCGCCCTCGTCAGGCAGGAAGATTCCCGGAGCGCCGGGCTCAAGGAAGAGCCGGCGAATGATGCCGCGCAGCTCGCCCTGTTCGGCCTGGGTTGCCGTGAACCCCGGCACGGATTCGGGCAGGCGCCGGGTGGCTATCAGGATGCCGCCGGCCCGGGCGAAAGCCTCCAGCGTTCGAAGCGTGGAAAGCGGCATACGCTCCACGCCTGCCAGGACGACGACGCGGTAGGCGACGTCGCCGAAGCCGATGGTGCCCCCGTCGACCTTGCCCCGCCGGGCCAGCATCTGGTCGTCAAAGCCGTCGAAGCTGTGGCCGGAGTCGAGCATCTCGCGGGTGATGTCCGGCCCAAGGCAGCCAAAGACCGTCGAACTCATCGCAACGCTGCCGGGGGTGAACTTTGCCCAGGCGTCGTCATTGGCCAGGTAGAGGGCGATGTCGTTTGCGGGTGCGCCTTGGCGAAGCAGGAAGCTGGTGCGCTGCAGATAGGAGGTCACCTCCGGCATCACGATCCACCATGGGTTCTTCTCGTCGAAGGCGCCCGAGGCGTAGAAGCGCCAGCCGGGGTAACCCACTCCTTCGGCCGTATAGGGCCAGCCATGGCCGATCAACTGGTTGCTTCCCTGGAGAAAGTACGTGTCCGCCGCAGCCTTCATGTCGAGAGGTGTCGCGCGAAAGACCGGCCGATGGAGCCAGGTCCACGTCTCGCTGGAGGCGATCTGCCTTCCGAGCAGGTGGCTCGCCGAGGAGGCCCATCGCATGGACCCAAACCCCTTCCATCCCATTCCCTCGCCTTCGGGCAGCGCCGCTGCTGCGTAGGTGAATAAAGCGGCGGGAGGCGTGCCGTAGGCCTGGATACGGAACTTGGTTCCATGGGCCGCGGCCCAGGACTGGATCTGGCCGGCAAAGTTGTCCGTGAAGACTTCGGTGAGCGTCTGGCCCCAGTCATGGCGGATTTCGGCGGCCTTCATCCCGGAATCCGAGATCAGTGCGGGAAGGTTGGGCGTGAGATCGTAGCCCCTGCGCCGCTTGAATTCATCGAGGAGGTTGGGAGTCCAATCGGTGTTGAAAACCTCGAGGCTGTCGCAGAATACGGATGCCGGCACATCCGGTCCCAACGCGGCCAGCTCCGGCTCGGCGATTTCGCGGATGAATTTCTGGATGGCTGCGGCGTCGTAGTGGTCGGCGACGTAGCCCTCCGCGCCCACGGCCGCCCGCTTGACCTGCATTCCGGTGTGGCTTGCGATGAAGAATACGACCGGTGCGGGACCCTTGACGGGCTTGGGCAGCCAGGCCAGCCGGTCCCGGATCTCCATCTGCTGGTAAAAGGGCCGGTAAGTGTCGGTCATTGCGTCGGCGCCAGGCGCCGGACCCATGAATGCGGCCATCAGTTTTTCGCCCGGCTGGAGGGCGGGGAGGGGGACGCCTGCTTCGCCGCGCTCAGCCACCGCATTGAAAATCCTAAGAGCCCCGGGACTTTCCGCGGCCGAGAACATCGGCCCGCCATAGGGCCAGCCGCTGCCAAGAGTGAGGTCCATCCGCATTCCCTGCGCCTTCGCCTCCTCCGCCGTGAACTTGAGCAAATCGAAAAACTCCGGCGAAAGGAACGGAACGTTCTTGAGGCCGGGTATCTGACCGTCGAGCGCCAGGGGATAGACAGGCTGGACCTCGAACCCGCCGATGCCGCCGGCCTTCATCGTCCGGATCTCGCGCGCGATTTCGGTCTTCGTGACAGCCGGGCCAAACCACCACCACCGCATCATGATTCGGGAATCGTCCGGGGGCGTGTGGAATGACGACTCGAGCGAGCCTATGTCGGCGAATGCCGTGACAGCTAGGGAAAGAAAGCCGAGGGCCAAGATGGGGTGCAACCGGGGTTTCATGGGGTTCGACTTTGCAGCCTGACGCGCTGAAGGGCGAATGGTTATTTAAAACAATGCCTCACAATGGGGTTATCCGGGCTTGGACGGGGCGGCGCGGAAATTCCGGTTCCCGGCTCGGTCCGAAGCGCGCCGGCACTGACTGCCAAGGCAGCTTGACAGTTCGCACAATAGACGCGATAAAGACCCAATGCAGACGCTAACAGTAACACAGGCTCGGAAAAACCTGTCCAAGTGGCTCCGTCGCGCAAAGGCCGGGGAGGAGATAGGCATTGTCAACGGGGCTGACATCATCGCCCTTCGCCCGGTGGTCGTCACGGCGGCCGACTACATGGAGACCGAATACCAGATGACCACGGACGAGGCCGATGCGGCAGCGGCCCGAATTCTCGCGGAGGCGGCAAAAGAGCGCCGCGGCAGACATCTTGTTTCGCTGGAAGCGAACTCCGGCCATGATTCGGGTCTTTCTCGCAAGACGCGCCGCGAGCGGGCTTAAAAGGCTCGCCCCTGCGACGCAGGGAGCTTGCGTACGGGCGCTGCGCGAACTTCCGGCGGCATTCGGCCGGCCGCATGTCCACGCGGGCCTCGGTATCAGACAGCTGCGGCCGGGCCTGTATGAGTTGCGGGTGAATCTGGTCTTGCGGGCAGTTTTTGTGCGTGCTGCAGACGCCTTGGAGGTGCAGATGATTGGAAATCATGCCGAAGTCCGGCAGTATTTGCGTGGATACGGTTCTTGATCGTGCGCATTCCGGCGACTCGCGTGCCGGGGAACGGTCCCATTATTGGGACAGTTTGGTTTCGCTTCCGAGCAATTCAGCCGCAATCAGAAATACGGTGTAACCATAACTATTTAAGTTATAACGCTAAACAAATGCCGCAAGAGATGGCACGTCCCGTGCGATACACCGCCCGATGATCCAACTTCGCAATGTCAGCCGGGTCTATCCCCTGAAGGGCGGTCCGTACTATGCCCTTCGGAATATCAATCTCGAGATCAAGGAGGGGGATTTTCTCTCGGTCATGGGGCCGTCCGGATCGGGAAAATCCACGCTTCTGCACATTCTGGGGCTTCACGACTCGGCATGGACAGGGGAGTATTGGTTCGGGGGCGAGGCGGTGCACGAGTTCGACAAGAAAGCCCGGTTCGACCTGCAGAAGAAAAATATCGGCTTCGTCTTCCAAAGCTACCACTTGATCGACGACCTCACGGTCTACGAAAACCTTGAGATTCCGCTGTCGTATCGCGACGTCCCGAAGAAGGACCGCCAGGGCATCGTCTGCGACTTGCTCGACCGCTTTCGGATTGTCGGGAAGAAAGACCTCTACCCCCCCCAGCTGTCAGGCGGTCAGCAGCAGCTGGTCGGCGTCGCGCGCGCGCTGGTTGCCCGGCCCGCCGTGATCCTGGCCGATGAGCCGACGGGCAACCTGCATTCCGACCAGGGACGGGAGATCATGGAGCTGTTCCGGCGTTTGAACGAGGACGAGGGCGTGACGATCGTCCAGGTGACGCATTCGAGCGAGAACGCCGCATTCGGCACACGGATCCTGCGGCTGGCCGACGGGATGGTCGTCGCATGACGCCGATCCGCAATGGCAGGGTCATGGCCTGTGCGATCGCCCTGGTCGCTTCGATCTCTGCGCCCGGGGCCACTCCTGAGACGGCGGAATCCGAGCCCGTTCTCGCGCTCGATCAGGCCGTCCAACTGGCCCTTCAAAACAATCCGGACATCAAGGTCGAGGCCTATGCGCCTGAGATCGCCCGGGCCAACGTACTCGCGGCCCTGGGGCAGTTTGACCCCGCCTTGAGTTTTGCCCGAGACTACAGCCGCAGCTACGGCGGTACGAGCAATCCGGCTCTGCTGGCCTCAACGCTTGTGGACGCCGACACGTACAGCTTGTCGTTGATCGGCGCATTGCCGACGGGGCTCACGTACACGATAGGCGGCCAGGCGGCCAATGAGCGCGGACCGTACAATAACTTCAAGGGCGATTTCACGACCTTTGGCGGGGTCAACCTGACACAGCCTTTGCTCCGCGGCTTCGGTCTCGGCGCCAACCTTGTGGGTCTCCGTGTCGCCAGGGCCAACCGCTCCATATCCGAATGGCAGTACCGCCAGACGCTGATTGGGACGGTGACCAGCGTCATCGTGACGTACAACGAGCTTGTGCTCGCGCACAACAATCTGCGGATCGCGCGGCGCTACCGCGATCTCGGCGCCACCCTGCTGAAGGAGAACCTGCAGCGGCTGAAGGCGGGCTCGGGCTCCCAAAACGATGTGGTGACGGCCCGCGCCCAGGTCGCCCAGCGCGAGGAGGCCATCCTTTTGGTGGAGAATGCGGTGCGCAGCACGGACAATCAGTTGAGGGAACTGATGGGGGAGAGGTCGTTTCCGCCGGACCGCCCGCTGCTCAACGTCGCGGAGCCTTCCGTGCCGCAGGTGACGGTCGATCCTGCGCGCGATTACCAGGAGGCCCTGAATCGCCGGCCCGACTACCAGGCTGCGCGCCTGGGGATCACGATCAATCGCGCCAATTCCACCGCGGCGCGCAACGGCCTGCTGCCGCAGCTCAACCTCATCGGCAGCTATGGCTACAATGGGCTGGCGAGCACCTTCGCCGCCAGCCGCCGGATGGTCGCCAACCGGGATGTCCCATCGTCGGCCATCGGAATCAACGTTTCGATTCCGATCACAAATGCCCGCGCCCGCGGCCAGGCGCGGGCTGCGCGTCTCACGCTGGAGCAGTCCGAGGCGTCCCTGCGGGATCTCGAGGCGCAGATCGCGATTGGCGTCGCGAATGCCGCCAGCCAGATAGAGACCGCGCATAGGCGGGTGATCGCCGATCAAGCCGCCTACGACCTTGCAAATCTGGCGCTGGCAGCCGAGGAAAAGAAGCTGAGCCTGGGCACGAGCAGCTCCCAATACGTGATCCAGGAGCAGGGCTACCTTGCGCAGGTCGAGAACAGCCTGGCCAATGCGCGGTTCTCCGAGCGCCAGGCCGCGGCGGTCTATGACGAACAGCTCGGGATGACGCTTGTGCGAAACCACATCGCCGTCGCGGAAGACAAGTGACTAGAGGGCGGGGAAACGGCACTTTGACT
>CAZSEH010000013.1:0-44761 GCA_964605835.1 uncultured Opitutaceae bacterium
CTCTGGTGTTCCGGTTGTCCCGTCAGGGGCAGCGCCGGGTAGCTATGTTCGGAAGAGATAAGCGCTGAAAGCATCTAAGCGCCAAGCTCGTCCCGAGATAAGATCACAATCCGACGCAAGTCGGTGCAAGGTCCGGGTAGACCACCCGGTTGATAGGGCAGAAGTGTAATCGCGGTAACGCGTTCAGCTTACTGCTACTAATGACCTTGCCGGTTTATGCAGCAAAAGCGCCCATTGTTCTAAGGCGTTTAATTTACCTCCTTACCATTTACAGACTTTGATTTTGTTTGCGCTTCGTCCCCGTTGGCCCCGTTGACAGAACGGGCGCGCCAATGGCAGGACGTTAAGCCGCGCCCCGAGCGAGTCGAGGGGCGGCGGCTTGAGCCTCCTTACGGAGCCAAACGCGAGTTTCCTGGTGACCATTTGCCGGGGGTTCCACCCGTTCCCATCCCGAACACGGCCGTTAAGCCCCGAGCAGCCAATGGTAGTTGGACGCAAGGTCCCGCGAGAGTAGGTCGTTGCCAGGTTTATGGCCCGGTTTTCCCAAAAGGAAGACCGGGCCTTTTTGCTTTCCGGGTCGGAAGGCCGAGTTGCCTTTGCCGGCGTAAATCGCATGTTTCCCGTCCGTGGCTGATTCCTCCTTCACGCACGCAAACCTTCCACCGGACCGGGCGACGCGCACACCCGCGTTCCGGATGCCCCCGCTCGCGTGCGATTGTCACGCGCACGTCTTTGGCCCCTTCGACCGGTTTCCGCTGCCGTCGAAACCCGCCTACCTGCCGGCCCTCGCCCCGTTTGCCGACTATCTCCAGATGCAGCGCACGATCGGCGTCTCCCGCGGGGTCTTGGTCCAGCCAAGCCCGTACGGGACGGACAATTCGGCGATGATGGCCGCGCTTTCATCCGGCGCCTTTCCCTTGCGTGGAATCGCCCTTATCGACGATTCGACCGGCGACAGGGAGCTCGAGAGGCTCCATTCGAGGGGGGTCCAGGGCTGCCGGATCCACCTGGGCGGCGGCAATGACGAGGCGATCCTCGCCTCCCTTCCGAGGGTGGCGGCCCGCATCAGGCCGTTCGGCTGGCATATTCAGTTCTATCTGGACGCGGCCCGCCGCCCGGATGTCGACCGAGTCCTGCTTTCGCTTCCGGTTCCGATCGTCATCGATCACTTCGGCATGGTGCCGGCCAAGGCGGGGACGGGATCGCCGGGATTTCAGACCCTCCTGCGGCTCGCGCACAGCGGCCGGTGCTGGTTCAAGCTCTCCGCCCCGTATCGGATTTCCTCGCTGCCGCCCCGCTATCCGGACGTCACGCCGATCGTCCATGCCCTGCTCCAGGCGGCGCCCGACCGCTGCGTCTGGGGAACCGATTGGCCGCATCCGAATTCGGACCATATCCCGAACGACGGTGATCTGGCTGACATGATTCCGGAGTGGATCCCGGACCCGGCCCTGCAGCGCAAGGTGCTGGTCGAAAACCCGGCTGCCCTCTACGGCTTTTGAGCGCCGGGTCGAGAGACCCTATTTGATCTCGATCTGTCCCAGGACCGCGGCGGGGTCGTTCGCGCGGCCGTAGAATATCAGATAGGTCCCTGCCGGGATTCCCGACAGGTCTGCGTAGTGGATGCGTCCCGCCCCTTCGGTGCTGCCCATGTCCTTCCGCAGGCACGTGGTTACCCGCAGGATGATGCTGGAGCCGCTCCGGCTCACCTTGATCTTGTCCACGACGATGCCGGAATTGAGGGCGGATGGCTTGCAGGTGATCTCGCTCAGCCCGGAAGCGTCATACAGGACGGGCAGGAGCATCTTCCCGCCGGTGAGCTTGGGCGTGAGGACTTGAATGCCTCCGGTGGCCTGGATGAATTTCCAGTCGGCGCTGTGGGGGATGAACCAGTCGAGAAGACCCGCGCTTGCCGGCATGGGATTGGCCCAGAGAATGAAGACGGCGAGGGCGCCGGTTATCGATCGTCTCATGGTCGAATCGGTTCTGGAATTTGACACGGGCTTATACACAACGTCGTAGAATTCTTGTCAGGAGATAAGCCGCGCTCGCAGGAGCGTCGGCTTGATTCTCCATTCGCAGTCAAAGACGTCATGTTTAGATTGCGGTAGCGCGATTGTGTTCCCCCTGAACCCCTCCGATAAGGGACTGCGGGTTGCGACGCAATGGCGCAGACTGGCGCGGACCCTGCGCCGCATTGGCCGAACCCGGCGCAGCCATGGGGTCTTTCCCTCCTCTGACCCAGGGTGGCTCGCCCTTTGGTCCGGCGCATGCGAGAGTGACCCCATGGATTTGGCCAAATTCACCCAGATGGCGCGCCAGGCGGTCACCGACGCGCAAAGCATCGCCCGCCGCCTCAACAATACGGAAGTGGACACGTGGCACCTCCTGTCCGCCCTCGCCGGCCAGGAACAGGGCATCGTTCCGGGGCTCGTCGAAAAGCTCGGGCTGACGGCAAGCGCCCTCCAACTCGCCGTGGAGCGGGAGCTGGAGCGGCTGCCGCGGGTCACCGGCAGCGTGGACGTTTCCAAGATCTATGTGACTCAGGCCGTGAACGACGTCCTGACCCGGGCTGAAAAGGAGGCCGAAACGCTCAAGGACGAGTATGTGAGCACCGAGCACCTGTTTCTCGGCCTTCTCGAGGTCGGCCGGCCGGAGGCCCTGAAGAAACTTTTCAAGAGCTTCGGCCTGGACCGGACAAAAGTCATGAAGGCCCTGCGCGAGATCCGCGGCAACCAGCGCGTGACAACCGAGAATCCCGAGGCGACCTACCAGGCGCTCGAGAAGTACGGCATCGACCTGGTGGCGCAGGCCCGCCGGGGCAAGCTCGACCCGGTGATCGGGCGCGACGAGGAGATCCGCCGCACGATCCGCATCCTATCGAGGAAGACGAAGAACAATCCGGTCCTCATCGGCGAGCCGGGCGTCGGCAAGACGGCGATCGTCGAAGGCCTGGCCCAGCGCATCCTGCGCGGCGACGTGCCGGAAGGGCTGAAGGACCGGTCGATCTTCGCCCTCGACATGGGGGCGCTGGTCGCCGGGGCGAAATACCGCGGCGAATTCGAGGAGCGGCTGAAGGCCGTCCTCCAGGAGATCAAGCAAAGCGACGGCCGGGTCATCCTCTTCATTGACGAACTCCATGTCATCGTCGGCGCCGGAAAGACCGAGGGCGCCATGGATGCCGGGAATCTCCTGAAACCGATGCTTGCCCGGGGCGAACTGCACTGCATCGGGGCGACGACGCTCGACGAGTACAGAAAACACATTGAAAAGGACGCCGCCCTGGAGCGCCGGTTCCAGCCGATCGTCGTCGAGCCGCCGAGCGTCGAGGATGCGATTTCGATCCTGCGGGGCCTGAAGGATCGCTTCGAGCTGCACCACGGCGTTCGAATCCAGGACAATGCGCTTGTGAGCGCAGTCCTCCTTTCGGACCGGTATATCACCGACCGATTCCTCCCCGACAAGGCGATCGACCTCATGGACGAGGCGTGCGCGATGATCCGCACCGAGATGGACTCCATGCCGCAGGAGCTGGACGAGCTGACCCGCCGCGCGCTGAGGCTGGAGATCGAGGAAACCGCGCTGGGCAAGGAGAAGGACGACGCCAGCAGGCGGCGCCTGGAGACCCTTCGAAATGAGCTCGCCGAAGTGCGGGAAAAGGCGAAGGGGCTGAGGCTTCAATGGGAGAAGGAGAAGGGCGCCGTTGGCCGCGTGCGCAAGCTGCGCGAGGACATCGACGCGACCCGCCTTGATATGGAGAAGGCCGAACGCGCGTACGACCTCAACAAGGTCGCCGAATTGCGCCACGGCCGGATCCCCCAGCTCGAGGCGGAGCTCAAGAAGCTCGAGAAGGCGGGCAACACCACGACCCTTTTCAAGGAGGAGGTTTCCCGGGAGGAGATCGCCGAGGTGGTCGCGAAATGGACCGGGATTCCCCTGACGCGGCTTGTCGAGGGCGAAAAGGACAAGCTCCTGCGCCTGGAGGAGGTCCTGCACAAGCGCGTCGTCGGGCAGGACGAGGCCGTGACCCTTGTCACGGAGGCGATCCTGCGCGGGCGAAGCGGCATAAAGGACCCGCGCCGGCCCGTCGGAAGCTTCCTTTTTCTGGGGCCAACGGGCGTTGGCAAGACCGAGCTGGCGAAGACCCTCGCCGAAACGCTTTTCGACACCGAGGAGGCGATCGTTCGCATCGACATGTCCGAATACATGGAGAAGCACAGCGTCTCCCGGCTGATCGGTGCGCCGCCCGGCTACGTCGGGTACGACGAGGGCGGCCAGCTGACCGAGGCAGTTCGGCGAAAGCCGTACGCCGTCGTCCTCTTTGATGAGGTCGAGAAGGCGCATCCGGACGTCTTCAATGTCCTGCTCCAGGTGCTCGACGACGGCAGGATCACCGACGCCCAGGGGCGCACGGTCAATTTCAAGAACACGATCATCATCATGACCTCCAATATCGGCGCCCGACACCTGCTCGAAGGCGTGACTGGCGACACGATTCCGGAGTCTGTCCGGGAGAGCGTGCTCGCCGACCTGCGGAGCACGTTCCGGCCGGAGTTCCTGAACCGGATCGACGAGGTCGTATTCTTCAAGCCTTTGACGCTCGAGGAGATCACGCTGATCGTCGACCTGCTCGTGGCCGACCTGAACAAGCGGCTCGCGGACCGGCGCGTGAAGGTCTCGCTAGACGCGAAGGCCAGGGAATGGGCGGCGGAAAAGGGCTATGATCCCGTCTTTGGCGCCAGGCCGCTCAGGCGCTTCCTGCAGCGCAATGTCGAGACCCGCCTCGCCCGGGCGCTCATTTCCGGCAAGGTCGCCGAGGGAACCGAGGTCAAGTTCACCGTCAGGGACGGCGAGTTCGTGATGAAATGAGAACGACCTCAGGCCTCAAGTATTGAAATCCGACTCGTCGGATTTCAATACTTGAGGCCTTGTAGGTCTTAATGCGCCGGGGCGGCCTCGAAATCGATGAAGCCCCGGTTCGGGTCCGCCAGCACGAGCTTCACCCGCAGGAGCTGGCCGACCTTCTTGCCTTCGAATCCCCGCACGAGCCTTCCTTCCGCGGGGAATGTGAGCAGCCTCACCCAGGTTCCCTTGTCGGCGGCCCCGGTCACGATCGAGTCGAACTGCTGGCCGATCATCGGCTCGAGGAGCAGGGCGGCGGCGGCCTTCACGACCTGGCGCTCCACCTTCTTTGCCGCATTGGACATTTCCGTGCAGCGTTTTGCCACCTCGGCCAATTCCGCCTCGCCAAGCGGCGGCGGCTTGTCCTCCAGCGCCGCCTTGATCAGCCTTTGCGTTGTCAGATCGGGATAGCGGCGGTTCGGAGCGGTCGAGTGCGTGTAGTCTTCAACGGCGAGCCCGAAATGGCCCGGGCTTATCCCGCCCGGCGGTTGGGCGACATACTCGCCGGATCCGATCAGTTTGATGACGCTCAGGGACAAATCTGGAAAGCGGAGCGGGTCGGCGGTCCGGGCTGCGGCGAGGAAATGTTCCAGGGCGGAGGGGTCCGGCTTTCCGGGCAGGGTGGAGCCCCGCTCCGCCGCGAGCTCGACGATCCGGTTCCAGTCCTTGGGCTCGCGAACAACGCGCCGGATCGACGGGCTTCCGTGCGCGGTCAGGAAGTGCGCGACCGTCGAATTCGCGGCGATCATGAAATCCTCGATGATGTCCTTCGCCCGGTTGGCGGTGTCGAAGGCGAGATCCTTCAGGACGGAGCCGTCGAAGACGGGCCGCGCCTGCAGCGTTTCCAGGCTTAGAGCGCCCCTGGCATGGCGGCGGGCCTTCAGCCTTTTCGCCAGGCTGTCCTGAAGCCGCAGATTCTCGGCCAATCCCGGCACGGCCGCGACCGCACGGGGAGGATTCGCCTTTCCGTCAAGCCACGCCGCGACGGAGTTGTAGGCGAGCTTGGCGTGATTTCGCACCGCGGCCCGGTAGATGTCCGACCGCGCCGGAGAACCGTCGCCTGCGAATTCCATTTCGACGACGATGGCGAGCCGGTTTGCCTCGAATCCAAGCGACGTGAAATCGGTCGATAGCTTCTCGGGGATCATCGAGAAAATGGCCGCCGGAGTGTAGACCGACGTCGTGTTGTGCCGGGCGTGTTCATCGATGGCCGAACGCCGGTCCACGAGGGCATCGACGTCGGCGATCGCTACGAAGGCCCTGTTTGCCCCTCCTGGCAGCGCCTCGGCCACCGTCAATTGATCGAGATCCCGCGATTCATCGTTGTCGATCGAGCACCACAGAAGGCCCGTCAGGTCGCGGACCGCCTCCTCGGTCCTCTCGATGGGCTTGCGGATCCGCTCGAGCTCGGCGACGATGCGCGAGGAAAAATCGGGGCGGAAGCCCCGTTCGATCATCATTCGCCGGGCGATCCTGTGAAGGATTGAGCGGTCGTGGCGTTCAGTGATTTCCGTCATGAGGCGTCTTTCAGTTCCCCGATGCTGCGCGGATTCAGCCGCCAGTCAAAGAGGTTCGCCCTCGGATTCCCAAAAGCGAAACGCCGGCGGGCGCGGGGCCTGCCGGCGTTGAAAAGAGCGCGATTGCGCCTAGAACCTATACTCGAACGATGACTTCCACGTGCGCGGCGTGCCGACCACGAGCGAACTGCGGCTGCCGGCCGCAAGGATGTAGTCGACATTGGCCAGGTTCACGCAGGTGACGCCGATCGACCAGGTCTTCTCCTTGTAGGTGATGCCGAGGTTGGTCAGCGTGCGGTTCTTCACGAAAAAGGAGGGTTGCACGGGAACGAACGGGACGGATCCGGGCAGGGAGCGGGTGGAGGTGTAACCCGTGGCGTTCTCTCCCGCGACGTCGCCCTTGTAGTCCACGCCGGCATTGACGCCGAAGTGCTTCAGGACGCCGGTCGAAAACTCATAGTCGGCGTAGAAAGCCGAGCTGTGATCGGGCACGCCCCTCGGACGCACGTTGGTGATCGGGATGCGCACCGGGTCGTCGCTGAAGTTGATGAGCACCGTCAGGCCCTTGGTCACGGCGTATGTGGATTCGAACTCCCAGCCCACCGATTTCAGGTTGACGTAGAGCGCCTGCGGAAGGGCCGCGGCGCCGGCCAGGTCTCCGAGCGAAACCAGGTAGTAGTATTGGCTGTTCGTCACCGGGTAGTTGGCCTGCGCGATTTGGAAGTGGGCGAGGGAGGCTGTAAGCCTGCCGTCGAAGAACGAGGTCTTGACGCCAAACTCATCCTGGAAACCCACGGCGACCTTCGTTGTAGGATCGGTGACACCCGCATTGATCGAGCCGGGCATCGTGCCGCCGCTGGTGTTGCGGCTTGCAAAGACCGACACTTCCTTGATGGGCTTCACGACGAGTCCGACCGATGTCGCATCTGAGGTCAGGTTGTATGCGGGTGAATTGGGCAGGGCGGCCAGGATGGCCGTGCCGGTGTTGTCGGTCCGGGCCAGCGAGCCGAAGAAGCGGGAGACGCCTCCCGATACGATCACGCGATCGTTGAGGAAACTGAGGGTCTCATAGACAAAACCCTGCGCGTCTATGTCCCTGCCGGTCCGGTTCGTGCCCAGGTTGGCCGTCGTCAGGCCCGGCAAAATCGCGGCGAAATTGTAGGCCGGGAAGGTGATCGTGCTGAGGGCATTGGCGGGCACGGACGGGCGGGCGGCCGGTGTGTACGAAATATAGTGGACCCGCGACATGTTGGAGGCGAACCCGACGAGGGTCGTCGAGTTGAACCAGGGCGTCTCATACTTGGCCGCGTAGTCGTCCTTGATGTGCCCCTCGAGATAATCGAGGTCCACCAGGCCGTTGTTGCGGGTGAAAACCCAGGTCGACGGATTCGTGATCGGGCTTGCAGTGCCGACCAGCGCGACGGACCCGTTTGCATTGTAGGCCGAGGTGTTCCAGGTGACGCCCGGCTCGTAGAGGCCGGTGAACGGATTGACGCTTCCGCCGCCGCCGCCGGTGAGGCCGGCGCTTGTGCCGCCGACGTCCCGCCGGTGAACGTGGTCGACCATGATGTAGAGGCGCGACGACACGTGGTCGGCCGGGGCAAACAGCAATTCGGCGCTGGCCCGCTGGGTGCGGCGGTGTCGGCTGTCAATGTCGTTGCCGAACATCCAGTCCCTGGGGAGCACCCGGGCAATCGTCGCATACTGGGTGCCGCCGAGCAGGCTGCTGCCGACGGTGGGATCGATCGGCACACCGCCGAGGTTGGTCTCCCGGTTCTGGATCCAGTCGGCCTTTATCGTGAGCCGGTTGGTCGGAGTGAGCTGGTAGGACCATGCGGGGGAAAACTCGTAGCCCCTGCGGAACTGGTTCTGGATGTAGTAATCCGTGTTCCAGTAGGCGCCCACCATCCGGAAGGCCATGTCCCTCTTGCTGTCGAGCACCCGGTTTACGTCGAAGGAGGCGTCATCGCCCAGATATTGGGAGGCTCCGACTTCCACGGAGCCGAAATCGCTGAATAGAGGCGACTTGGTGATGGGGTTCATCACGCCTCCCGGGCTGCCGCCCGGGACCAGGATCGCATTGGGCCCCTTGATGACCTCGATGCGGTCGATGTTGTAGGTCGGCAGCGACATGCTGTAGCCGTCGGGACCGGAGATGTTCGTCCCATCGATGAACTCCTCCGACACCAGGAAGCCGCGGATCATGTAACGGTCGGCGCCGTAGGGCAGGGTCGATTCGACGACGGGGGTCACGAACTTCGCCGCATCGAGCATTCGATTGCTTTCGGAATCCGCGATCATCTCCTTCGTGACGACCGACAGGGTCTGCGGAATGTCCATGGTGGACATCGCCGTGCGCGCAGCCGAAAGGGCCTGCTGCGACTGATAGGGGTTGGCCGGGTTCTCGGTGATGACGAACTGCGGCAACGTGACCGTCTCTTCGGCCATGGTACCGGTTGCGCCGGTTGCCGGGGGCGCTGCGCCGGTTGCGGGAGCCGCCGCCTGGCCAAAAGCGCCAAGGCATGGGCTCAAAAGCAGCGTCGCCAGCATGGCGCGAATTGCTTGAGCAGTATTCATCGGAGTTTTCATGGTTTCTTGGGGGTCAATGCCACCCCTGCCTGTGCCGGCGGACTCTTGACGCCGAGCCAGGAAGGCCTGCCAGGCACGCAGCCGGGGTTATTGTATTTCTAATGACCATCTGGACCAATGGTCGGCTAGAAGGATAACTTATCATGCTTCGGGCGTGATGGGCAACGACAAACTCACTGCCTGCGGGCGGTGGTGACTGACACCGGGGGGGCTTGGATCCCATGACCTTGAAATCTGGCAGGCCTACTTGATCGGGACCGCCCCGGCCTCCGAAATTGTAGGGATTGCGCACCCGAGGGTGCCTGTGCGACCATTTTCCCGCATGTCCAAAGCCGTCCGCTACTTCGACCGCGCCTCGCGCACGCTGCTGACCGAGAAGGTTTACGGCGAGCGATGGATGCGGCTGATCTATGGAAATCCCGCGGGCCGGCTGGCCGCGTGGCTCCTTGTGCGCCGGGCGGTCTTCTCCATCTGGTACGGCTGGAACATGAAGAAGAAGAAGAGCGCCGTTCGCGTCCTGCCTTTCATCGTCAAGTACAAGATCGACGTGGATGAGTTCGCGAAGTCGGCCTTCGACTACAAGTCATTCAACGATTTCTTCTGCCGGTCGCTGAAGCCGGAAGCGCGGCCGATAGCGCCGGGGGACCGGGTGGCTGTTCTTCCCGCCGATGGCCGGCACCTGGCCTTCCCCAGCATCGATCTGGCCGACGGGTTCTATGCGAAGGGGGAGAAGTTCTCGCTCGCGGAGCTTTTCGGTGATTTGGGCGCCGCTTTCTACTCCGGCGGCGCCATGCTCATTTCCCGCCTCTGCCCGGTCGACTACCACCACTTTCACTTTCCCGTGTCCGGTGTGCCGGAGGAATCGCGGAGAGTCCCGGGAAGCCTGTATTCGGTCAATCCGATCGCGCTGCGCCGGAACATACGGTACCTCGTCGCCAACAAGCGGCAGGTCACTGTGATCCGGTCGCGCGAATTCGGCACGGTCGCCATGGTGGAGGTCGGCGCAACCAACGTGGGCGGCATCCTCCAATGCTTCACCCCCGGCCAGGAGGCCGCCAAGGGGCAGGAGAAGGGGTTCTTCTCCTTTGGCGGATCGTGCGTGATAACGATTTTCGAAAAGGGCAGGATCGTTTTCGACAGCGATCTGGTGGAGCAGAGCGCCGGTCAGGTCGAAACCTTCGCCAGGATGGGCGACCGGCTGGGAGTCGCGCCCTGATACGGGCGCTATCCGGCCCATTCCCGGTTCAGCCTTGCCCTCGATCCGGCGCCCGCGACAAGCTCTTGCCCGAAGATCCCTCCTCCGCTCGGGTGGTGGAACTGGCAGACACGACGGTCTTAGAAGCCGTTTCCGAAAGGATTGCAGGTTCGAGTCCTGTCCCGAGCACCAAACAGAACTTTGCCCCGAAATGAGTATCGTGATTCCATCCCGACTAGTGCTTATCCGGCCGTGCCTGGCGCTTGTCGCCGGACTTGCGGCGACGGCCCCTGTCGCCGCAGTCGATGCAGGTTTGTCGCCCCAGCCGCCTGTTTCCCAGGCGAACACCGCCCAATCTGGCCATTACGTAATCACCGATTACGGCGCTGTCGCCGACGGCGCCACGCTGAACACCCCGGCAATTCAAAAGGCCATTGACGCCGCTGCCGCGGCCGGCGGCGGAGTGGCGGAAATTCCCAGGGGCAGGTTTCTGAGCGGCTCCATCTTTCTCAAGAAGGGCGTCGAACTCCGCCTCGACGACGGCGCGGTGCTCCTGGGCTCGCAAAACATCGACGATTATCCGAAGCAGCGGACGCGCATCGAGGGGCACTTTCAGGCCTGGCGCATGGCGCTGGTCAACGCGCAGGGCATGGACCGCGTGCGCATGGGCGGCTCCGGCCAGCTGAACGGCAATGGCGCGCCCTTTTGGGCGCAGTTTCGCGCGCGAATCCGCGCGGATCGCACCACGACGAACCTCGATGTCGAGCGCCCCCGCCTGGTCTTCATCGACCGCTGCTCGGACGTGCGCGTCGAGGGAATTTCTCTCCAGGATTCCGGGTTTTGGAACCTGCATCTGTACCATTGCAGCGATGTCGCCATCACAGGTGTGCGCATCAACGCCCCCGACCGCGCGCAGGTCAGCACGGGCAGTCCCAGCACCGACGGCATTGACGTGGACAGTTGCCGGAACGTCACGATCCGCGGCTGCAGCATCTCGGATGGCGACGACGACATCGTTCTCAAGGGCAGCAAGGGCCCGTTTGCCGACAAGGACGCCGACAGCCCGCCGGATGAAAACATACTCGTCGAGGACTGCGACATCGGGAACGGGAGCGGCGTCCTCACCTGCGGCAGCGAGGCGACGATTGTCCGCAATGTCACCGTGCGCAACTGCAGGCTGTCGGGCCGCGGCAGCGTGCTGACGCTCAAGCTCCGGCAGGACACTCCGCAGCATTACACGGACATCACGATCGACGGCATCACGGCCACTGGCGGCGGGCGCCTGCTCAATGTTTCACCGTGGATGCAGTATTTCGACCTGCAGGGGCAGCTCCCGCCCGCGCGGGTCGTCGACCGGATCGTCATCCGCAACGTCACGGGCAAATTCAACCAGCTTGGCACGCTGCGCGGAACGGCCGGAGACTCCATCGGCGACGTCTCGTTGGAAAACATCGATGCCACGGTGTCCAACCCGAGCCTCAACCTGGGGCCCGTCAGGAATTTCACGCTGAAAAACGTGGTCGTGAACGGCCGGCCCTATGAGCTGCCGCCCGAGCAGAAGCCCGTCGCGCTGCCACCGGCGCGGTAGTCCACTTCGCCCGAACGGGCTAGCTCTGAAACCGCTGGCGGACCGGGAACGACCGCGTCCTTGTCCCGCCAAGCTGCACCTTCTCGAGCAGTTCCGCGGTCCGCGGATCGATCAGGCCGAGGTTCCCGAGATCGCCGGCCCACTTCACATAGAATGGCAGGAATCGCTCGATGACGCCCCGTTCCTCCGGGGTGCAGTCGTCGTTGATCAGTTTCTTCGCGAAGTCCTGCAGCGACGCATCGGGATCATAGCCGCTCTTCCGGATCGGCTCGATGAAGAGCTTCTCGTACGCGGCCTTCCTGCCTTCCTCGGAGGATTCGGCGGCCTCTCCATCCTTCTGGCTGATTGCCGACTGCACCCTGCACATCGCCTCCATCACCTCCTCGACCTTGTCGCGGTCGGGCTGAAGGGTCGCCCGCGAACACGCGGGCAATAGTGAAAGGGACAGCAAACCGACCGCAGCGGCGGTGCACCTACCGATCCGATTTTTCATGTTCCTGCCTTCGTTGAAAACGAAGGCATTTGTTTAGGACAAAGCGGGGCGGTTGCTAGGTCAAAATCACGACCGGGTGATCAAAGATTTCAAAATGGGGTGATGCCCCCAGGCGACAGCGCCGGATCGAGTCCGGGAGGGGGGCGCGGCGTCAGCCGGACGCCGCAACCCGCCGGCCGGTGGATTTGGCGACCCGGGACTCCACGCATTGGCGGATATCGGCGAGCGTCCGAAGAGCCCGCATTTCGCAGTCCGGGATCGTGGTCTGCAGGACGTCCTCGAAAATGCCCGCGATTTCCACCAGGTCCAGGGAATCGATGCCCAGGTCCCTTCCAAGGAGCAGTCCGCCTTCCGGGTGCCCCAGGCGGCCCCTCAGCTCCGGCTCGACGTAGCGCTCGATGACGCCGCGGACCAGGGTCGGAATGCGGCCGGGATCGCCCGTCAATCGGAACTGATACGCGGCGTAGTACGTGCACCCCGAGAAGTGTTTCAGGGTTTCACGCAGGGCCGCATCCTCGCGGTCCGCGAGGCGCCTGGACGGTACGGCGGTCGTTGTTGTGGTTCTGGTATTCGCGCAGACTGCGTCGGTCATTTGGCTCGTTACTTTGACGGCATAGGAAACGTTGAGGTTACAGGCCTCAACGACCGGCTAGGCCGGGCGTTTGCTCGTGGCCTCGCCGCGGTCACCCATCGCGGCGACCATGCCCTCGAGCAGCGACTCGCGGTTGAAGGGCTTCAGGAGCGAAGCATGCGCACCGAGCTTCCTCGCAATGTCGATGTAGTATGCCGGCGTGAAATGAACGCTGCCGCCGGAGATGACCAGGATCCGGGTCGCCTGGTACTTGGTCCGAATCTCGCCGACGAGTTCGAAACCGTCTCCGTCGGGCATGTTGATGTCGGCGATCACAAGATCGAAGGATTCGCCCTTGAGCAGCTTGAGCGCCTTGCTTCCGCCCGTGACCGTTGTCACGGTGTGCCCTTCGCGGGTCAGCACCTGCCGGATGGACTCCAGGATGAGTTCCGAGTCATCGGCGACCAGGATGCGCAATGGTTTCACGTTTGGATGCGGATGAATGGGCGCAGTCGCGATCACCAGTAGAAGTAATCCTCGTCGGCGGAAATGAACCTGTTTGACAGCGGACGGAACGCGACCCGCCAGACGGCCGCGTACTGCGACCACGGACCGGGGATCTCCCGGTCGCAAATAGGTTCGAATCGCCTGACAACGGCCGGCGCCCGCGATTGCAGCCTCCCGGCGAAAAGTTCAAAGCCCGCCTGCGAGGCGAAAAAGAGCGCCCGCCGCTCCAGGATGTCCGTCGGCCTGGGCGTGCCCTTCGGCTTTGCGAGAAAGCGGCGCACGACTCGGTCGTGGCGCCCCATTTCGACCATGCCCTTCAGGCAGGCGCCGCTGATCGTTTCGTCGGCCCCGTGCCCGAAGGCGTACGTGCCGCAGAGCGTTCGCGAAAAGACGATCGCGACAAAACACCCCCCGGGCGGTGTGAGTATCACCGCGCTGATGCCCGGCCAGTCGGTTTCGATGAGGCGGCCGGCGAGGAACCCGTCCCACCAGGCCAGGATCGACGCACGCTCAAGACCCTCGAGCCAGGCTGCCTTCCGGGCCTGGCGGGCGAAGAGGCCCGGAAACGCCGCCATCCCGTTCGTCGACGGATCCACGTCGAAGCCATAGATAGAGGCCCCGGGGGAGACCACGGTGTCATAGTAGGCCCATCGCTCCATCGCCTCGGAGATCGCCTTGTGGACCGCGACAATCTCTGTTGGGTCCGCGCCGGTGCCATCGGCATTGGCGTACAAGGCGTTGTCCCTGCGGGGGCGAAGATCGTCGGTCAGAAATGCATTGATCTGATGCCAATTCCGGCCCCCCACCGTGATCTCTCCAGCCTCGAGCCTGGCGATTGGGCCCTGATCGCCCTGAAACGCCCGGCAATACCGAAAGCCTGCCAGGCTCAAGGTCATCAACAGACCTTTCTAAGATCCGAATTGGTACGCAATTGACATGGGGTGACGCAGGGAGAGCCGTCGGTCAGCGTGGATTGGGAGGCCGCGCGCACGTGCAGCGCGGCCGGATCGAACTGCCCCGCATATCTTGTCAGGCCAACGCAAAGCAAGAGGCTTGAGGCGAGGCCGAGGATGAGTTTTGTGACTATGTTCATGGCGGTCCCATTGAGCCCCGGCTGCCCGGAGAGTTCGACAACGCTGAATGCTGAAAACGACGCACGGCTACTGAGTTTCCAGTACGCGAAAATGAATTGGCCATCCGGGGATTGTAGCATTAAGATTGATGCCCGATTGTGTTGATATTCAGCAGATCGTTTCCGGCTCCCATTTATGTCGTTGCGGTCGCGGCTCTTGCGATCGCCTGCGACAGGGGATTGGCCGACGGCCCCGTCACCGCCGGTGCGCCGCTCGTCGCCACTTACCCCGCGCCTGGAGTCGGCTCAAGTGCGGGCGGTTGGCGATTTCTCCAGGATCCGGACGGAACCCTGCTTGTGGGATGCGACGGGCTTGTCACCTTCGACGGCGACCGATGGCGCAATTATGCGATTCCGAATGCCTATGCGCTTCGCGGCCTCGACTTTGGCCAGGACGGAAGAATCTGGGCGGGCGCGGTCAATGATCTTGGATTTTTCCGGCGCGAAGGATCTCAGGACTGGAAGTTCGAGTCGCTCAAGAATCGCCTGCCTGCATCGTCGCTGCCTCTCAATGACATTTGGGGGACATTTACAGAAGGGCAGGGGGCCGTGTTCGTCTGCAAGGACCGGGTCCTGCTGTGGGATGGAGCGCAGTTTGTGGTCCGGCACTTTCCCAGCGCCTACCGGTTGAACGGCGTCAAGGCGGGCGGAGTCGTTTTCGTCGATCATTGTGAGTCCGGGCTGTACCGGGTAAGCGGCACTGCGATGGAATTGGTCCTTCCTGCGACCAAACTCGGGGACGGCCTCGTCCTCGGCATGCAGGAGAAGGCGGGGGGATGGACCCTGGCGACCTCGCGCGGGATGTTCGAATGGAACGGCGCCGCCGTGCGCGAGACGGCCGGCGCGGTCAGCGATTACATCCGGAAGTACAGGCTCTCGTGCGTTGCGAACCTTGCCGACGGTCGTATGGCGCTCGGCACTCTCGACAGGGGCATAGTCATCATGGCTGCCGACGGGCGAATCGATTCCGTTCTGGACAAGGGGAACGCCCTTCCTGCGAACGACGTTTTTTCGCTGATGCCGGACCGGGAAGGCGGGCTTTGGGCATCGACAAGCACCCATATCCTTCGAGTCGCCCTTGGGTCGCCGGTAACATCCCTGGCCCGCGTTCCCGGGTTTTCCACGGAGCCCATGGGTGTTCTTGCGCGCGCAAACGGTTCCCTTGTGGCTGCCACGCGCACGGACCTTTTTCAGCTGAAGGACACCGAAGGCGAAGCAAAGGCCGTCAGCATCCCCGGCGCGCGAGTCCGGGCTCTCCTCGGCCAGGGAGATCGCCTCTTCGTGGGTTTGGACAGCGGCGTGGCCGTGCTGGATGCAGGCGGCATGCGCACCGTTTGCAAGACGAGGGAAGATGTCTTTGCCATCAAGCCATCGGAAGCGTCTCCGGATTCGCTGCTCGTGTCGACAGGCCGCTCGGTCCTGGCGCTTGATTGGAAATCAGGAATCGCCGCGCCTGTCGCCGGAAACCTGCCCGATATTCCGACATCGATTGCCCAGGACAATTTGGGCCGGATCTGGATCGGAACCTACACCGCCGGTTTCCTGCTGATCGACCAGAAAGGGGGCCTCCTGCAGGACATGGAGCGATGGGGGCTGCCCGCCTCCTCCGGACCGACCAAGGTCGCCCGCTGCGGCGAAGGCGCCATCCTTGCGTTCAATTCCACAGGCGGCTTCCTATTGAGGCCCGGCCGCAGTCGGTTCGAGGCGATCTCCGGCTATCCGTCCCGCAGTGTCTGCTCGGTTGCGATCGTCGACGACGGCCGCACCGCGTGGCTCCTTCACCCGGCCGAGGGCGTATTGCCGGCCTGTGTAGCCGCCGTCGATGTTGAGGGGGCCCCGCCGGCCTGGGAGCCCGTTGAGATCGAGGGGATTCATTCCGTTGGAGAGGTCGGGACGCTTGCCGCGGCGGGCGGGCCGAAGGAAACCACGCTTTGGGTGAGCGGCGTTTCGGGACTCATCAGCGCGCGGATCCCGGGCGGGCCCAGGGCACCGGCCCCGCCTGCACCCCGGATGTTTCTGTCCTACGAAGCGCCGCAGGGGGATGAAGTGCCCCTGGCCGGGGAGGGGCTGGTTCTTCCCCATTCCGCGAGAGCGTTTCGGATCACGCTGTCCGTGCCGACGTTCTCACGGCGTTCCTCGCTGCGCATCGAGACCCATGTCGAGGGGCTCGACCGGGGCTGGGTCGGAACCGACTCCACAGGGCAGCGGGAGATCCTCCTTGCGGCCCCGGGCCGCTATACGGTCCACGCGCATGCAGTCTCCGACACGGGGGCGATTGGAGGCGAGGCGGCCCGCGCCTTCGAAATCCGCCCGCCGGTCTGGAGGTCCTGGCCTGCGATCTGCGGCTATCTTTTCGCCGCTGCAGCGGTCATTTACGGCGGCCACCGGTTCCGGGTGAGGGCATTAAAGCGGCGGACTGCCGAGTTGGAAAAGATGGTGGCCCGCCGGACGGAACAGGCCGAACGCGCCAGCGCGGCAAAGACGGAATTCGTTGCCAACATCAGCCACGAGATCCGGAACCCGCTGAATGGCGTTGTCGGGCTGAGCATCGCGCTGGAGAAGACCCGGTTGGATCCGCGGCAGCGCGAGTTCGTCGAGGCGCTTCGCGGGTGCGCCGACTATCTGGCGGGGCTTCTCGACGAGGTGCTCGATTTCTCGAAGATCGAGGCGGGAAAGATCGAACTGCGCCAGGAGCCCTTTTCGCCGCGGCAGCTGCTGGCCTCGATCGCAGCGTCCCTGCAGACCGAAGCCGATGCCGCGGGAGCCTCGTTTGACATTTCTCTCGACGGAGTCCCCGACCCGATCATGGCGGATCCCGCCCGCCTCCGCCAGATCCTGACCAACTATGCGACAAACGCCCTGAAATACGCGGGCGGCCGGATCGTGCTTGCCGCATCGGTGCCGGCCGACCAGCCGGGGGAGATCGACTTTTCCGTTGTGGATCGCGGGCCCGGCATCAGGGAGTCCGACAAGGGCCTCCTTTTCACAATGTTCAGCCGGCTGCCCGGAGGCTCGGCAAAGGGCCCGCCGGGGACCGGCCTCGGGCTCGCCGTTTGCCGCAGGCTTGCGGACTTGATGGGCGGATCCGTGGGCGTCGAGAGCGATCCGGGAGGGGGTGCGCGGTTTTTTGTGAGGCTGCCCCTCGTGCGCGCCGAAGTCGTGCAGGGCACGGTGGCCGCCGGATTCACATTCGCCCGGGTCCTGCTCGTTGAGGACACCGACTATAACGCCCATGCAACGGGCGCGATCCTCGCCGAACTGGGGATAACCGTTGCGGACCGCGCCCGGAACGGGGCGGAGGCCATCGATCTTTTCTCCCGAAATCACCATGACCTGGTCCTTCTCGACCGGAATCTACCGGATATGGACGGAACAGCGGTGGCGCGCCGCCTTCGGGCCCTTGAAACTCCCGCGGCCCGGACGCTCATCATAGCGGTGACGGCCTATTCGACCGTGGAGGATCGCGACATGTGCATGGAGGCGGGAATGGACGGCTTCATCGCGAAGCCGCTCAACCCCGAGAAACTCCGTCAGACCCTTCTGGGCGTCGGGACCCGGGCTGTGCCCGGAGCCCCCGCGCAGATGCTTCAAGCGCAGGCCGTTCGATACAATTTTTCGATGCTGAACTACCTGGCGAACAACGAGCCGGCGGGCCTGAAGGCCCAGATGGCGCGGTATTCAGGCGCCTTGACCGGGTTTCTCCAGTCCCTGCAGACGGCCGCGGAGGCCCGGGAGTGGAAGGCTGTTCGCTCGGCTGCGCACCAGATCCTTGGACACGCGCGCGTGATCGAGGCGGGCGAACTTGCCCGTGCCGCCGCCGAACTGATGAATGCGGCGCACGCCGGCAGCAAGGACGGAATCCCGGAACTGGTCGACGAGGTCTTTGCGCACGCCAACGTGCTCATAAACGATCTCGCTAATGCGGCTGCCGGACGACCGACTGGGTGAAACCGCGATCCTGCGCGTAATGGAGGAGGTCCCGCGGGCTGCCCAGGCCTAGCTTGGCCTGGATGTTGAACCGGTGCTTTTGTGCGGTTCGATCGGCGATGTCCAGGCGCTCGGCGATCTGGTGATCGTTGAGCAGGTCGCCGATCATGCCCAGGACCGTGATTTCGCGGTCGCTCAGCAGCTTGTCGAACGACCGGGAATCGGCGTGCCGGGCGGCCCTCGCCTTGGCAAATTCCATGGAAAAACGCGCCTCGCCCCGGCTCACCCCGCGGATCGCTTCCGCCAGGGTGGCGACATTGTTGAGGTTCTTGTCCATGAAGCCATGCACCATCGCCTTTTCGACGCGGTACACGGTGTAATCGTCCATGAATGACGAAAATATGAGAATACGGGGCTTCAGCCCGGCCTTGCGCACGAGGTCGATGACGGTGAAACCGTCCGCCCCAAGCAGCTCCAGGTCCAGCAGGACGAGGTCCGGGCTGGTGCGCAGGATTTCGCCAATCGCGACCGTTCCGTCCGAGGCCTCGGCGACAATCTCGAAATTCAGCTCCGCCGTGCACACCTTCCTGAGGATGTCGCGGATGAAGAGTTGATCCTCAACAATCGCCGTTCTCACGTCGGGCGAAAGCATAGCAGCGGCATGCAAGGGTTGCAACGATCATCACCGAATTGCCGCCGATCCGCCCCCGGTCCCCCGAAAAATGACGGCATCCTCCGGTCGCCGGCCGCGTCTGGCTCCGGATCGCCCATTCCATGAACAAGACCGTTTCGCTCCTTCTCGCCGTGGCCTGCGCGGGGTCTTCCGCCAGCGCGGCTTCCTACCCGTCGTCCTGGACAGATCCCGACACCGGCCACCGGATTGTCCAGCTCTCCCGCGAGGCCGGGACGCAGAGCCTGTATTTCACGCAAAACGCCTACACGAAGGACGGGAAACTGATCGTTCAGACTCCCCACGGCCTCGCTACGATCGACGTCGGCACGGGCGAAATGACCCCGATCCCGGACCCGACACCTTCGGTTGCCCCCGCCCAGGATCAGGCGCCCGCCGATGGCAGCGCGCGGTTCCGCAACCGCATGCGGCTGATCCAGACCGGGCGCAGGACCGGGGCGATCTTCTACCAGAAAAACAGCGCCCTATACGCGACCGACCCGGCGACGAACACGTCGCGGCAGATCGCGACCCTGCCCGATGTGAAGGGCGCCATGCTCAGCATTTCGACCGTCAATTCCGATGAGACCGTCCTCGCCGGTTCCTACACGGAGGGGCAGGCGGGCGGCCGCACCGCCGCCGGCCGGGCGCGCCCGGCGCCGGGCGCCGCAAACTACATGGGCGGGGACAATCTGCCGGACAAGGGCCAGATGATGGAACGCCGGCTCGCCGCGCGCCTGCCCATGGTCCTCTTCACCCTCAATGTCGTGACCGGCGAATACAAGGAGATCCTCCACACGACCGACTGGATCGACCACTTCCAGTTTTCCCCTGCGGATCCGACGCTTCTCATGTACGCCCATGAGGGTCCGTGGCACAAGATCGACCGGATCTGGCTGACGCGCATCGACGGCACCATGCCGCCGACCCTCATCCACCAGCGGACGATGAAGATGGAGATAGCCGGCCATGAGTTCTGGGGCGCCGACGGCCAATGGATCTGGTACGACCTCCAGACCCCCAGGAGCGGGGTCTTCTGGGTCGCCGGCTACAACGTCAAGACCGCCCGACGGATCTGGTACCACCTGGAGCGCGACCAGTGGTCTGTCCATTTCAATGTCTCTGCCGACGGTGCGCTTTTCTCGGGCGATGGCGGCTCGGAGGACAAGAACGTCGCCCGTGCAAAGGACGGCAAGTGGCTTTATCTATTCCATCCGCACCTCGTTCCCGACCTGCAGACCCCGGCGAGCCAGAACGACATGATCCAGACCGGCACATTCGACTTCGAGCGGCTGGTCAACCTGAAGCAGCACGACTACGTCCTCGAGCCCAACGCGACCTTCACACCTGACATGAAGTGGCTCGTCTTCCGCTCGAACATGAACGGCTCGGTCCAGGTGTATGCCGTCGAACTCGCCAAGGCCGGACCGGCGCCATCCGCCCGCCCGCCGGCGCCGCTGGGTCCTCCGCCTCTACCGACCGGTGTCATCGATGCCCGGCCATACTCTCCTCCCGCGCGGTACTAGACTAGCCGCTTCCTTACTCCCATGCCCCAAATACGCCAAATCCTCCTCGCGGCGGCCGGCCTCGTCGCCTTTGCCGTCGCCGCCTCAGCCCAGGAAAATCCGGCTCCGCCCGCGGCCGCAACCGCCGCCCTGCCCAGGGTGTGGGTCGATCCCGCCACCGGCCACCGTATCATACAGCTGTCAACCGAACCCGGCAGCAGCAGCCTCTACTTCACCCAGTACGCCTACACCCTTGACGGAAGACTCCTAATGACGGGCCGCAACGGGATCGACCTTGTGACGATCTCAACCGGCGAGATCGAGCACGTCCACGATGGGCGCGTCGGCCGGGTCATTCAGACCGGCCGGAAGACCGGCAATATTTTCTACAACGACAACGGTTTCGTCTGCGCCCTGGATCCTGTGACCAAGACATCGCGGCAGCTTGCCAAGCTCCCGGCCGGGGGGACAGCGTACACGGTCAATTCCGACGAGACCATGATCGTCGGAGCCATTACATTGGGGCAGGAGGGCGGTCCGCCGCAGCAGGCCAGGAAGCAGAAGCAGCGGGGGCCGGCCCCCGAGGGCGGCTACAGGCCGGGAGTACCCCAACCCGGCGGCGACAACACTCCGGACAAGCATCCCATGATGGATCGCCGCCTCGCGGCGCGGCTGCCGATGGTGATGTTTACGGTCAACTTGCATACCGGCGAGTACAAGGAGGTCCTCCACACGACCGACTGGATCGACCATTTCCAGTTTTCCCCGACCGACCCGACGCTGCTCATGTACGCCCACGAGGGCCGCCAATGGAAGATCGACCGGGTCTGGCTCCTCCGCCTCGACGGAAAATCCCAGCCGATGCTCGTCCACCAGCGGACGATGAAAATGGAGATCGCCGTCCATGAATACTGGAGCAACGACGGCCAGTGGATCTACTACGACCTCCAGACGCCGCTCTCCGAGGATTTCTGGATCGCCAGTTACAACGTATATACCACCAAGCGCATCTGGTACCACCTCCCGCCGGGAAGCTGGTCGGTCCACTACAATGCGTCGCCCGACGGCACGCTCTTTTCCGGGGACGGTTCGGACCCGGTGGTCCACTACGCCCAGGCGAAGGACGCCAAATACATGTTCCTATTCCACCCCCAGCTTGTCCCGGACCAGCCCGGCGAGACGCCCGACCAGGCGAACATGATCCAGGTCGCCAAGATGATCCCCGAACGCCTCGCCGACCTGTCTTTGCACGACTACTCGCTCGAGCCCAACGGCAACTTTACCCCCGACGGCAAGTGGGTTGTCTTCCACTCCAATATGCGCGGCCCGACCTACGTTTTCGCCGTCGAAGTCGCCAAGGCTCAATAGGTCCTACCGGAGCTGCCGCAGGTACTTGACCACGGCCTCCGTGCGCGACCGCACGTGCATCTTGCGGTAGATCTGCTTCAGGTGGTAGTTCACCGTCTCGACGCTGATGAACAGCCGGTCGGCGACTTCCTTGGAGAGGTGCCCCTTGACCAGGAAGCCCAGCACCTCGCGCTCGCGCGGCGTCAGCCGGTTGATGGTTCCGTGTTCGAGTCCCGGGTTGTGGAAACTCTGCACGACCATCCGGGAAACCATGGCGGTCATGGGCGCTCCGCCGGCGGCGATTTCGCGCAAAGCTGCGACGACCCTTGACGGACCGGCGCTCTTCAGAAGGTAGCCGCTGGCGCCAGCCTCAAGCGCCTGGAAGATCTGCTCCTCATCGTCGCGGATGGTGAACATGAGGATCTGGGTGTTCGGGAGCAGCTGCTTGAGCTTCGCCGTGCATTTGATCCCGGAAATGTCCGGGAGCTGGATGTCCATGATGACGATGTCCGGAGCGCACTTTGGAATCTTGTGCAGCGCGGCCCGGCCGTTGCGGCAGACGCAGACGCAAACCAAGTCCCCGGCCTCGCCGACCATCTGGGCAAGGTCCTCGCAGATCCCGGCATCATCCTCCACGATTGCTATGCTCGTTGGCACGGTGGTTGAAAGGGTTATGGGGAATGGCCGGTTCAGCCCTGGTCGCGGCCGGTTCCGAGGGATTCGGAGCTTTGCGCCTCCCCCGGCCGGGAATCGAGGGGCCAAATGACCGAAATCTCGGTCCCGGTCCCGGGCTGGCTGCGCAATTCAAATCTGCCGCGTATTTCGGCGACGCGAGTGCGCATGTTGGAAAGGCCGTTGTGATCGTAATCCTCGCCGACCGCCGGAACAAAGCCGATACCGTTGTCCTTGATGGTGAGCGTGAACACGGGCTGCTGGTACTGCGCCGCGATCACGACTTCGGTCGCATGCGCGTGCTTGAGCACATTGTTGAAGGCCTCCTTCGCGATCGCAATCAGGTTGTGCTGCACCTCAGGCTGAATCCGGGCCGAAGGGATCGGGTCGGTGATCCGCACGATGCACTCGACGCGGCTGTCCCGAAAATAGTCCTGGCCAAAGCGGGTGATGAGGGAGACCAGCCGTTCCAGCGAGTCATTCTTCGCGCTCTCGGCCCAGACGACTCGCTGCAAGTCGCTCGCATGGCGCCGGATCCGATCGTCCAGTTGCTCCAGCAGCGAATGAAACTCCGAACCGGCCAGCCGGCGCTTGAGTTGGTCGGCACCGAATGCGATCCGGGTGAGGCTGCCTCCCAGCTCATCGTGCAAATCGCGGGCGATCCGCGCCCGCTCGTATTCCACGGCGTGCTCCCGTTTGAGGCGTTCCAACTGCCTTTGCAGCCGCCAATTCTCGTAACGGCCGAACGCCCAGCCTGCTCCACCGATCAGCACCACTACCGCGCCAGCCCTTGCCCAGAGGGTCTGCCACCAGGCCGGGGTGACCGAAAAATCGAGGCCGCCCTCGGAGCCCTCCGTGGCGACGCGCAGCCGATACCTGCCGGGAGGCAGGCTGGAGTAGCTGGCTCGCTGGCCGACGCCGGTTTCGACCCATCCCGGATCGATGCCTTCGAGTTCGTGCCAGAGCCGGACCTTTTCCGCGGCCGCATAGCTGAGGACGGCCAGTTGAAATTCCAGGCGATGCCGTCCGGCCGGAACGCGAAGAGGGGAGGCCATTTCCTGGGCGCGGCCATCGAGCAGCGTTTGCTCGACGAGCACAGGGGGATGCTCGGAAGGGACGGCGACCTTCGTCGGATAGACCGCGAGGACGCCATGGAGCGTCGTGAACCACAAAGTGCCGGACGAATCCTTCCAGGACAGGGGCTGGCCGTTCACGACCATCGAGGTGGCAGGCAGGCCGTCCTCCTTCCCAAGGGTTGTGGAGACGACGTGGCCGGCGGTGCCGTTTGCCAGGGAGAGCAGCGCCTCCCGGCGCACGCGATAGAGTCCGTGCCGGCTGCCGAGCCACAGATAACCCAGGTTGTCCTCCTCGATCTGAAAGATGATCCGGTCAAAGATGCCATCGGCTTCGGTGAACCGCCTGAATTCCCCTCCCTGACGAAGCACGAGGCCGTTGGCTGTGCCGATCCAAAGAAGGCCGGCAGCGTCCATATGGAGCACATGGATTGGCGCGATCGGAATTGACGAGGGAAATGCCACTGGGCTGAGCCGGCCGCCCGAGAACCGCCACAGGCTGCCCGATTCAGGACCGATCCAAATCGCGCCGGCCGGGTCCTCGGCTATCGCCGTGCCTCCCGGCACCGACGCGTATCCGTCGTCGGCCGAGAAAAGCCGGTAGTGATCGCCGCGGATGAATCCCAAGGCGCCCTGGGCGTTGGCAAACCAGAGATCGCCGTTCCGGGCGCAGAACAGCGTTCGGACATCCATGGCGGGCAGCGGGAATTTCCACAACGGCGCGCTCGAACCGGCCTTCAGGCGGTGGATTCCCTGGCTGCCGCCGACCCACACGTCCCCGTCTCGGCCGGGGCAAACGGTGTTGACTCCGAGATCCTCGGTGCCTGGAGCCGCTTGAAAATGGCTCCCGCGGCCGCGCACCGCGCCGCCCTGGTGGTTGGCAAACCAGACGTCGCCCGCCCGATCCACGCACACTGCGCCGCTCGTCTTCTCCTGAAGGCCGACTTTTGTGTCATAGACGGAAAAGCAGTTTGGCCGCAGGATGCTGACGCCGCTGCCCTCGGTCCCCACCCAGATGTCGCCTTCGCTGTCCTCGGCGACCGTTCTGGTGAAATCGTCCAGAACCGGGATTCGCTCGAGCATCCCATGGGCGCATCGAAAGAGGCCCCTCCGCCCCGTGGCGATCCACACCGTATGATTATGGTCCTCAAAGACATTGCGGGGCAGGACGGTCGGCGGCAACTGATCCGGTGAGGAGAGGGCAACCGTCAGCGCACCTTCGTCCAACCGAAGGAGGCTCGAATCGGCGAGAATCCAGATTCCGCTCGGGTGCGCATCTGCAATCAGGATCGTGCTTCCCAGCCGCCGCTCAAACGGCACCAGCGCCCCATTCGAATAGTAACCGAGAAAGCTCCCGGTCCCTATCCATGTGCGCCCGCGTCCGTCGGTTGCAAAGGAAAAAACGGGCGCTCGCCGGTCGATGCCTTCGTTTTTTCCAAACTTTTCCGTCCGTCCGTTCTGCCAGCGGAAGAGGTTTCCCTCCCCGGTCCCGACCCAGACCGCTCCTCCGGGCTCGGCAAAAAGGTCTATCGGCGTCTCGCCCTTCAGGCTGGCCGTGATCGGGTGAATCGAGAATTCACCGCGATTGGATCGGACGACATCGCCGTTGGGCAGCACCAGCAGGAGGGAGGAGTCGGCTTCCTCCACCAGGCCGCGGATGTTGTAACCCCTCTCCTTCAGTTCAAGCGGGAGGTCGACCGTCTTGAATTCCCGGCCATCGAAGCGTGAGAGGCCCCCGAGGGTTGCCAGCCAGATGTACCCCGTGCGGTCCTGAATGATGTGGGTGACGTCGTTGTGGGGCAGCCCCTCGTCGGTTGTCCAGGTTCGAGCGTAGAAGCGCGGGGCATCCCCCCCGTCCGCAGCCCGCCCGCTTCCGATCCCGAGGCACAAAAGACCAGCCAGGGCCAGCGCGGCCCAAGCGTTTCTAGTGGAGGCCATGGGGACGCACGATTGCAAATGGGGAATCCGGGTTTTGGCAGTCTCGGCAACGGTCCATACCTTTTGGAGTGGGATTAGCCAACCAAGAAAACGGGAGGATTGACATGCATTTGGGATGGCAGCGCCCTTCCGGACAGCCAGCGGACCCCAAAAGGCTCCGGATCGGGGAAAACCCCCATAACTGGGGGGGCAATTGGTCGGGACTTTGTGGTACATTCCGCCCGCATGTTGCCTTGGGCCCCGATTTCCCCGTCCGATTCATCGTTCCTGCGTTGAGACATTCGGTCACCGATGACTCCCCAGCGTTGCGGGCCCCCGCGAGGGCCGCCGGGAACGCCACGCTGGCTGCGGTCGAGATCATCGAATCCGCGAGGCGTGACGTTTCCGCTCGATACCGGGAGGTGATGCTGCGCGGCCTGTTGCGGGCGGCGGCGGAGCGGAAATTTGCCGTAGAGACCTATCGGGTGCATGGCACTCCCCAGTCCCTTCACCGGCTGGATTCAGCGCTGCAAGCGCGCGGCATACGCGGCCTGGTCATCCTGCCCGCCTCGTCGCCTCCGGATCTTTCCTTGCTGGATTGGTCGCATTTTTCGGGGGTCTACACCGATTGTCTAACCGAGCCGCTGCCGCTCGCATCGATCCGCCCCGACCGCTACCGTTCCATGGTGGCGCTACTGGCCCGGCTGGCCCGGCTCGGATACCGGCGGCCCGGTTTGGTCCTTGCCGGCGATGACGACCTGAGGAGGGATTGGGAGGGGGGGCTTCTGGCCTACCATCTGCAGTGCGCCCGGCTGGAGGCCGCGGTGCCGGTGCTGAAGCTCGGCGCCCTGGATTTCAAGGGATTCGCCCGGTGGTTTTCCGGGCACAAACCCGACGTCGTGATAAGCCTGCATGCAGAGGTCATGCCCTGGATCGCGCTGGCGGGGGGGGCGGTGCCCGAACGCCACGGATTCGTGAATCTGAATGTGCTCGGAAGCGCGGTTCCCTGCGCCGGTCTGGATCTGCAGCCGGAGGCGATAGGCGCCGGCGCGATCGACCTGCTGATCCCGCTGCTGGCCGGTGACGAGCCTGGGTGGCCCGGAACTGTATCCAGCACGGCGATTCCGGCCCGGTGGCTTGACGGGCCAACCGTCGTGCGACACCGTCCTTCTCCTGTATTGCCCTGTTATGGACATGAGCCGGCCCTTCGGCATCCCCGCCGTCGGACCCACTCGGTCGAAAACCCACACTAAGCCTATGAACTGTCCACGATTCTCCCGCATGAGAGATTCCAATTCGGCCCGGCCCGCCTTTGCCGTGCTGCTGGCAAGCGTACTGATCCCTGCGGCCCTCCATGCCCAGGTTGCAAATTCGGCGCCCCCCGCGGACCAGACGCCGGCCAACCAGCCGCCCGTTCCGGTCGCGACGACCCCGGTTCCCGCAACCGAGGGCGAGACGGTCAAACTCACCCCGTTCGAAGTCAGCGCCGACCAGGCCAAGGGGTATTTCACGCCGAATACGACCACCGGCACCCGGCTGGCCAATAATATCGGCGATATTCCCTCCGCTGTCACCGTCATCGACAAGCAGCAGATCGAGAATACCAACGCCCAGAACATCAACGATATCATGATGTATGAGGCGGGCACGCAGGGCTCGCACACGTACACCCCGGTTACCGGTTTCAGCGAGGCCACCCGAATCGACGACGCGCTGGCTGGCTCAAACGACGTCGCCAATGCGATTGGCGGACCCAATACGTTGAGCACCCGGGTCAACGGCCTGGGGGCGCCCGACAACGAAGTGGACGACTTCTACGGCCTGTACCGGATTCCCTTCGACACGTACAACGTGCAGTCGATCGAAATCGACCGCGGCCCGAACTCGCTGATGTTCGGATCGGGCTCGGCGGCGGGCATTGTCAACGCTTCCAGCGCCGACGCCCAGCTCAACAAGCTGGACGGAAGCGTGAGCCTCCAGACCAGCAGCTTTGGCGGATTCCGCGAGACGGCCGGCCTTAACGTTCCGCTGATTCGGGACCATGTCGCCATCTACATGGCACAGGAGTTCACCTCGGTGGGCACGCAGCGCAAGCCCTCGTCCGACCTGACGCGCCGGCAATATGCCACGATCACGATCGACCCGTTCAAGTCGCACAAGACGAAGCTGACCGCGTATGCCGAATTCTACAACAATTACGCGAACGATCAGAATACCCTGCTTCCGACGGACTATGTCACGCCGTGGCTGGCCGCCGGCAAGCCGATGATGAATCCGATCACGGGCTATGTCACTTTTCTCGCCACGGGCAAGCAGCAGGGACCCTATGTCAGTTCGACCACCAGCCCCAATTATGTCCCGGGCGAACAGGTGGGCACCGGCGCCTTGACGAGCGTCGCCTCGCCCCTGTTCGTTCCAGGCATGACGGCATTCGGGAACCACTACACGGAGATGTTTGCCAACGGCCAGTTCCTCTATGGCTTCGCGCCGCAGCAGACATTTGGATCCAACTACGGCGGCCTCGTTCCAGCCCAGGTTCCGACGACTCCGCTTACCGCTTCCCAAGGCCTGGTCCGCTCGATGTTCATGACGGCCTCCGCCCAGCTTCCCATTCCAGGCGTTGGCACGCCCGGAGCTCCGGGCGGATACGCCTCCTACCTCCAGCCCGGCGTCGTCGATCCGAACATCTACAATGCGCAGAGCGGACCGAACATCGACGGAGCCGACTACACGAATTCGCGGGCAAGGACCTATCACATTGATCTGCAGCAGAATCTGCTTCCAAATCTCGACCTGGACGTCGGCTTTTTCCGACAGGAATACAAGGACTTGGAGATGAACCCGGACAATCAGCATAGCAACGGCGGCAATGCCGCGCTGAACTCACTCCTGGTGGATACGAATTCATATCTGATGAACGGGGCGCCGAACGCCTACGCCGGGTCGACCTTCCTTACCGACTACCAGGGCGACGGCTTCCAGCACCCGGAGTTCAATCAGAACTGGCGGGCGATGTTGACGTACAGTCTCGACCTGCGGGACAAGCTCCCGGGCTGGCTGACGTGGCTTGGACACCATCGGTTCATGGCCGAGGCGTCCACCCACGACGACGTGCAGCAGTCGATCCGCCTGCGCACAATCATCAACGGCGGCGACGGTTCCTACACGTCGTTGCTGTATCAGTTGAACAACCAGCCCGCGATTGCGGGAAACTGGAACATCGATTCCGAGGGCCAGGACCCGGATCGCTGGCAGTATGTCAGCTCTCCCGGAAGCCAGCGCGCCAACCTTAGCCCCTCGGTTCACGGCATCCCGGGATTTGGCGGCATAACGAGCGCAACCGCCACAACCTACAACTACTACACGGGCCAGTGGGTGACCAGCGGACTGACCTTCGCGTCCCCCGCTTTCGGCAGCTATCAGATCAGCGAGAACGTCCAGGACCAGAAGACGTATTTCTGGCAGAGCTTCTTCTGGAATGACCGCATCATCGGCACGGTCGGACTCAACGACGACGTCGTGAAGAATCGCGGAGGCGCGACCATCTACAACGCGGTCATCAACGGCGTTCCGACGGCGACGACCAACAATGCGGGGCTGGTCACGTACACCAACGGCATACTGAACCCCAACCTCAAGTACGCCCTGGGCCCCTGGAATCCCACCTCGATTGCGGGCCAGTTCCAGCCGGGCACCAGCCAATTGGCGATGGAGAGCCTGGGTGAGATCGGCGGCAACACCTACAGCATGGGTTTTGTGGTCAAGCCGTTTGAAAACTGGGCTTCGATCGACGCGGCGGCCAACAATGGCAACATTCTGGCTGCCGTCATCCGAACGCTCGGCATGACGTTCAACAAGGCGGACAATTTCAACCCGCCTCCCGGCACCTTTACCGACATTTTCGGCCAGCCGCTTGGAAAGCCGGCGGGGACGGAAAAGGACTACGGCCTGGAGGTCGCGACCCCCGACAAGAAACTGTACTTCCGCATGACCTGGTTCAGGAGCAACAACCAGAACAACCTGACCGGCGTCTCCCAGACCATCAACGGACGGGCGCTCTACATCGACCAGAACGAGTTCAAGAACTGGGCGACGACGATCGTCGAGCTGCAATCCGGCGAAGACCCGGCGTCGACGAACTTCGGCAATACGGCGATCTTTCCGCTGACCTCGGCGCAATATACGACCATGGCCGGTTTGACGGGATTGAATGTCAACTACCTCCAAAGCGGCGGGGCTCCGCTTAGCGGCGGATACATAAACGCGCAGGCCACGAATACGACCACGGCCGGCGGCTACGATCTGGAGCTGACCTACAATCCGCTGCCGAACTGGACGATGAAGATCACAGGCGGCCGGCAGAATGCCCAGATCACGTCGATCGACTCGCAGGCGAAAGCCTACATCGGCGTGCGGATGCCGGTTTGGCTCGCCACCACGGCGCCTGCCGCGTATTCCGGCGTATACACGAATTGGAAGGGCGGCGGGTCGACGGCGATCACGTACCTCGGAAACTTCTGGAATTCGTACGGCTATGACAGCAACACGAATGCCACGGGCACCAACGGAGGAGCCACGACCGTCGGGGCGTACTACTCGGGGGCAATTGGCGTGCCGCTCCTGGTCGACCTGGCTGCATTGAACACCACGGTTCCGGAAGAAACCGAGTACACCCTCAACTATCTGACGCACTACACATTCCTGAGCGGAATGCTGAAAGGTGCCGGTGTTGGCGGCGCCCTTCGATGGATGAGCCCGACCATCGTGGGTTACTATGGCAATACGGCCGCTTCCGCCCTGAACTCCTCGGGCCAGGTGGCCGGGGCCAACGTCACGCAGCCCATCTACCAGCAGGCGCAGCTCCATGCCGATGCGTGGCTCAACTACTCGTTCAAGCTGCCCTGGGAGGACGGCAAGGTGAGGTGCACGGTGCAGCTCAACTGCTCCGACCTGACTTCAAACGGCTACATCCTGCCGATCCAGTACAACCTCGACGGCACGCCCGATACGTGGCGCATCGTCCCGCCGCGGCAGTGGTCCCTGACGACGACGTTTAACTTCTGACAATTCCGATTCCTTCCCATCCGGCCTTCGGATGGGAAGGATTACGGCGCCGGGACGTCCACCGCCGCGCCGGTGTACGAAACGGTGGCATCGCCCGTTGCGGTTTCCGGCAGGCCCGCGCCACGGCCATCGCGCACCCGGACCACGTGGAACGTGCGGTTGTTCGCCATGCCGGGGAACGAGCCCTTCCGGGCGCCGATAGTCAGCTTCCCTGCGGCCTCGTTCCAAACGATGGGGATCTCCGAGCATTCGCCCTTTTCGTAGTTGGTGGTGTTGCCGTCGTCCTCGTAGAGCGTGAATGCGCCGTCAGCGCCGCCATAAACCCGCAGTTCGAGCGGCGCGGCGGGCTTCTCTCCCGCATAGTTGACGACCGGTCCCATGGGCAGGATCGAGCCGGCCTTCACATAAAGCGGCAGCGAATCGATCGGAGCGGGAGCTTCGACTGTCGTTCCGCCAGCGGCGCGCCTGCCCGTCCAGAAGTCGTACCAATCCTGCCCTGCGGGGAGGTAAACCTGGCGGCTGGTCGCGCCCTGCGTCACCACCGGGCTCACCATCATCGCCCGGCCGAAAAGATACTGGTCCGACACGCCGACCGCCTGCGCGTCCGTGCGAAAATCCATGACGAGGGGCCGCATCATCGAGTCGTTCGCATGGGTGACCTGCCAGGCGGTCGAATAGACGTAGGGCAGCAGCCGGTAGCGCAGCTGGTCGAATTTCACGAGGATGGCGTCCGTGGCGGCGTCGAACTTCCACATTTCCTTGGAGGGGCCGGTGCCGTGGACGCGGAACAGCGGACAGAATGCGCCGAACTGGAACCAGCGCGTGAACAGTTCGCGGTATGCCGGATTGGCGGGACTCCCGCCGACAAAGCCCCCGATGTCGGTGTTCCAATAGGGGATCCCGGACAGGCTGAAATTAAGGCCGGCCGGGATCTGTTTCTTCAAGACGGCCCAGGTGCCGCGGATGTCGCCCGACCAGCTGACGGCGGAATTGCGCTGCTGGCCGGCCCACGCAGAGCGGGTCAGGATGAAGACGCGCCTGCTCGGGGAATCCGCGCGCTGCCCCTCGTAAATGCCGGTGGTGGCCATCAGGGGGTAGGCATCCGTCAAATAGGCGCCCCGGCCCATCGCCGTTTGCAGGTCGCGGAGCTCGCCCCACTTGAGGCTGAGTTCCGGCTCCGTTCCGTCCAGCCACCAGCCGTCGAACCCGATCTTGAAGAGGTGGTTCGAAATCTGCCTCCAATAGACCCGGCGGGCATCGGGGCTGAAGGCGTCATACCACTGGTTCTCGCCCTTGGCCCACAGGTTGGAATAGACCGGACCGTAGACTCCATTTACAGCCTTGAGCTGGCGCAGGTTTTCGCTGCCGAGGTCGAAGTGCGACCATACGGAAATGACGATGTGCGCATGCGCGTCGTGGATCTGCCTCACCATGGCGGCGGGGTCGGGGTAGCGCACCGGGTCGAACTCGTGCGAGCCCCACGGCCTGGGCGTCCAGTATTGCCAGTCCTGGATGATCCCGTCGATGGGTGTTCCGCGATCGCGGTACCGGGCCAGCACACCCAGGATCTCCGCCTGCGTCTGGTAGCGTTCACGGCACTGCCAGAAGCCGAAAGCCCACTCGCCCAGCATGGGCGCGGCCCCCGTCAACTGGCGGTAATCGGCGACGACCTGGCTCAGGTCCGGTCCAGCCAGAAAATAGTAATCGATCGCGCGCGCGACCTCGGAAGTCCACGAAACCACGTTCTCGTGTCCCTTTGCGCCGACGGCCACGGTGGCCACCGCCGGGTTGTCCCACAGCACGCCGTACCCGCGGCTGGAAACCACCACAGGGAGCGCGATGTTCATGTTCGCCTGCACGAGGTGGACGGTCTGTCCGCGGTAGTTCCAGGGTCCGTTGGCCTGCTGCCCCAGGCCGAAGATGGCCTCATCTGGCGCGAGCACGAACTGCTGCTCAGCCTGCCGGTCGTCCAGGTCCTTGAGAGCGGTCGGCGAAAAAATACGCCCGCCCGGCGCCTCCGCCAGATAGGCCCCTCCCTTTGGATTCGAAAACGAAACCGCGCCGCTTTGGCGGTCCACGCGGGCTTCCACCGACCCGGTGGCCACAAAATAGGCGTCCGGCGTCACGCGGTACTCCGACGGCACGGATGACGGCCGGGCGATGACGCTCAGGCTCTTCGTTTCGGGCAGCGCATCGCCCGGGGCATAGGTGACGCGGATCACCCGATCCGTCCAAACCTGCAATCGCAGGGTTGCGCCATCCATCTTGAAGACGGCGCCATCCGCGGTCTCTTGCCCGGTGACCGCGGCGAGAGCGGGAACGGCCGGAAGGCAGCCGGCGGCCAGCAATCCGCAAAACAGGGTAATCCAGGGGCAATGGGGTCTCATTTTGGAATCCCAAACCGTCTACGCAATGTCCGCGACAGTGCAATACCGCCGGGCTCTTTTCCCGGCTTGAAACCGCATTCCAGCCAACCGGCTCCGTCAGAACGGCCGTCCGTCGGCCCGGGTTCCGCAAAGGGAGACTTCGAGCCCGAGATCGGCGGCGAGCGCGGCCTTGGTGTAGAGGGCCAGATCGGCCTCCCTGACCGAGCGCGCATAGGCGACCTGAATGTGGTTTGCCTTGTGCCGCGCCATCATCTGATCCCTCGAGACGCCGTAGGTCACGGCGTGCATGATCGGCCATTGCGGGGTCGTCGCCTGCCAGCGGCGTTCGGTTTCGGCGGCCGGAAGCTTGACGACCTTTGCACGGCCGAGGTCCATCTTGAGCCGGCCGTCCTCGACGAACACGCGGCTCCAGACGATCTCGCCGGGTTTGGCGATGCCGCGCATGGTGCCGCCGCCGAGGCGGAAATACATCGGGGGCTGGCGGTGCGCCTCGGTGCCCCGGTACCCTCCGATGTGATGGGCGGGCGGAGCGCTGCCCGAGATGAGAAACACCCAGACGTATTCGGCGGTCGTTCCGCTCAGGTCGAAGTCGCCCCAGCGCAGATCGTGGAGAGTGTTCTCCACGGGCTGGCCGAGCAACCGGTGCACCCGCAGGGTGAGCAGGCCGTCGAGCCCGGCGCATTCATCGACCTCGTTGAAGTGGGGGAGCGGCTGGCCCGGGCGGATGAGGCGTCCGGCGGAGTTCCTGACCGGGGGGCGGTCGGAGTTGTTCAGCATGCCTTCGGCGAGGTCGGAGGCGGGAAGGAGGTCCTTCAGCCCCTGCTGATACTGGATGCCGATCGTGTCGCAGCCGAATTCGTCGGCAATGCGAAGGGCGGCGACGTAGGTGCGGCACTGCCAGAGCACCTGGTCCTCGGTGAGGTCGGTCTCCGGGTTGGGTCCGAAATGGAATTTCATTCCCTTCGCCCGGAGCCAGCGGTAGACGGCTCGGGCCTCGGCCCCGCTGACCTGGGTGGCTCCGTAGTAGAGGGACGACTGCGAAAGCCGCTCCTTGAAGACGCCGGTGGAGAACAGCAGCTCGTCTGGGATGATCGCATTGTACATGCCCATGCAGCCCTCGTCGAAGACGCCCATGATCGCCTTGCGCCTGCGAAGCTCTCCGCCGAGCTTCCGCGCGGAAGCAACGGCGCGGCGCGGGACGGCGCAAAGCGCCAGTGGCTTGACCTGACCGGTCGGATGGCGAACCAGGCCTGTCTTCAGCCACGAGGCGAGGCCCTTTCGAAAGAGCGGGTCCGTGAAGTCGACGCTCCAGAGGGTGGAGTAGGGAACGCCCGCCTTGGTCAGCGAGCCGTTCAGATTGAGCATGCCGACGAGGCCGGGCCAGGTTCCGGACCAGTTGGCCACGGTGAGGATCGGGCCCCTATGCGTGATCAGCCCGTGCAGGATGTGGTGCGAATACTGCCAAACGCTTTCGGCGACGATGATGGGGGTCTTCGGATCGATGCGCGCGAAGACCTCCATGCCCTCCTTCTGCGAACCGATGAAGCCGTGCTTATCCTTTGGCTTGTAAGGGTGCGCCCGGATGAGCCTCCAGCCCTGGGCCTCGACGGCCCCGGCCAGCTGGCGCTCCATCGCCGCCTGGGCCGGCCAGCATTTCTGATTGGCGGCGGACCGCAGGTCGCCGCTGGCAACGAGCAGGACGCGGCGGGGGTGTCGTGTTCTTTTCATGGATAAAAAAGAAGGGGGGTTGCGACCTTCGCCGGATCATAAGGACGCTAGGCCCACGATGTCCGCGCTTTTAGGATGGACATAACTTACGCAGACATGGATAAAAATCACGCAATGGCGCAGGAGCCGAGCACGGCGCAACGCGTCCTGCTGTCCGACAAGGCCAGCGGAAGCTACTTCTTTCTCGAACTGACCGAGCGGAGCTCCGGACCGCTGGCGGTGGCGTTTGGCGGACGCGAGCTCTGCGCCTCCGACTACAGGGTCCGGCGCCGCACCTACCCGTTTCCAACGCTGGAATACGTGGTGGAGGGACGGGGGGAATTGCGTTTGGGTCATCGCCCAGCGGTGCCTCTGGAGGCGGGGAGCTTCTTTGCCTACGGCCCGGGAATGGAGGTAAGCATCCGCACGACGACGCGCGCCATGGTGAAGTATTTCGTGAGCCTGACCGGTGCCGGCGCCCGCAAGGCGCTGGAGGCGCCGGTCGGTCTGCTCGGCGCCCATCTGCCGCTGAAGGGGCATTCCGAATTCCGGGAGATCCTGGATTTGATGATCCTGGAGGGCCGGGAACACCCCCGCAATGTGGGCCGGATCTGCCTTAATCTGTTCAGGCGCCTGCAGCTCAAGCTGGAGCAGGCCAAAGGGAGCCGGGGGGTCTTTCAGGACCGGGCTAGGGAGCAGTTCCTGCAATGCAAGGCGCTGCTGGATTCTGACCCGGTGCGGTTTCATTCGCTGGCCGAGGTCGCGGCGGAAATGGGGCTGACCCGGCCGTTGCTGTTCCGGCTCTTTCGGCGCTACCAAGGGGCGACGCCCTACCGGTATCTGCTCCGGCAAAAGATGAACGTTGCCGCGCGCGACCTCATCGGCACGGACCGGCTTGTCAAGGAGGTCGCCGCGATGGTGGGGTTCGGCGACCCGCTTCACTTTTCCCGGGTCTTCAAGGGCGTGCACGGCATTTCACCGGCCCGCCTGCGCGCTTCGCTGCGCGAATAGCCGGGGATCCCGATTCCGATGCGGTAATGCTGTCAAAAGAGGCTTTTCCGGGCAATATGCCCCGTAACCCGCCCATGAAGAAGCTGACGATCCTGCTGATGGTCGCCGCCGCGCTTTCGATGAAGGCCACGGACGCCGACTGGGTGCGCGGCGCCTTTCAGAACGGCGATTTCAAGCTGGCCGACGGCCCGCGCCTGGCCCCCCTGTGCGTCGCGCAGGAGGATTTTGAATGCGTGCGTCTTGCCGCGGGATTGTTCGGGGACGACGTTGAGCGCGTGACCGGCCGGAAGCCAGCCGTGATGGTGCAGGCGGCAAAGCCGGACGGCTCCGCCGTGCTCATCGGCACGCTGGGCCACAGCCCGTTGATTGACGGGCTTGTGGCGGACGGCAGGCTCGACGCGGATCAAATCAGGGGCCGATGGGAGAGCTTTCTGATCACGACAGTAGACGGATCGCTTGTCATTGCGGGCAGCGACCGGCGCGGCACGGCCTTTGGCGTATTCGAACTGTCGCGGGCGATCGGTGTCTCACCGTGGTATTGGTGGGCGGATGTGACGCCCGGCCACCGCGACAACCTGTTCGTTGCCGCCGGCACGCGTCGGTTTGGGCCGCCGTCGGTGCAGTACCGCGGCATTTTCATCAACGACGAGGACTGGGGCCTGCAGCCGTGGGCGGCGAAGACCTTCGAACCGGAGGTCGGCAACATCGGGCCAAAGACCTACGCGAAAATCTGTGAGCTTCTGCTGCGCCTGAAGGCCAACACTCTCTGGCCCGCAATGCACGAATGCTCGACCCCGTTCAACGCGATTCCCGCGAACAGGCTCGTCGCCGACCGCTACGGCATCGTCATGGGCTCGTCACACTGCGAGCCATTGCTGCGCAACAATGTCGGCGAATGGCCCAGGGACAGCCAGTCCGCCTTCAATTTTCTGGCGAACCCCGGCGGCGTGACGAAATACTGGGAGGAGCGCCTGCAAACGAACGGCCGATACGAAAACCTGTACACGATCGGCATGCGCGGCATCCACGACGGCCCCATGCAGGGCCCGGTCGGCGATGCGCAGATCATCGCGACGCTGGAAAAGGTGTTCGGAGTGCAGCGCTCCCTCATCGCGAAATATGTAAACTCCGATCCGTCGAAGGTGCCGCAGATATTCTGCCCGTACAAGGAGCTGCTCGCCTATTTCCTGAAGGACCTGAAGGTGCCCCCCGATGTGACGGTGGTCTTCCCGGACGACAATTTCGGTTACATCCGCTATTTTCCGACGCCGGAGCAGATTGCCGCGCGTCCCGGCGGTTTTGGTGTTTATTATCACGTGTCATACCTTGGCTATCCCCTCTCTTACGTCTGGCTGAACACGACGCCGCCCGCGCTGATCTGGGAGGAAATGAGCAAGGCCTATGAGCACGGCATGCGGAAGCTCTGGATCCTCAACGTTGGCGATTTGAAACCCGGGGAGATTGGCGCGGACTTCTTCATGCAAATGGCCTGGGACATCGACAAATGGAACCTAAGGACCCTGCCGGACTATTTGAACGGTTTCGCGACTGAACAGTTTGGCCCGGGCCATGCCCGGGAAATCGCCGGGATCATGGATGGTTACTATCGTCTGGGTTTCCAGCGAAAGCCGGAGCACCTGCAGTGGAATGTCGGAACTGAGCGACCCCGCCCGAGCGATTTCACCTACACGGATTATTCAAACGAGGGGGCGGGCCGCCTCAGGGCTTACGCAACGATCGAGAATTGGGCCGAGGAACTGGAAGCCGGGATGCCGGCCGCGAAGAAGGATGCCTTTTACGAACTGGTGGAGTACCCGGTCATCGGCGCGGCCGCGGCGAATCAACGCCTCTTGGCCGGAGAAATGGCCGAGCTGGCCCTGCGCCAGGGCCGCGCCAGCGTGCGCGACTGGGTGGGGGAATTTGACACGGGAACCGCCAAACTTGCCGCGGCCGCCGACCGCTACAACCGCGGCCTCGCGGCGGGAAAGTGGCGGAATGTCATGGAGGACGACCCGTTGCTGGAACCGCGCTCCTACCGAAACGCGATCCTGCACCTCGCGCCCGGGGTGGAGGGATTCACCCCGCCGGCGGCGCCTGGAATCGGGGTGGCCATCGAGGGCCGGGCGGAGCCCTTGAAGCCCGGCGAGCCGGCCGCCTTGCCCGATTTCGACTCCTTCCGGAAAACGGGGAGATTCCTGGATGTGTTCGACACCGGTTCCGCGGCGAGTGAATGGACAATCAGGGCCGACAGGGACTGGATTGAACTCAGCCGCGGAGATCCCGCCCCGGCCGACTTTTCCCGGTCGTTGCGCGCCGAGGCGCTCACACCCATGCGGGAGACGCGAATGGCCAGGCCGGGCGAGTTCACTGTATCGGTCGACTGGGCCCGGGCGCCGCGCGGAGCGGATGTCTCCGGGAATATCGCGATCACCAGCGGCGGGGGCACGTTTACGGTGCGGGTGCCGCTGCACAATCCCGCCGGTGTGCGCCCGGCGGAACTGGCCGGAAGATTTGTCGGATCGGGAGGCGTTGTTTCCATCCTCGCGGGACATTTCTCGAGAAAAACGGACCGACCCGGCGCGGCGTGGCGGATTGTTCCGGGGTTGGGGCGAACGGGGAATGCCGTGACGGTCTTTCCAACGACGGCACCAAGCGTGGATCCGGCCCTGGCGGCCATCGATGCTCCGGAGCTGCAATATGATATCTACCTCTTCCACGCCGGCGAGGCCAGGATCCGCTACAACCTCATTCCGACCCAGCCGCTCAAGTTCGGTACGGGCCTGCGCTTTGCAGCGGCGGTCGACGACGAGCCGCCCCATCTGGTTTCGGTAGCGGCGGGCACGGGCGCCGAAGTCGGCTCCAGCCATGCCTGGCAGGAGAATGTCCTGGACAACACGACGACTGCGACGAACCGGCAGGCCTTTTTAGCCGCCGGAGCGCACACTTTGAAGATCTACATGGTCGACCCCGGCGTGGCCCTGGAGAAGATCGTCGTCGATACAGGCGGCCTTCGGCCCTCCTACCTCGGGCCGCCGGAGACGCTTGCATCCGGGGACTGAGGGGCGGGTCAGGGGATCGGCTGCCGGGGATTGTGGACCACATGCGGCCGCTGCAGCAGAAGGTCGAGCTTCTGCCCGGTGCGCTCCATCTCTTCATCCACCGCGCGAAGAAGTGACAGCTGGGTGTAAACCTGGTTCTTGAAATCCGCCGCCGACTGCGCGGTCCCCGATTTCTTCTGCGAGTTCATGCGTATGAATGACTCGAGCTGGGTGCCCTCGGCGTCGAGCCGCGCCAGCTTCGATTCAAACCCGAGCCGCATCACTTCCCGCACGGTGCGTCCCGCAATTTCCGCCCTCACCTTGGCCTCGGCGGAATCGCCTTTTTGCGCGTCGGGTTCGGCAATGATCTTGAATTGGATCTCCTGGAGCGCCACGTCGAAGTCCTGCCATTGCGCCGGCGTCAGGTCGTCGCCGACGCCCTCCCGCCAATGCTCCAGGGCCGAGGCCGACTGCGTCGCCACGATCCGGTCGAGCGGCGGGGGCCGCGAGCAGCCGGCGAGTGCAAATGCGACAGCGGAGAGGATCGATAGGCGGGCGCGATTCATGGCAATCCTTTCAAGGCTCGATCGAGAACACGCGGTAGCTGTGGGGCGCGAGGTGGATGTCGAATGAGACGCGGGGCTCCTCGGGAGTCTGCCAGCGCCTCTTGGGCGCCTCCGGCGGCTGGCCGGCCACGACCTGCCCCGACACGATGTCGCGCAGGCTCGCCGTCTTCCCGAGAACGCGGACTCTCACGTCGGCTCCGGAGGGAAGGAACGATTCCACGATGAAAGTGCGGTTGTCATACGGGAAGAGCGCAACCTGGCTCGGGCCGTCGAGGCGGACAGGGAAACCTTCCATGAGCGCGTTCTTGACGGCGCTCACGACGGCGGGAGGAAGGCGGTATAGGTTGTGGAAATTGTCGGGTATCGTCCAAACGAAGAAGCGGCCGCCTGCGCCATACCGGTCGACCAGAAGCAGAGGATAGCCCACGCCGTCCGACATCGCGCTGACGAGGGCCCAGGCGTCGTTTGTCAGGAATCCGACCTGCTGGAACAGGATGGGCGGCGCGCCGGTGGCCTCGTTGGACAGCACCGCGCGGTCCCCGGCGCCGGAACCGGTCGAATAGCCGTCGGCCAGGATGCGCCTGGGCCCGGGCTCGAGTTCGACGATGTCCTCGATCCCGCGGCCCCTCAGGGCCTGGTACAGTCCGGCTGTGACGACGACGGACTTGCCGGCGAGGAGCTGGCGCTTGATGCGCGGGACGATCTGCGGGTCGACCTTCGCATCCTCCGTCAGCAGGACCACCTTCGCATCCTCCGGAAAGCTCGGATACAGCTCGATCGGAATGCCGATCATGCCGAGGTAGTTGTGCAGAAAGTCATCCCCGAGGCCGTGCGGCGGCCGGTAGCTCTTGACGCCGATGGGCTCGCCCAGGCGTCCAAGGACGGCGTCGGCCTGGTCGAGCGCATATCCGGCGGCGCGGGCCATGGTCGCGGGCCCGGCCGCGGGTGGCGAGCCGGCCGGGTGAAACTGCAGCATCCGGTCGTAGTTGAAGCTTGTGTCGAGCGACTGCCACGCCTGGCGCTCGCCGGGGCGGACCGGCTCCAGCAGGTTGCTCCACGAGAACAGGGTCATCTCCCTGGCCTTGGCGAACACGGTGTCCCAGAACTGCTCGGCGTAGCGGTCCAGGTAGTGCAAATTGAAGGTGTCGACCCAGCCTCCGCCGTTTCGCCCCGGCGCGATATGCTCGAAATAGCGCATGATCTGGTAGCTCTCGTACTGCTGGAGAAACTGGTCGGTTGAGTTGGGGTCGCGCGTTTCCGTCCCGGTGTAGATTCCGTCGAAGATCCTCGGCCCCTGGTCGAGGTCGAAGCCGAGCCCCTGGAAGTGCTCGTACCAGTTGGGGTACTTGATCGTGACGCGCACGCGGGGGTTGACCGCCTTCATCGCTCCCACGACGAGCTGCCGCGCGGCGCCGTCCATGAGGTCCAGCCGGAACTGCGTCCAGCTTCGGTCGCCCTTGGCCGCAATGTCGGATTCGTGCTTGGTGGTGACGAAGAAGAAGTCATCGAGGATGACCTCGTCGAAATGCCGGGCGACGAGTTCCGAGGCGCTCTTGATGAACGCACGATCCGACGGATCCGTGTAGCAGAACGAGCGGAACTGGCCGCTTTCGGCCCCGTCGGAAAAGGTGATGCCGCCGGCAACCCGGACGCCGCGTTCCGTGAAAAACGCCTTCATCCTCTCAAGGAGCGCGTCATCCGCCAGCACCCGGTCCCGTTCGGCCTCGATATAGACCTTGTCCACTTTCACCTGGCTGCTGATCTGCGCCCACTCGGCGGCGAGGACGGCCGGGTCCGCAAGGTGGCGCACCGCGCCGACCGGCATGTACACGGCCACGGCGAAATTGCGATGTTGGCCGCCGGCCGGCAAGTCGGCGGCGGGAGCGGATGCTGCGGCGCAAAGCGCCAGCGCTGCGACGAAACGAAGCGGGGTGACATTCATGGCGCGAGGGGAGTCCGCCATTCTTGGCGGGCCGCCCGCCGGGTCAAGATGCCGCTGTCCGGCCTAGGCCTTGGGCTTCTCCCAAATGCGGCGCACTTCCTCGAATTCCGGTTTCTCCTTCAGGACGCCCCCATCCTTCGCCAGGCCGACCTTGTAGGTCAGCGCCCCCTCCGGAGTCTCGCGGCGCTCGAAACGGCGGCGAAGCTTCAGGCGGTCCCAGAAGTGGTAACGGACGCCAAAGGTCGTTCCATTCTGCAGGATCCACGCGGCCATCGATGACCAGTCCGCCTCGGTCGCGAGCACGGAAAGGCAGACTGCGGGCCGCCCCTTCTTTCCGGTCACGGGCGTCAGCCACGTGTCCAGGGCGCCCCGCTCCAGCAGCTGCGAGGCCATCCAGGCGACGTGTTCCGCGGTGTCGTCGTCGATGTTGCAGGCGATCTCGACCACCCGGTCGCTGTCGAACCCCTCCGCAGAAACCGCCACAGCGCCCTCTTCAAACAGGACGATCCGGAAAATGTTCGGAAAGGCCCCGAAATCCATCGTGCCGGCGCCGGCGCCGTGCCCGATCAGGGTTCCCGGCGGCGGCTCGGCGACAAAACGCGGCGCAAGAGCCTTCAGGATCGCAATCCCGGTCGGCGTCGAAAGCTCGATGTCGGAGCGGACGATTGCGGCCGGAACGGGCGCGACCCTCAGGCCGGCGAGGAGTTTCAGCGAGGCGGGCGGCGGAACCGGATGGGTTCCGTGGGCCATCTTCACGAAGCCCCGCCCCGGCCGGATCGGGGAGGCGTAGAATGCGCAGGTCCCGAGCTTGTGCACGCAGTACGACGCCATCACGACGTCCATGATCGAGTCAACGGCGCCAACCTCGTGGAACGCGACGTCCTCGACCGCAAAGCCGTGGGCGGATGCCTCCGCCTCCGCCAGCAGCCGGAAAATCCTCCGGGCCAGTTCCTTTACAGGCTCGTCGAGCCCGGACTTGGCGATCCTTTGGTCGATATCGGCATAGTGGGCGTGCCCGCTGTCGTGGGACGCCGAATGGAACTCGAGGTGGGTTTCCATTCCGCCATCGTGTGTCGCGTGATGGTGGTGGTGTCCATGGTCGTGGTCGTGTTGATGGGCATGCCCATGATCATGGTGATCGTGCGGTTCATGACCGCCGTGCCCGCCAGGGTGATCGTGTTGGAACAGGCCGGCCTTTTGATTGCACGCGACCCGCACATGCGTCGCCTCGACCTCGGCCCTGCGCACCCGGCTGACCTCGACTGCAACGCCGTCAAGGCCCACCTGGGCCGGCAGGGCGGCCAGCTCCTCCGCCTTGACAACGCCGGCATCGACGAAGCTGGCGACAAACATGTCTCCGGCGACGCCGGCGACACTTTCAAGGTAGATTGCTTTGCTCATGGCGGTTGCGTTGCGCATCGCTGACCGCGCGGACGACCTGGCAGGCCGCGAAGGCCGCGGAAAACCCGTTGTCTATGTTTGTGACGGTCACACCAGGCGCGCAGGAGTTGAGCATGGCCAGCAGGGGCGTGACTCCTCCGAAGCTGACTCCGTAGCCGATGCTGGTCGGCACCGCGAACACGGGCCGGCCGATCAAGCCCGCGACAACGCTCGGCAGGGCTCCTTCCATTCCCGCAACGACGACCAGCGCCGTGGCGGCCTGAAGCGTCTCCACGGCTCCCAGCAACCGGTGGAGTCCGGACACGCCCACGTCGCAGACGCGCACGAATGCGGTCTCCATGGCTATGCACACCTCGCAGGCTTCCTCGGCCACGGGCAGGTCGCTCGTCCCGGCGGCGACGATTGCGACGTGGGGGACCGACAGGCTCCCCTCCCTTGGAGTCGGCGGGTTCGCAATGAAGGTGCGCGCTGCGGAATTTGCCCTTCCCGCGGGGAACCGGGCCTGCAGGGCGGCTATCTTTTCCGGCTGAAGGCGGGTGATCAGAACGGGCCCTCCGGATTCACCAAGTTCGGCGACGATAGCGAGGATCTGCTCCGCGGTCTTGGATTCGCCGTACACGACCTCGTTCAATCCGTGGCGGACCCTGCGATGGTGGTCGGGCTGGGCAAACCCAAGGTCGGTCTGGCGAAAAGGACCGGCTCTTAGCTGGCGAAGCGCATCCGCGGGGGAAACCTTGCCGGCTCCGACCGCCGCAAGCAGATCAAGCATCTCGTTGTCGCGCATAATTTATCTCAGCTGAGGTTAGCGCCCCCGGTCTTGTACCCGGCGAGATCCAAAAGCACGCGTTGATAGCCGTTCGTCAGTCCCGTGGCGAGCAGGGCGTCGCGGACGGAGAGCACCTTGTCCATCTCGTCGGGTGCAACCTCGACCCGCAGGTAACGGCGCTCCCCCTCCTCGTGGAGCCGGACGCGAACGACATTGACGCCGCGTTCGCGCAGGATCGACTCCATCGCCTCGACATGCCTGAGCTTTTCCGGAGTGACCGGCACGCCCGTCATGAGCCTCGAGCTGAGGCACGGGCTGGACGGTTTGTCGGCGAGAGGAAGCCTGAACTTGCGCATGAGCGCGCGGATGTCGTCCTTGGTCAGCTCCGAGTCGGCCAGCGGGGCGATCACGCCGTTTTCCTCCGCGGCCTTGTGGCCGGGACGGTAATCCGACCGATCGGACGCGTTGTAGCCGTAGGCCACAAACTCGTATGCACCGTGCTCCTTCAGCGACCGGGTGAGCCGGAAAAGCTCGGTCTTGCAGTGGTAGCAGCGCAAGCCGTCGTTTCGAAGATAGTCGGGGTTCGAGAGCTCACCGCTGGCCTCCCATCGCAGCTCCACGCCGATCGATTTTGCAAATTGCTCCGCATCCTGCTTTTCCACCTGGGGCAGGCTGTCGCTGACAGCCGTGACCGCCAGCAGCCGTCCTCCCGAGGCACGGCGCTCCTGCTCTGCGCTCCAAAGAAGGAACGCGCTGTCGACACCACCCGAAAAGGCCACGATGAGTCCGCGCTGGAGCCTCGGCCGCAGGCCATCACGCAGCGCGGAGTATTTCGCCATCAAGGGCTCTGGTGTTTTCCCGGACATATCAAAAGGGTCCGGGACGCTAGGTCGTACTTTCCCGGAAGTCAAAGGGCGGATTCATGCCTGATTAGACGAGTTTTGTGCGGAAAGGTCTGCGCGGGAATTGCGATTCTTGCCTCATGACCGGCCTCAGGGACGCTAACCCGGGATTGAATCCGAGCGGATTCCGGTTCAAGACTTAGCCGGAACTATACAGTTCATCGAGTCGATCTCGCCCAATCTGCCGGACGCCTCAGGCTTGCGTCGCACACTCGACATACCTTTGGGTATGCCTCGGTGCTCCTCAGCCCGATTCGTCTCAGCATCTTGGGCAATCTCAACTCGCGAACTGCATACTCCCGGCTTAGAAGTCCAACCCCATCGTCATGCGAAGTCCGCTTCTGGTCAGCTTCTTCCTGGCTGCGGCTGTCG
>CAZSEH010000013.1:44861-56606 GCA_964605835.1 uncultured Opitutaceae bacterium
CCCATCGTCATGCGAAGTCCGCTTCTGGTCAGCTTCTTCCTGGCTGCGGCTGTCGGGTTGAGTCCCAAAGCCCCGTCCGCCTTCCTGCGCGGAGCCGAGGCCGCGGCCCCGGCTTCCTGGATTCCGGACCAGGGCGACGGCACCTACCGCAATCCTGTGCTGTTCGCCGACTATTCCGATCCCGATGCGATCCGGGTCGGCGATGACTATTACCTCGTTTCCTCGAGCTTCCTCGCGACTCCCGGCCTCCCGATCCTGCACTCAAAGGACCTGGTCAACTGGTCCCTGGCCAGCCACGCCTTGAATGTCCAGGTGCCGGAGGGACACTTCGCGGCTCCGCGTCACGGCGAGGGCGTGTGGGCGCCAGCCATCCGCTTTCACGCAGGCCGGTTCTGGATCGCCTACCCGGACCCGGATTTCGGCATATACCTGACAACCGCGACCGATCCCGCCGGGACCTGGACCCGGCCGATCCTGATCATGCCCGGGAAGGGATTGATCGATCCGTGCCCGTTCTGGGACGACGACGGGCAGCTCTATCTCATCCATGCCTGGGCCAGGAGCCGAGCCGGCGTTTCGAACATTCTCACGCTGAACCGATTGAAAGCGGACGGCACCCGGGCACTCGATGCCGGCGAGATCATCATCGACGGCAACAAGATTCCCGGCTGGACGACCCTCGAGGGTCCGAAACTGTACAAGCGAAACGGCTATTATTATGTGTTCGCGCCCGCTGGGGGAATCGGCGGGGGATACCAGGCCGTCTTCCGCTCGAAAAGCCTGCACGGCCCCTACGAGCACCGCATCGTGCTCGACCAGGGCCGCACCCAGGTCAACGGCCCGCACCAGGGAGCGTGGGTCGACACCCGGACGGGCGAGGACTGGTTTCTCCATTTCCAGGATAGGGGTGCCTACGGACGCGTCGTCCACCTCGAGCCGATGGCCTGGCACGACGACTGGCCGGTCATTGGGGCCGACCCGGGGGGCACCGGGAGGGGCGAGCCGGTTCTCGTGCACGCCAAACCCAACGTCGGGCGCACCTGGCCGGTCGCCGTGCCCCTGACAAGCGACGAATTCGACGGCCGCGCACTGGGCCTGCAATGGCAGTGGAACGCCAATCCGCGCGCGGGTTGGGCTTCCCTCAAGCAGCGACGGGGCTTTCTCCGTCTGGCCTGCGTGCCGGCGCCGAGGACCCGCATCAATGGCGCGCCTGCCTTGAACACCCTTTACGACACCCCGAATCTCCTCCTGCAGAAATTTCCCGCCCCCGCGTTCACGGTCACAACTTCGCTCAAATTCACACCGGTGGCCGAGGGTGAACGCGCCGGCCTCGTTGTTTTCGGCTTCGACTATGCCTGGATCGGCCTGCGGCGCACCGCAACGGGGCTGCGGCTCGTTTATGCGGTGAACCGGGGCGCAAACCGCCCTGGCGCCCAGGAGAGCGAAAGTTGGGGCGTGGATGTGGCGGCGGCCCCGGCCTGCCTGCAAGTCAAAGTCGGCGAGAACGGACTCTGCCGGTTCGCCTACAGCGCCGACAACCGGGTCTTCACTCCCGTCGGCGAACCCTTCCAGGCGTCGGGCGATCGCTACATCGGGGCAAAGGTGGGCCTCTTTGCCAGCTCGACGCCACTTGCCTCGGCATGGGGCTTTGCCGATTTCGACTGGTTCCGAGTGACGCCGGCCGTCCGGTGAAGTCCGCATTCGTTCACCCTTCTTTCATCGGACCCATCATGAACCACCCATTTGCAACACCCCTGGCTGTCGCCCTCGCGGCCGCTGGAACCTGTCTTTTGCGCGCCGACAGTCCACCCGCCTACCATGCCTGGGCCGCAACGCCGCCCATGGGCTGGAACAGCTGGGACGGCTTTGCCACCACGGTGACGGAAGCGCAGACGCGCGCCCAAGCCACAGTGATGCAGGCCAGGCTCCTGAGCCATGGCTGGAACCTGATCACCGTCGACATCCAATGGTACGAGCCGAACGCGACCGGCTTTGACTATCGCAAGGGGGTAAAACTCGATATGGACGGGTGGGGCCGCCTGACCCCGGCGAAGAACAAGTTTCCGTCGGCCTCGGACGGGCGCGGCTTCAAGCCACTCGCCGATGCGGTGCATGGCATGAGTCTCAGGTTTGGCGTGCACTTGATGCGCGGCATCCCGCGCCAGGCTGTCGCCCTGCGGACGCCGGTCATGGGCACGCCGTACAATGCTGCCGACATCGCCGATCCGACGAGCCTCTGTCCCTGGAACGACGACATGTTCGGCGTCGACATGTCAAAACCCGGGGCTCAGGAGTATTACGATTCCGTATTCGAAATGCTCGCCTCGTGGGGCATCGACTTCGTGAAAGTCGACGACCTTTCGTCTCCCTACCATCGGACCGAGATCGAGGCCATCCGCCGGGCGATCGATCATTGCGGCCGGGCGATCGTGCTGAGCACCTCGCCCGGCCCGACTCCTGTCGCCGACGGGGCGCACATAAGCGCTCATGCCAACCTGTGGCGCATCAGCGGCGATTTCTGGGACCATTGGCCACAGCTTCTCTCCCAGTTCGACCGGCTGGGCGCATGGACCCCGTTCCGCGGTCCCGGACACTTTCCCGACGCCGACATGCTGCCGCTGGGCACGATCTCGATGGGAAAGCGCCAGACCCATTTCACGGCGAGCGAACAGGTCACCCTGATGTCACTTTGGAGCATCGCCCGCTCGCCGCTCATCCTGGGTGCAGACCTGACGAAGCTCGACGAGGCGACGCTCGCCCTGATCACCAATGACGAGGTCCTGTCCGTCGACCAGGCCAGCGCCGGCAACCGGGAGCTGTTTCACCGGGACGGATTCTACGGCTGGGTGGCCGATGTGCCGGGCTCGCACGACAAGTACCTTGCGCTGTTCAACACCCGCGACGGAGCCGCGGCGCCCGTGCCGGTCGGGCTGTCGGAACTGGGGTTCACCGGCGCATGCCAGGTCCGGGACCTCTGGCGCAAGACGGACCTCGGAAGAGTGGACGGCCAGTTTGCACCGTCGATCGACGCGCATGGGGCGGGGCTCTATCGAGTCACACCCGCCGACTGAACGTCTGCTGCCGGGGTTCTCCCCATCGCACTGGCTACAAGTGCCTGAGGCTACTTCCCGAACAGCGACAAGAACCAATTCCTCTTTGTCGGCGCGGCCCTCAACTGGAACCACGCGGTCAACCGTTCGTCGAATGTCATCTTGTCTTTGTCGGACAATTGACCCAGGCGGCGCACGATCATCGACTGCTCCAGCGTCGCAATCTGCGCTTTGATTCCGCAAGGGACGTTCAGGCCTGCCGTCTGCCAGTCGGCCAACGGCACGTCGGTGTTGTGACTTTGCGATGTGATCGGGACCAATACCACATCCCCATGCTGGGGAAAAACCGCCGCAACGACCGCCGGCCTCACCTTCCGGCTCGCCAGGTCTGTGAACGGGATCGGCAGCAAGACGACATCATGCTTCGCGCAGTTGATTAAAGACATCGTCTGCTGGATTGTCCCAAGTCTTGAGTAGAGCGGCCTCCGTTACCGTCGTCCAGTCGCGGCGGTCCGGATCAGCGGGAACGTCAGTTTCGACCGTGACGAGCACCTCGCTATGCAGGGGCAGCGGCAACGGTTGGCGGAGCTTCAGGACTTCGCCCTCGTAGGTTGCGGCAACTCTGGTCGTCATGCGCTGAAGATAGCACCCCTGTAGACGCCCGCAAGGCGCCATTTACCCCAAATCCGGTCTTCCGCGGATTCTTCATTTTTCAGCGTTGGCTCCCGGCGTTCGTCACCTTCGCCAGCCACGCTCTGTCTCGGGCCGATTCCAGGACTTCAAGCCTCCCGAAATACTTCACTGCGCTGGGCATCGGGTTCCCCAACGGCTTGAGCAATCGGGCTTCCACGACATCACTGGCCAGATCTCTTCTTCTTCTGAGCACCTGCTCAACAACGTGCCAACGAACCCCTTTCTCCCCTCAAGCGGAACGTCACCAGCCTTTATCTTGCCATGGCCGAAGAATTCGCGATAGGCGCAGAATGGCACCAGGGTCATGAAGTCCCGGCATTCGATTAGCCGAACATTCGCAAATGGTGGAATGTAAATCGTCATCGTCTCACTTCGCGACCATGCCGAAGTCCTTACGTGCCGTCATTCCCGTGTCCCTAGAAATCGATTGGTGTGGCACAGAAACGTTCAATTGGGCCTCGCATCTCGGTTTGAATAACCGGTATCGGTTTCTCCATGCCATCGAATTCAATATCAGCGCCGACCAACAACCTTCTCAGCACCTTGAGAATGGTGGCCCGCTCGTGTTCGCCAACTGTGACGTAAATTCCTGTGACGGCAAATGCCCCTTCGCGCAAAACGTACTTACGCTAACGCTCCAAAGGATTGAGTTCAACGCAAGACCCGGACATCAAAACGGACACCAAACGAATTAAAACCAGTGGTGCAGGGGTAGTGGCAGATTGTGCTTGGTTCCCTCTGGGAATTGGCCATTTTGACCCGGCAAACGCGACGAAAAAAGGCCGATTCCGGTCCGCGTCTCAAGTCTTGACGGAGCTTTCCGGAAAGCCGCCGCACATGGCGGGCGGTTGCAACGATGTCATTTTTCGAGTAGCTGCAAGAGGCGGTCGGAATCAATGATTTGAAGCGAGGCCGATTGAAAGTTTGTCAGGAACAGACTTCGGCCGTCGGACCCCAGACAAAAATTCCGGGGGAATGCGCCGCACGGAATATTCCCAATGACCGGATTAAGCGCCGTGCCGACGCGCGAGGTGTCCAGCACGCTCAGCGTGGAACTCCTCGTCACATCGGCGCTGTACCTATTGGAATTCCCAACAAGGGCAAATCGGCCGTCGTTGGTCAGGATGATCGGAACGGGACTTTTCCCAACGGGGATTCTCACCGGCTTCGTGCGATCGTGGCCGCTGGTCAGATCCGCAGTCTCGAACGCCAATACCGCATCGCTGTTTCGGGCGGTTACAAAAAGGCGTGCGCCATCCTGCGAAAGCGCTGCGCGCACGGGACTGCCTCCGGCGGCAACTCTTGCGACCACGCTTTGCTGTGGGTTGATTCTCGCCTTCAAGACATCGATCACGATTACCGCCCCTTCGGAAACCTTGTCTTGGCTCGATCTCGCTCCTTCGCGCACAATCGTGCGCGGCCATCTCCACTCTGGGGCAGCGACTTCGCTTGTGGTGAACAACCAACGCTCGTCCTTCGAAAATGTCAGGGCAATCGGGGACATTCCGACCGGAATTCGTCCGACAATCGCTGTGGATGGGCCATCGCGGTCATTCACATGCTTCACGTTCTTCGCCGAATCGCGACCAATCGAGCGTATCCGATCCAAATCAATGACAGTGATTGTCTTCGCGAATTCGTCACTCACAAAAAGGGTTCTGTCATCCGCCGTAACATTGACATAAACGCAGCCGGCATTCTTGCCGCGGACCACCCATTGAAATGCGGGATCATTTTCGCCAGCTTCGAGCCTTTGGACATCAAAGAAGACCACACAGTCGTCGGCTGCTGCAATCAACATGCTGCCGTCATGCGAAAGGACTACCCCTTCTGGCGACCGACCCATCGGGACCATGCGTGCTGGCTCAATGCCGCCCGATCTATTCTGAAGCACTGCGATTCCGGGAGTTTCTCTTGGACCTCCAATGATGGAAACGAAGATCCACTGAAGGTCTTTCGATACGGCTACTCCAAACGGGCGTCCAGGAAGGCTGACTTGGCGAAGCGACTGTTGGTAATCGGCCCTCATCTTTGTCATCCCTGCACTGAAGGACAGCATGGCGACTAGAAACAGGCCGCCGACACGACAGGGGCTCGTGATCATCTGCCGGCCAGCTTGCGGTATCTCCAAGAAAACGGCAATTCAGTAACTCGATCCCAGCCGTCAGCGCGGCCGGGCCGATTCGAAGGCGATCCGCAAACCGTTCGGAAGCTTGGTCACGAGGGCGGTCAGGATCCGGTATTTCCAGTTCGGAACGACATAAAGCCGGCCGCTGCGCAATCCCTTAAGGGAGGCGGCGACCACGCTGTCTGCGCTTATCCAGAAGAAGCGCGGGGCCCTTCTTTCGCGGCGGACGCCCATCATATCATGGAATTCCGTGTAGGTGAAGCCGGGGCAGAGGGCCTGAACGACGACGCGGGACTTTATGCTTCGGAGATCAAGGTGCAGGCCCTCGGTGAAGGCCGCCGTCCAGGATTTGGTCGCACCATAGCTGCCCGAGCCGATCCCCCGCACAAACGAAGCGACGGAAGCGACATTGACGATCGCCCCGCGGTTCCTCGGCACGAAGTTCTGCAGCGCCGCATGGCAAAGCCTGAGGGTCGCAAGGATGTGCAGCCGGTGCATCTGCTCGTGGGATGCGAGCTTTCCCTCCCAGAACAATCCATCGAGCCCAAACCCGGCATTGTTGACCAGGAGCTCCAGATTCGGCTCCCGTCCGAGGCGGCCTGCCAGGCGGGCGACATCTTTCTCGTCTCCGAGATCGGCGACCAGGACCTCGGCGCGCGCGCCGTGTGCGGCTGCGACCTCTGACGCGACGGCCTCCAACCTTTCCCTCCGCCGGGCCACCAGGAGCAGATCGTGCGTCGGGGCGAGCCTTCGGGCGAAGGCCTCTCCGATGCCGCTGGAGGCGCCGGTGACCACCGCCAAGGGACGCGGGGCTGCGGTCGGGGCCGAAGGGTTCGATGGCATGACGGGCGAGACACTATTGCTCCGGGAGCCCGGATCAAGCCGCCCCGTCAGGGAAGCAACGGGGCTGTTGCGAATGCGGGAGGCGGGGGCTTTATTTGCACCCGATCATGCGCCGCTTGCCTTCAATTTGCGCGTTTTCCCCGCTTCGGCGGCTGGTCCCGGCGGGGATCGCGGCGATCGCCTGCCTGAACCTGGCGCGGGCCGACACCCGGCCCCCGACCACCGGCCCGATCGTGCAGCTTCCGACGTTCACGGTTGTCGATACGCGGATACTTCCCCGTCCGGAGTCTTGGCGCTACGCAAAGGTTCCCGGATTTGAAATCCTGTCCAACGCCCCGGACGGGACGACGGAGGAATCGGTCCGCAATTTCCTCCTTTTTCACCAGGCCGTCGAGGCGGTCTGGCCGACGGCGCGCATGAATGCGGAAGTGGCGGCGTTGCTGATCCTGTGCCGCTCGGCGGATCGCTTCTCCGAATTCGTTCCGGAAAACATGATCCACGAGGCCGAGAACACGCTGAGCCTGTCCCTCCAGGACAGGGAGGATGCGGCGATCGTCGTAAACCTGCAGGATCCCGGCTCCGCAAGTCTGAGCGGCATGTCGGGCTTCTCGAAGAGGCTGCTGCACGGCGAATACGTTCATTTCCTTGTGGGGCGCATAGGGCCGCGGACACCGGCGTGGCTTGAGACATCCCTCGTCAACCTCTTCGGCGCGATGGCCTATGACGAAAAGGAGTTCGGCCTGCCCGCAATCGCGGACCCCGATCTCGCGGTCCGGAAGGCCTTTGCCGCGCCCGGATCCACCGCGCGACCCGGCGCTGCGGCTGCCTCGCCCCTCGCAAGCGACGAGGCATTCAAGGCTGCGGTCAAGGCCGGGACCTTCATGCCGCTCGAGCGGCTGTTTGCCGCGGATTCGGACGGACTGGAGTCCGCCGAATCTCCGAGGGCCCGGGAGTGCTACGAGTTTGTCCACCTCTGCCTCTTCGGGGCTCAGCTGAACTATCGCACGGCCTTCCTTAATTTTGCCTATCTCGCCGCGCGCGAACCGGTGACGGAGCCGCTTTTCACGCAATGCTTCAGGAAGAGCTACGATGAAATGCTCGCGATTCTTTGGGGGTACACGGATTTCTCCTCTACCCAGGGATTCAGGCTCCAGGACAACGCAGGCCGCCCGCTTCCGGATATTCCCGAGCTGGCGCTCAGGGAGGCGACCGACGCCGAATCAGCCCGGGTGAGGGGAGAGGCCCAGCGCATGGCCGGCCGCTCCGACGAGGCTCGCCGCAGTCTGATCGCCCCCTATGTCCGGGGTTCGCGCGACCCCCAGCTTCTTGCAGCGCTCGGCCTGGCCGAGCACGCCGCGGGCCGCGACGAGCGCGCGGGCAGGTTTCTCGAGGCGGCGATCGCCGCTCGGACGAGCCGGGCCCGGGCCTACGTCGAGTTTGCCCGCCTGCGTTACGTCGAGGCGTTGTCCAGGCCCGCGGCGCCGGGAGGCAGGCTCAGTATCGACCAGATCACTGGCGTCCTGCAGCCGCTTTTCGCGGCGCGGTCGCTGCAACCGCATCTTTCCGACCTTTATGAACTGATCGCGCAGACCTGGGGTCACGCCTCGGTCGGGCCCACGATCGGCAATCTCGGCGCAGTCGACGAAGGAGTGCTCCTGTTTCCCTACGACATGGACCTTGTCTACGCCGATGCGCGCCTGCAGGCGCAGTCGGGCCGCAAGGCGCCCGCGTCAGCCCTGTGCGAGATTGGGCTTCAGTTTGCCCCCGATCCCGGAACCCGGGAGCGCTTCCGAGGACTCAGGGATTCCCTTTTGCCGGCCGCGCCCAATAATAGTTCGCTCCGATGAATTCCGCCTTTTTTTCCCTGGCCGCCCTTTCGGCGGCCGCAGTGCTTTCAATCTCGATCCCCGGCGCGCGAATCCAGGCCGCGGAGGTGCGAACGTTGAAGGACGTGGGCTACCTCGAGGCCGGGCGGTCCGAGAAGCTCGACCTGTACCTGCCTGAGCGCGATCCGGCGGACCCGCCTTCGCCGGCGGTTGTCTGGATTCATGGAGGCGGCTGGATGGATGGCACAAAAGGGGAGGCTAGGGCGCAGCAGATCTGCGGCGCCCTAGCCTCGGCGGGCTATGTCTGTGCCAGCGTCGACTACCGCCTTGGCCCGGGCTCTTGGCCGGCAAATCTTCTCGACTGCAAGAATGCCGTAAGGTTTCTGCGGGCCCATGCGGCCGACTACAACATTGATGCGGACCGGGTCGCCGTCATGGGCGGCTCTGCCGGGGGGCACCTCGCGCTGTTGGTGGGCCTTACCGCAGGCGAATCCGCGCTCGAGCCCCAGGCCCCGTACCCCGGCATTTCGGACATGGTCGGGGCGGTGGGAGACTTCTACGGACCCTCGGATCTGCCCACGCTCCAGGCGGCGGATGCCCAGGGAAGTGCACTCGGCAGACGCGCGGCCAACGCCGATCCGACGGCGATGCTGGGAGGAGATGACAAAGCGGCCCCGGGCGTCTGGCGCGCGGCTTCGCCGGTGAACCATGTCGGGGCTGATTCGCCTCCGGTCCTCATCGTCCACGGAACGGCGGATCGCCTGGTCGATTTCGCCCAATCCTCCGAGCTCGACAAGGTGCTGACCCAAAACGGCGTTGCTCACGAGTTCGTGGCCCTCGACCACGTCGGCCACAGTTTCGATCTGACGAGCCAGGAGGGCAAACCGCTGCCCCGCGACCTCAGACCTGTTGTTTTCGGGTTCCTTCGACAGTATCTCGGGACTCCCGCGCACGGACTGCCGGTTTCGCCGATGCACCCTTCTCCGCGCATCCAGATCAGCCTCGACGGAGCCTGGCAGTTCTACCCCGCCGACAACGTCCACGGTTCGGAGGCCGGCTTTGACGACGCCGGGTGGCAGACCGTCTCCGTTCCGCACACATGGAACACGCTCGACGGCCAGGATGGCGGGAACAACTACCGGCGCGGCGCCGCCTGGTACCGCCGGCATCTCCGGATCGATTCTTCCCTGGCCGGCAGGCGGCTGTATCTTCAATTCGACGGGGTGAGCCTGATGGCCGATGCGTTTGTCAACGGCGTTCGCGTGGGCGCCCACAAGGGCGGCTTTGCGCGGTTCCGCTTCGATGCGACCGACGCGCTGAAGACCGGGCAGGACAACCTGATTTCCGTGCGAGTCGACAACGGGATGCTCGGGATTCCGCCGAATTCGGCGGACTTCACCTTTTTCGGAGGCATTTACCGGTCCGTGAGCCTTCTCGCGACAAACGAGATTCAGATTTCCGCGACAGACTATGGTTCGCCGGGGGTCTTTCTGGATCAAAATGCAGTCACGCCCGACCGGGCGGACCTCACGGTGCGGACAGAGGTGGAGAGCTACGCGGACAAGGGCAAGGGAGTCGAGGTCCATGCCCACCTGTTGGATGCGGCGGGCCGCGAGGTCGCCTGGGCAGAGAACAAGGGAACCTTGGCCGGCGGGGACGCGGTTGAGGAGCGGCAGCGCATGTCGGTGTCCCATCCGCACCTTTGGAACGCGAAGGCGGATCCCTATCTTTACACGCTGCGGGTCGATATCCTGGCCGAGGGGACGCTCGTGGACTCGGTCTCCCAGGCCGTCGGACTGCGCTTTTTCAGGGTCGATCCGGACAAGGGCTTCTACCTGAACGGGCAAAGCCTCGATCTGCACGGCGTGAACCGGCACCAGGATAGGATCGACAAGGGATGGGCGATCTCGATGGCCGACGAGGCGGAGGACTTCGATCTGGTTCGGGAGCTCGGCTGCACGGCGATCCGGGTGTCCCATTACCAGCAGTCCGACACGTGGTACCAGCGGTGCGACAGGTCCGGACTCGTCGCCTGGGCCGAGATCCCCTTCGTGAACGAGGCCCTTTCCACGCCGGAATTCCTGGACAACGCAAAGCAGCAGCTCCGCGAGCTCATCCGCCAGAACTACAATCATCCCTCGATCTGCTTCTGGAGCGTCGGGAACGAGACACGCGGCGACCCCTCCGATCCGGTGATCGCGGAACTGGCCAATGTAGCCCGGGCCCAGGACCAGACCCGCCTGTCCACCTACGCCTCCGACGGCAAGGAGAGCGAACCGAAGAATTGGCACACGGACGTCGTCGCCTTCAACCACTATGCCGGCTGGTACTCGGATGAGTTCACGGCGCTGCCCTCCTATCTCGACAATATCCACAAGCTGCATCCGCATTCCGCCTTCGGGGTCAGCGAATACGGCGCGGGCGCCAGCATTTTCGAGCACGAGGAGCCGCCCCGCCATCCCGCGACAAAGGGCCGTTTTCATCCGGAGGAGTACCAGGCTAAACTCCACGAGTTCTCGTGGCTCGCCCTGCGCGACCGGCCCTACCTGTGGGGAAAATTCGTCTGGTGCATGTTTGACTTCGCCTCCGACGGCCGCAGCGAGGGGGACCATGACGGCCGAAACGACAAGGGCCTGGTGACCTACGACAGGCGGATCCGCAAGGACGCGTTCTACTGGTACAAGGCCAGCTGGAGCGACGAGCCCTTCGTCTGGATCGCGAGCCGCCGCTTCCTCGAACGGCACAAGCCCCTGACGGAGATCAAGGTCTACTCGACTGCGCCGGAGATCGAGCTGACCGTCAACGGCGCCTCCCTCGGCGTGCAGCGCTCGGCCGACCATCTCTTCCGCTGGCCCGGGGTCAGTCTTGTCTCAGGGGAAAACCACGTCGCCGCGACCGCCCATTTCGGCGACCTTGCCTTCACCGACGCCTGCACCTGGGTCTACCGCAACGTGCCCGAAAGGGACGCTCCTCCGAAAAAAGCCGCCCAGCCCGGGAAAAAATCGTGATTGATTCGGCCTTCCTCCCGGTGAGAATCTCCTTCTTCACACCGGACGCTTAGCTCAGTTGGTTAGAGCACGTGTATCACACACACGGGGTCACTGGTTCGAGCCCAGTAGCGTCCACCATCACTCGTGGGGTCCAAAATAGGGCTCTCCACCACGAAGTGGGGACGTAGGGGATGGGAGGTTAAGAATAGGGGTTA